>JAFGQA010000074.1 GCA_016935885.1 Phycisphaerae bacterium | reverse complement strand
CGGGGCTTGTCCCCGGCGCCTGCTTCGGTAGCATTTCACTGCGCCGCCCACAAGGGGCGACGCTACATTCAAACGTGAAATGCTGTAAAGCACCTCACGGTTAAATGCACCTGTGGCACCGCCGTCTCGGTGGTGAATCCACGGGCGAGACGTCTGTGCCACAGTCGCAGGCAAGCGTGAACTGCCCTAGCCTCCTGGCTTGCCGTCGGGCATCGTGGTGGTGGCGGCCGCATCGTCTCCACCCCCGGCAGCGACCTTTGACGGTTGCGTCGTGGCCTGTGACGCGTCCTGGATCGGGGGAGGCGGCAGGTCGGGGTGCTGTCGCCGAAGTTCGGCCCACATCCCGCTGCCAGGATATCGCGCCTCCAGATCACTCAGGTACTTGTACACTGCCTCTCGCTCCGGCACCAAGCCAATGAGTTCATTGGCGGAAGCCAGCGCTTGGGCGTCGTCGCCTTTCTGCAGAAACAGGCGGACGCGCAAACCACAAGCATCCGGCAGCCGAAACACAAGCTCGTCTGCGCGTTGCACCCAACGTAGGGCCAGATCCGTGTACCGGGGCGTGCCCACAAACTGCTTGACCAATTCGACATAGGCCACGGCCAATTGCTCATGCGGCGGCGCTTCGTTCTGGGGATGAAGCAGGCGGATCTGCGCCTGTGCCTCTTCTTCACGGCCGACGGCGAGCAGAATGCTGAGCCGCGTCTCGCCCAGCGGGCCCGGTAGAGGTCGTGCCGCATCGACCGGTCCCTGAAGAATCGCCTGCGCTCCTGCCAACTGAGCGAGGTTCTCGTCTGTGTGGGCCGTCGGGTCCGCGGCAAAACCGTACTTGACCATTTCGTCCAGCGCAGCGGCGTGCGCGGCGAACAGGCGGGGGCCCGCTTTGTCGTAGAGCTCCACCGCCGTGCCGGCCAGCTTGGCCGCCTCGTCGGGCTGTCCAGTGATTGCCTTGGCCAAGGCGGCGATGCGAAACGTCTCCGGCGAAAGCTGATCTCGCCATTGAGACGCCGGCCTCTCCACGTCCTGCCCGGCCACGTTCAAGAAGTCCTGCACCGCCGGCACAAAATCCTCCTGAACCAGAACCTGTTGAAACAAAGGAAGAAACCCGGGAGCGATCTCGCCGTTGCGCATGAGGTCGCGCAGCCAGTCCAGCCGGTATCGCGTCTGACTGTTGCGCTTGACGTCCAGCAACTCCTCGGCCCTCCCCCCAAGCTTCTCCCACTTCTCCTCCACGGTGTACAGAAGACTCCACAGCCTCTCGACGATGTCCAGGCGGAATGGCTCCTCCGCGCGCTGCCGCATCCAAGCGATGACGCACTCCTTCAGGCATTCGCGCTCGTAGCTCGTCTGTCCGCGACGGTGGTATGCTTCAGCCAGGTTCCACAACAGTTCGGAACGCAGGCGCGACGAACTGAGGAAGCTCGGCGCCACGTTATCCAGTCGCGTCAGGCTTGCGAGAGAATCCTGGGCAAAGGCGAGGTCCTGATCCGTAGGCGGCAGGTCGGACGTCCTCAGCATCTCCTGGAACTCGCCAGATCGAGCCCAGACGGAAACAACCTGGGCAATGATCCTGCGAAAAGGATCGAGCCGGTTGTTCGCGGCAAACTCGGCGAGCGGAACGGCCTCGGCATAGCGCTGCGACGTCAGACTAACATCGGCCTCGTAACGGGCTCGAGCCCCGCGCCAGTCCTGGATCCCGAAGTAGCCAAGAATCACGGCGCAGACGGCGGCAGCTACGCCGCCCATGCGCACGGCGAAGTTGCCGAGTCGCTTGTCCGCGGACGCGGGCTCAATGACCTTCTGTTCTGAGCGACCGAGCACCCACAGTGCCGCCCAGACAGTCAAGAAGATGGGGGGAAGCCCGGGCTCGCGCAAAGCGGGAGACCAAAACTCCTCGGCCAACAGGGCAAGCAAGGCGCCTGCCAGGCCGATGGCCAGCCATCGGCGCGAGCGGGCGGTGGGGTCGCCCCTCGCGCGATCGCAGTATTGCAGGACACGGTAGAACGTCACCAACAAGGCTGCACAAAAGGCGATCGTGCCGACGAGGCCGAGTTCGGAGAGCAGTTGGAGAAACTCGTTGTCCGTGCGCCCGATCCAGCTCCATTCGTCAAAGCTGATCGTGCCGGGGTCGCCCAACTGATCCTGGCGGGCATACTGACCGGCCAGCAAGGCGTAGGATCCGTCACCGTGGCCGGCGACCGGCTTCTCGAAGAACAGGGTCAAGGCATAGGGCCAGGCGTAGTCCAAACGCGTACGGATGGAATGAGACCGTGTGCCCATCGGGCCCGTCGTCCTCATGTGCTGGACGATCACTGCCCCACCCGTCGCCAGAACCATGGCCACCAGCACAACGACGAGCCGGGCCGTCCTGGTCCTGACGGCGAAGAAGAGGAGCGCGAAGGCCCCTGCACCCAGACCGACGGCGGCCGACCGCGAGTGCGTCAGGACAAGTGCCACAAGGATGGCACCACAAACAACGACCAGCCCGAGCAGATACAGCCAATGAGCTGGCGCGTCCGGGCCCGACGTGGCGGACTCGTCGGAATCGGCGCCAGCCGGCGTGGTCGGATCGGAGGCATCTGACGCGGCGGAATCAGGAGAGTCCGGCGAACTCGAATCAACACCCGCCCGTGCACACAACTCCGCGGTCTCGGGCTCTCCTGAATCGGAACCGGCCCGACTGCTTGGATTGGATGTGTCCGGCGGAGTCGGATCGGGGACGTCGGACGTACTCGGATCAGCGACCTCCGGTGCACTCGAATCGGTGGCGGCGCGGATCGAGTCCTGCTGGCCTCCTACCGATCTGCCCCCGATGCGACCGACAAACAGCCCGACTGCAATGAAGACACCCGGCAACAGGCAGGCGGCGAGCCAGAGTTCATTGCCGATGGGGTATTGGAGTCTCGTGCCAGCAAGGTTCCGTTCGACATAGTACCAGATGCCCAACCCGGCCGTGGCGCCGAGGACAACCAACAGGGCGACCGTCAATCCGCGGACGTGCCGTGGTGCGAGCAACGCCGCGAGCGGCCACCACCAGGCAAGATGAAGAAACCGAATGATGGTCTGGCCTTTGCACACGCCCGGCGCATGGGAGAACATCGAACTGACGACGCTTACCAGCAGCAGCAGGATCCACCAGAAAAAGGGGCTGGCCGCCCGCCGGCGGATGTCCAGGAGATCGTCGACGGAGAGGCGCGGCCGCCAGTCCGTCGAGGCAATGCGGAGGCCCGCGACGAGTGCCAGGATGGCAGCGCCCGTATAGAAGATCAGGTCACGGATCTCGACGCCCCGGACGGTGGGGAATGCACCACCCGTCGCCAGGAGCGTCACAACCGGCTTGAGCAGCGACGTATCCGCCCCATGCTTGTCGGAGAACCTGGGCGGGGAGTTCAACAGGCAATTGCCGACCAGCGCCGCGGCGGCGACAAGGGCGAGAACCGTGCTGGTGCGATTGGCCGCCGGTGAATCATCCACGAGAAGATCAGACGAGGTGTTCGGTTGCATTGCTGAAGCCTTCACAAACCAGTGCTCTGTCGCTTATCAATTGACGGTTCCGGCGCGTTATCATATCGGTAGTCGGTAGCCTAAGGAAGGTGCGATGCCTGTCAATCAGACACCAGAGTACATGAAGGCCGAGGAGCGATATCGCGCGGCCACCACGCCGCAGAAGAGGCTCGAAGGCTTGGAGGAGATGTTGCGTCTCCTGCCCAAGCACAAGGGCAGCGAGAAACTCCAATCGCAGCTCAAGCAACGAATCAAGGTCGCCCGCCAGGAATTGCAGCAGCCGAAGCGTCACGGCGGAGGTCATCGCGACTTGTTCTCTGTGCCGAAGCAGGGCGCGGGACAGGTCACTTTGCTCGGCGAGGCCAACGTCGGCAAGAGCGCCATCGTCCACGCCCTGACAGACGCCAAGGTCGAGGTGGCCGACTTCCCTTTCGCGACGCACGCCGCCGTGCCGGGCATGGCCCATCACGAGGACGTGCCGATTCAGTTCGTCGACATGCCCCCCGTCATCAAGGGTCAAGCCCAGCCAGGCATGATGGGAGCGTTTCGAGCAGCAGACATCATTCTGCTCGTCGTCGATCTGTCGGCGATCGGCTTGCTCGATCAGTTCGAGCAGCCGATCTCGATGTTGCTTGGACGTAACCTGCGGCCGGTGTCGCAGCCCGTACTGGAATTCGACACGGACGAGCCGGACGTCGAGCCCAAGCGCGTGCTCGTTGCCGCCAACAAGTGTGACACGCCGGGCGCCCTCGACAACTTCGAGGGCATGAAGGAGTTGCTCGACAGCCACCTGTGGATGTTGCCCATCTCGGCCGAGACAGGCGAGGGGCTCACCGCCCTGACGGCGGCGTGTTTCGAGTTGCTACACGTCATCCGCATTTATTCCAAGAAACCCGGCAAACCCGTGGATTACTCCGTGCCGTTTATCATGCCAATGGGCGGCACCGTGCAGGACTTGGCCTACCTGGTCCACCGCGACCTTGCGGCGAACCTCAAAAGCGCCCGCGCTTGGGGCTCCGGCGTTCACGATGGTCAACAGGTCAACCACACCCATGTCCTGACGGACAAGGATGTGGTAGAGTTGCACTTCTAGCACGACAGCGCTATCTTGACCGCAGATCCTCGCCTCAGACCCACGGATCGCAATCCGTGGGCTGGGCGTGCGGCGATTCCGGGATCGCCATCGGCGTGATGGGACCGAAGTAGCGCGAGGGTGCCACGAGCACGACGGTGCCACTGGCGCGAGCGTGCCACCGGCGCGAGCGTGCCACCGGCGCGAGCGTGCCACCGGCGCGAGCGTGCCACTGGCGCGAGGGTGCCACTGGCGCGAGCGTGCCACTGGCGCGAGGGTGCCACTGGCGCGAGGGTGCCACTGGCGGCTTGCCCGCCAGTGGACACGGGCAGCCAAGCTGCCCGTGGCACCCAACCGGACCCGTCAGGTGACGTGCGACAGTGCACTGGCTGCGGCGCGTAGGAGATCGCGACTTGGAGGCATCACGATGAAGATGAAGAAGATTGCCGTTTGTCTGAGCGGTTGTGGATTCCTTGACGGGGCCGAGATTCACGAAGCCGTTTCCACGCTGTTGGCCTTGGACCAGGCACGAGCAAAGGCCGTCTGTTGCGCGCCCGACATCCCGCAGGCCGGCGTCGTGAACCACCTCGAACACGGTCCCGCCAGTGAGACCCGCAACGTCCTGGTGGAGTCGGCCCGCATCGCCCGTTGCGAAATCCAAAACGTCAAGGACGTCAAGGCGGCGGATATCGACGCGTTGATCTTCCCCGGTGGCTTCGGCGCGGCCAAGAACCTGTCCACCTTCGCCGACGAGGGCCCGAACTGTTCGGTCAATCCCGACGTGGAGCGGCTGGCCGGCGACATGCTGGCGGCCAGAAAGCCGATCGGCGCGATCTGCATCGCCCCGGCCATGCTGGCACGGATCGTCGGCAAGAAGGACATCCACCCGAAGATGACCATCGGCAACGATGCGAACGTCGCCGGCGCGGTCAACGCCATGGGCGCTAAGCACCGTGACTGTCCGGCGACGGAGATCGTCACGGACGAGGCCCACAAGATCGTTACGACGCCCGCCTACATGCTGGCAAGTGGCCCGGCGGAGGTGTACGAAGGCATCCGAAAGCTTGTCAACGAGATCTTGCGGCTGACGGACGGATAAGGCGTCGCGCGAAAATAACATGATCGATTGCGCCGCTTGGCCGGCCTGCCGGCTTGCCGTTTGGCG
>JAFGQA010000073.1 GCA_016935885.1 Phycisphaerae bacterium | reverse complement strand
GCCCCCTGTGGCCGACGGGGATGACCACTTTGCCGACTTTCCTCAAGGGTGAACGCTGACCGCTCCCTCACGGTCGCGGTTCCGATCTGCGTCGGCGGCATAGGCAATCTCAAGCTTAAACTGCGCTAATCTCGAAGGTTTCTCATGATAACAGTATAGGGCCCGCTAGTGCCCGCGCTCACGCGGGCGCTTCCGTCGCTCCTGTTGTGGGCTCAGGCTTGGCCACTTGCTGGGGGCTCCGGCTCGACCGCCTTCCAGAGGAGCTCCGCAATGTCGAATTGTGCTACGTCCTCACGGTCCATGTCCGCCAGGCCGTCCAGCAGCATCCGTTGGCAGAACGGGCACGCGGACGCCAGCGCGTCCGGCCTCGTCTCCAGCAATTGCCCCGTGCGCTTGATGTAGACCTTCTCCTTGCCCTCCTCCTCCTCCTTGAACATCTGCGCACCGCCGGCACCGCAGCACAGCCCCCGGTCGCGCGTTTCCCGCGGCTCCAATACGATCAGGCCGGGGATTGCGTGCAACGTCTCGCGCGGGGCGTCGTAGATCTCGTTGTACCGCCCCAGATAGCACGAATCGTGCCACGCCACCTTCGCGTTGATGTGTCTCTTCAGCTTCAAGCGACCCTCGCGAACCAGTTGCGACAGGAACACCGAGTGGTGGACGACTTCGTAATGCCCGCCGAAGTCTGGATACTCGTGCGCCAGCATGTTGTAGCAATGCGGACAGACCGTCACGATCTTGTTGAACTTGTAGTTGCCCATCGTCTCGACGTTCATCTGGGCCAACATCTGGAACAGGAACTCGTTGCCCGCCCGGCGTGCCGCGTCGCCGGTGCACTGCTCCTCCTCGCCGAGGATCGCAAAATCCACGCCCGCCTCTTTTAGTAGACACGCCATCGCGCGGGCGATCTTCTTCGCTCGATCGTCAAACGACGCCGAGCACCCCACCCAGAACAGGACGTCCGCCGCCTCTTTCTCCGCCATCAGCGGCACGTCCAGGCCCTCCGTCCACGCCGCCCGGTCCGACGCCGGGAAGCTCCACGGATTGCCGCAGGTCTCCAAGCCCTTGAAGGCGTTCTGCAACTCCGAGGGGAACTCCGCCCGCTCCATCACCAGGTTCCGGCGGATGTCCACGATCTTGTCCACATACTTGATGAACACCGGGCACTCCGTTTCGCAGGCCCCGCACGTCGTGCACGCCCACACCACCTCCGGCTTGATGAACTCCGGGACAAGATCGTCCGCCACCGATGACAATGGACGATCGACGGTTGACGTTTGACAATTGGGGGTTGGGGATTGTGGATTGACGATTCCCTGCGTCCTCTGCGCCTCTGCGCCTCTGCGTGTACCGGCTTGCCCGTGCTTCGCCGCGACCAGTTTCTTCTCGTTGTTGTACAGGTAATCGCGAAGATCGAGCGTCAACTGCTTCGGGCTCAGCAGCTTGCCCGTGTTCGCCGCCGGGCACTGCTCCGTGCACCGCCCGCACTCCGTGCAGGTGTACAGGTCCATCACGGCCTTCCACGTCAACTGGTCGATCCGGGCCAGGCCCAACGTCTCCTCTCGCTCGATCTTGCCCTCGATGTCCTCCACGGTCGGCAGTTGTCCGCGCGGCGCGAGACTCTGCGTGAAGACGTTCGGTATCGCCGTGATGACGTGGAAGTGCTTGGAAATCGGCAGCAAGTTCAGGAAGATCAGCACAAGCGAAACGTGCGTCCAGAAGCCAATGTGCAACAGGACCTTCAGCGTCGTCTCGCCGGCGCCTTGCAGGGCCAAGGCAAAGACCGAACCGGCGGGCTCCACCCACGAGAATGCAACCGATTCGCCGATCGCGTTGGCAGCCCGAACGATGTGGGCGCCGTCATACAGCACGTCGGCGACCATCATGGTCAGGATAATGAGCAGAATCAGGGCGCCCTCGAACGACAGCGTCATCCGCTGGAGCCTCGCGACGAGGCGGTAGTAGCAGAAGACAAGCGTGCCAAGGATCACGAGGACGATGAACACGTCCTTGACAAACGAGTATGCCATGCCAAAGGCGTGCTCGTGCGAGAAGATCCCCCAAAACTCGAACTCCGCCGAGTACCCCCGCCCAAAAAGGACCAGCGAACGAAACAGCAGCACGAGGAAGCCGAAGAAGATCGCCATGTGCGCGATGCCCGCCCACCAATACCGCCTCATGCGCTGCTGGGCAAAGGCGAATTGCCAGGTCCGCTTAAGTCGCTCACCGATTTGATCCGTCCGGTTCTCGCTCGGCCCGAGCGTCATCAGCGCCCATCGCCGCCTGGCTTGCCACACAAAAAGCCCGACGAGCGTCACCAACAACAACGTCATCGCCATCCAGTTCATGGCCACTTCACTCAATTGGGACAAAGATGCTCAAGTAACGGTCTGACTACGGATGCCGGCCATCGTCGACTTAGGACCGGCCAGACCCGACAGCGCGATCGGGCGCAGCCCAAGCCAAGTTGGCCTATCACGCCCTCGCCTGCTTGATCTCCTCGGTTAGCAATGGCACGATTTGGAACAGGTCGCCGACGACGCCGTAATCCGCGATGTTGAAGATCGGCGCCTCCGGGTCCGTGTTGATCGCCACGATCCGCCGGCTGCCGCGCATGCCCGCCAGGTGCTGGATCGCGCCGCTGATGCCGCAGGCGATGTACAACTGCGGCGTGACCGTCTTGCCCGTCAGGCCTACCTGTTTCGAGTGCGGCTGATAGCCGGCGTCACAGGCCGCGCGGCTGGCGCCGACCGCGCCGTTCAGGGCGTTCGCCAGATCGGCAATGATCTTGAAGTTATCCTCGTTCTTCAGGCTCCGGCCGCCGCTGACGATGATCGCCGCCTCGGTCACGTCCTTCTCGCCGCTGCCGCTCCGGGCGATCTCCTTCGTGACCTGCCGGTCGTCGGACCCTTCCGCCTCAAACGGCACCTCGACGCGCTCGGCCTGCGCGCCGCCGCCGGCGGGCGCGGCAAACGTATTGGGTCGAACACAAGCCATCTGGATTCTCGACGCGTTGAAGTGAACTTTGTTGGAGGCCTTGCCGGCATAAATCGCCCGCTTGACGACCAACGCCCCCGAATCGTTCAGGTCCAACTCGGTGCAGTCCGTTGCCAACCCGGCGCCCAGCCGCATCGCCACCCGCGCGGCCAGGTCCCGCCCCATGAACGATGTAGCCATGAGCACGATTTGTGGATCTGCCTTCTCGATCATGCCCACCAGGGACCGGGCGTATTTCAGCACGTTGTACTCGGCCAGCGGCTTGGCGTCGGCCAGGTATGTCACCGCAACGCCCGTGCCATCCAACTGATCCGCCAGGGCCCCGAGGCCGTGGCCGATCAAGCTGGCTACCACGCGTCCGCCGGTCTTCCCGGCCAGTTCGCTCGCCGCGGTAATCGCCTGCAACCCACCGGGCAGGATCGTCCCGCCACGCTGCTCGACAAAAACAAGAACATCCTTCGTCATGCTGCCCTCGCTTGCGCCTACAAGTTCACAATGACCACTCGCTGCGCCCCCTCCACCCGAGGCCGTCGAGACCCGGACGGACCAGATAACTTAGCATACTCCGCACGCCTCCACCACCAGGCTGACAGGTCAGCACATGCACCTGCATGGCAGGATGATTCTCGGACGTTTCCGACATAGGGTTCAGATGAAGGTCGTGCACGCCGGCTGGTACTGCCGATTTTCCTGGACCTTTGCCGATGACATGGACATGAACGCGTATCGCCCCACCGCTCTGGTGGAGGGCATCAGCCGACCACCTGACACCACGGAGACGGTGTGCAGGCAGGCGGGTCAGCCGTTTAAGTTGTTTCTGCGCGGCTCCTACTCGCCCTGCTCCGGTCGTGTCAGGTGGTACTTCCACGACTCCAGCAGGCGGCGATTGTCCCTGATGTCCTCCTTTGCCAGCAACGCGTCGATGGCTTTCAATTGTTCCTGTCGGTCGAGCAGGTCGTGGCCGACTCCACCAACGCCGCATAGCGCATACACTGCCTGGTCCCGCAGGTACCAGTCATCCTCTCGTTGCCGCATGATTGCGAAGAACATCTCTTGGAAGGCTTCTCTGAGATCCTCCGAAAGGTGGTACTGGTTCGGCACGGCCTTCGCCTGCTCCAGAATCTCGTATCGGATCATCAGGTCGCTCGTGCTGTTCGTGTCGTGCCGTTTGTAGTCATCTGCCAGCCGCTGGATGGTCGCAGCCGTGATCGGGCCGGAGAGTAACTCCTTCAAGGTGGCTTCGTATTCCACGTAAGGCTTGAATTCCTTCGGGTAGCCCAGCAGCTTCGTCTTCCAACTGCGCCGGCACTCAATGTACCGGTCAAAGCCTGCGTCCAGCTTGGAAGGGGGTTTGGGCGGGGGTTCTCTTGTGGAGTCGACCGCCTCTAGAGCATTTTCGGCTGACCGCTTGAGCCAAGGGTCGGGCTCGGTCTCAACCATTTGCTCGAGCAGCCTGATGGCTCGCGGGTCGTCCGGCTTCGACATGAAACCAGTGAAGCGAGCGATAAGACCTCTCCACCATCTAGCCTCGTCGTCCTCGGAGGCCACCACGTAGGCGAGTTGCCGCAGTATCTCCTGTCGTATGGCCTCCTCCAGTGTTGGATTATCTACTGGGTTATCGCTCTCCTTGAGCTCATACCAGATATCATACAGGGCCTGGATCACCTCGAGACGCACGGCCCGGTCGCCGGGCCAGTCATCGCGCGGCAGGTTCTGCCAGAAGAACTCGGAGATCGCATCGCAATCGGCCGCGTCGGCCGTCTGCACCCGCGCCAGGATCGCGTCGAGCTTGATCTTCAAATTCGCCGAGTCGTACGGCTCGGCAAAGGCCGGGCGCTTTGCCAGGTTGCCGCGCGTCTGGCCCAGCGCAAGGAGCTTGGGATACGAGGCCGCCTTCACCGTCTTCATCATCTTCGCCAGCGGCTCACGTACCTCCGCTCCATTGCCCTGCCAAACAACCTCGCCGGTCGGGCTGATCAGGACTGCATACGGAATCGTCTTTGCGTTTGGGTTGTTGTCGAAGCCCTCGCCGATGCAGACGGCATAGCAGACGTTGAAGCGCCTAGTGAAGCTCGCGACCTTCTCGGGCGGATCGTTGGCCATGCCAATGATGATTAATCCCCGGTCGGCGAAGGCCGACTGAAGGCCGTTGAG
>JAFGQA010000072.1 GCA_016935885.1 Phycisphaerae bacterium | reverse complement strand
TCAGCTTCGCCCGCACAGGCTGATTCTCGGGCGCCAGGCGGCGTAGGCCAGGGCACGCAGTAACTAGTTAAGTGCCAAAGTCCAGACGAACGACCCGCCCCCGTGGGGCGTGTCGTTCGTCACCCATGCCAGCCCGTTTGAACGGTAGATACGCACCAGTCTTCAGGCTTGGGGTCTCGACGGCGAAGGCGGCGGCCTTCAGCCGAACAGGTTCGACATCGCGTCCACGATGTCGTGGATGTGGCGGCCGACCATCCACAGGGGGAGGATCATCAGGCCTACGCCGATCAGGACGAGACAGGCACCCATCGTCGAGGGGAGCTGGGCAACGGAGGCGAGGCGGCGGTCGAGTTCGGCGCCCAGTTCAGGGACAAGGCGCGCGGCGTGGGAGCCGTCGGTTTCGATGTGGAGCGTGACGTTGCGGAGCAGGGCGAACTTGCGGAGGTGGATGGTGATGCGGCCGGCGTCGTCCTGCCAGGTGCGGCCGGTCCAACTCCCGCTAACGCCCAGATGGCGGAGGGCGGCCTCCAGCAGGCGGATGCAGCGGGCCTCGGAGATGTTGTAGATGACGAAGCCGGTGCCGGTCGTAAGCAGCATCCAGACGAACAAGACGGCGGCCAAGAGGAGGCCGAGCAGCAGCAGCCAAGCCATGCCGGAGCGGACGAATGTGGGGACCGGCCACAACAAGACGGGCACGAGTGGGCAGGTCAGCGCAACGAAGTCGGCCCGGCTGGTAATCAGGTAGGGTCGCGAATGGCTGTTGACCAGGCCCAGGACGAGGAAATACATCGCGATGGGGGCGACGTTGCCGACCAGCATCAAGACGTCCACGACCTGAAGGTTGCTGGCAAGCATGAGAGACCCCCCTTGGGGCAACGGGCAACTAGCTCGGGTCCGGGTCCGGCGTGGGGCGATCGACATGTTCGCCCTTCTCCGCCACCTTACGATAGCCCAGATATTTTATCACTTCGAGGACCTCGGTCCAACTGGGGAACGGCCTTTTGTTGGCCCGTTTGTACTCGTCCATGGCCAGGACGAACTTGAATTGCTCCTCGTTGAGTTCGCCTTCCTCGGCGTCCCTCCGGGCATCTGATCGACGGCGCCCGGGACCTCGACGACGATCCAGGCCGCTTCGGCGATCGACGCGCGAACGGCGATCACGCTCCGCCCTGCGCCGTTCAGCACTGGGCGGCGCGCCCTGTGGCTCGTCCCGAGCATCGAGGTCGATCATCGGCAGGATCCTCGACTCACATCGCGCGGTCGTCAGCCGCAGGAATGGTATCGGTCAGAAGTCGTCATCGTCTTCGAAGTCATCGTCGTCGTCGTCGTCATAGTCGTCATCATCGTCGTAGTCGTCATCATCATCGTCGCCGTAGTCATCATTGTCGTCGTCGAGGTCGTCGTGATCTTCTTCATCGCAATCGATGTCGTCGTCCTCTTCTTGGGCGTGCGTGGCCAGCAGCTCGGAGGCCGCCACGAGACAGTTGGAGGGTACCAGGAGGGCGATGCCACGGCGTCGGACCATTGATGCGCCGTCCTCGACACGAACCGGGATGTCGCATTGTTCCAGCACATCGCGGCAATCAATCGCTTCGTGACGAGACTTGGCGAACATGACCTCAACGAAACGTGCACACTCGCCGCCTTCCAGGACGTTTTCTGATTCCATGCCACCATCAATCATTTGCTTCCACTCCTGAGGCCCGCCGGTACGCTGGACAAGGCCTCGATCGTGCACGGGCTGGTTTGATACCACGCTCGTGAGAGCCACTCTGCCATGCTCCCCACAGTCCCGCGCCTGATGTTGGGCCGCGATCAGACCCCGGCCCCAAACCGGTACATTGCTCATATCGCTCATATCATCTTCCACAGGCGTCTGTCAACCTATCGTCTGCCGGGGCTGCCTCGTTCGGTGTTCCTCGCCACCAGTTGAGATTCTTGATCGGGGCCCAACCGGCTGTCAAGGTGGTTTTGTGGCGTATCCGCGGGGGCGACGGTGTGGCAATAAAACGGCCCCGGACGCCAGGGGCGTTCGGGGCCGGGAGGCAGGCTTCGGAGTGGATCGAAGGCTGATGCCGCCGTCGTGTTACTCCTGCGGCAAGACAAAGACGGGCTCGCCGGTCGCTCCCTCAGCTTCTCGGAACAGAGGCGAACCGTCACCGCCCACGACCGTGTACTCGGCCTCGAGGGCCATGTCGATGCGTTTCTTGACATCGCGCAGGTGGGCCTTGGATGCGAAATCCAGGTCGGCGCTCTTCAGGGCCCTGGTCATCTTCTTGGAGAGGAGGCCCACGATGTGCCGGGAGATCGCAGCGGCGTCGGCCGGGACGGTCCTGCCAGGCCTGCTGAGGACCATGTTCATCAGCATGGCGAGATGTCGCCGCTGCAAATCCCGCCGGAAGCTGTTGATGAAGGCCTTCTGCTCGCTGCCATTGCGATCCTCATCATCCAGTTCCGCCCAGATGGCGTCGGTGATCGAACGAATGTGCTCGGCGAGCGTGTAGACCGCCTCACCGTCGGCGAACTTGACTTGGTTGTCGTGGATCCGCCGGATGGTAAAGGGGTTCATCATCGTGATCAGGCAGTGGTACTGGTTGCGGGCGACGAACTCGTGAATGTTGAAATCCACGAGGAAATCGTATTCGTCAGAGCCCCAGTGACCGAAACGGCCCGGCGCGAGGTGGCTCAGCAGGTCGGGATCGATCTTGTACGCGTCCTCGGCAAAGACGCTGTCGCAGATGAACTGAACGGCACGTCGCTGCTTCTTGGCGTCGACGACCGTCACGGGGGCTCGCTCGTCGGGGTCGCCCTTGTGATCTCGGTTGATGATCTGGCCACCTGGGAACCGGGCGACGAAGGCGCTGGCCATGGCGCGCTGGCTGAACATAATCGTGAAGGCTCGACGGAGGCGGTTGTAGGACTCGCCGTCCTTGACGGCCCAGTCCTTGATGTCCTCCATGAGGCTGTCGGCGAGCTTGATCTGGCGTTCGGCGTACTCCAAGACATCGCGACCCAAGTCGAACCGGTTCGACAGCGGATCAGGTGACAGGAAGGACATCGTGTCGTCGTCCGTGGCGTAATCAAGCCCCGCCTCGGCACAGCGCCCGGTGATCGCCTTGAGCATCTCCTTCTCATCTTTGTAGGGTTTGTCGACGGGCCGGTAGCCGTACTCGATGGCCCAGTAGTCGTACGGTCCGATCGAGCGTGTTGTGAACGAACCTTGCTTCTCGCCGCGTGGCGCAACGATGAGCGGGTTGTAGTCCATCACAGAAGCGACGCTGGGATCGTTGTCCCGGTCTTGTTCGGCGATCTCTTCGATCGGAAGCCAGGTGCTGGCCTTGAAGTTGTGCCGCAGCCCCAGACAGTGGCCAACCTCGTGCATGACGATCTCCTTGATGACTTGGCCCATGAACTCGTCGCTGTCCGGGAAGATGCCCTTTGCTTCCAAGGCGATTCTGGCGAACTGCATCTGGCGCGCCATGCCCGCGGCGCACTCGCACAGCGGGTGGCCCTTCTCATACATGTAACGCTTCAGGTTCCGGTAGAACTCGACGTCCGGGTCGTCTTGAATCTTCACGTTGGGCAGGAGATGGTCTATGGGAGATCGATAGGCCCAGAAGGGGTTGGACTGGAAGAAATCGTCCAGGACCGGGTTGTACGCTTCCCAGGCATCGCTGCCCCCAGTGAGGCGTTCATAATCCTCGACGTAGCTCCGGATCATGGAATCGTCGCAGACCACGTCGGCGTCGAAGATCTGGCCCGTGAGTGGGTGGGCACGTGAGGGCCCCATGGCAAAGGCGCGGCCGGTGACGATCCAGCGGAAAAAGTTGTATCGGACGTCCTCGGGATCGAGGTCCTTGGTGCGGGGGTCGTAGTCTTCCTGCTGAATGACCTCGACGGCGTCCAGGAAGCCGCACTTCTTGAATGCCTTGTTCCACTCCAGGATTCCCTCCTTGACCCAGCGGCGGTACTCGAGCGGGACGGTCTTCTCGATGTACCAGACGATGGGATGCTTCGGCGCGCTGAATTCCAGGCTGGGGTCGCGCTTTTCGAGCTGCCAACGATTGATGTACCGGTCGAAGAGCGTGCGTGCGTTGTGCTCCTTCGACCAGTCCTTCCGAACGGTCATGAAGTACCCGACTCGGTCGTCGGCGATCCGGGGCTTGTAGCCCTTGGCGGAGGCGGGGATCTTCGACAGGCTGTAGTGGAACAGGTTCCGGCGGCCGGTGCCACTTCGCATCATGGCCAGGTCGGCGGTCAGTTCGACGTTCTCGGGGAAGGCCTTGTACTCGGCCCACTTGCTGAGTCCTGGATCAACGGTGCCGCCGCCGAAGCGGCTGATCCCGAAGAAGTCGGCCTTGAACAGCCCGTCGAGGTCGACGACGGGATCGTTGCCCTTCATCGTGATGATGTCGATGGCCTTGAGGATGACGTCGCCGCCGTAGCTGCGCTTGATGACGTCAGCGATGGGCTTGTCGCCACCCTCGACGTAGCGTGGGTCGACCCGCATGAGCACGAGCTTCTTCTTCATCCGCTCGAAATAGGCGAGGAAGTGGTCGAGTTGGAAACCCGTTGCGACGGAGCCGCCGGACATGCTCGTCGCGACCAGGAATTGATTGCCGATCAAGGAAACTGGGATTTGAGCCCGGAGGGAGTCTTCCTTCTTGTTGTACCACAGGGTGAGGAAGGGTGTCTCGGCGGTTGGGACCTGCTCGAAACCCTTCATTGCCTCGCTAAACTCGGGGAACTCGGGCTTATCCTTCTTGGCAGGGGCCTGTGCTACCGCGGGGGCGGGCTCGGCAAGCACT
>JAFGQA010000071.1 GCA_016935885.1 Phycisphaerae bacterium | reverse complement strand
GCCCGCACAGGCTGATTCTCGGGCGCCAGGCGGCGTAGGCCAGGGCACGCAGTAACTAGTTAAGTGCCAAAGTCCAGACACCGGCGGGACGCCGGTGCCACAGGTTTCGGATAGGCTCTTATCAGTTCCGACACGGTGACGAGTGCGCGTTGGCCTGGGACCCTTGGGGCACCGCCGCCCCAAGGTAACGCGTCCACAGGTGCATCCAGCCGTGAAGCGCTCTAGAGCGTTTTAGGGTTGAGCCTGCATGCTCCATTGACGCTTCGTTGTAGCGTCGCCCCCCTGTGGCCGACCGGGATGACCAGTCTGCCGACGTTCTTCAAGGGTGACGGCTGACCACTCCCTCACGGTCGCGGTTCGGATCGGCGTCGGCCGGCTCGGCGTCGGCCGGCACGGCGTCGGCCGGCACGGCGTCGGCGGCATAGGCAATCTCAAGCTTGGACTGCTCTAAAACGGCTTGAACGTTGTGCGATCGCCGCCGTCGAGCGGGGCTAGGACGATCTTCCGGTTCGGTTTCACCCACGCGGCTCGGTTGCCGATGACCTGGGCTTGGCCGGACAGGCCGGTCCAGCGGAATTCGGCCAACTTGCGGGACTTTCCGTCCCGATCATACCGCCGCACGATGATCATATCGGCCTTGTTGTCGGGGTTTACGATGGGCGGTCCGTAGGCGATCTGCTCTTGTGTCAGCAGGAAGTCATCCGTCGCGCCGGCCAACTCGCCCAACACGCTGTCCGACCAGACGCTGCGCGTGGCAGTGGGAACATCCCATGCCATGACGCGCGATGTCTCCGACGAGTAGACCGATTCAGCCCAGACGACCGAATTGGCGGTGAGGAAGACGTCCGACGCGAGGAAGCGGGCGTCGTCCGCCAGCAGCGTGACCTCGTCCGTCGCCAGATCCCGAAGGACGACGCGATGTTGCCCTTCGTTGTTCTCGGTGTGCACCAGGAGGTTGCCACGCAGGGCGAGCGACCAGACGAATTCGCCAACCTCGATCTCGCGGGTCGGGTCGGCACCTGTGAGGTCTTCCACGTGAATCTGCGAGACGTGGTTCGTATCGTCGCGGACCGCGAACACCAGGCGCCCGGAATCCAGGACCATGTCTGATCCGAAGTCGAGATCATCCCGGCCCTCGCGATCAAACACGACGCGGGGATTCAGCGGGCCGAACAGCCACAGGTCTTCCACGACGAGGATGTCGTTCTTGAACAAGGGTGCCTGACTGAGTGAACACGCGTAGGCCACATACCGCCCGTCCGTCACGACCTTCGTCATCGCGGTCGGATCGGTCGGTCCAGCCGGCACCAGCGCGCGAATCAGCTCGGGCTTCTTCTTCGTAAACTGGTACACGTTGCTCGGTCCGAGGAACCCCGGCAGCACGGTATCGTACGTCAAGCCGGGAAACCTGAACGTGATGTCCCCGAGATTGGTGGCGTAGAAGACCTGGGCATCGTCCCCGCCGATGATGACGGGATACGGTTGGGTCCCCAGTGGGTCTTCGAGAAGCCCGGCAATCTGACTGAGGGATGTCTCGTCGCACGCCGACACGGCCAACAGGAGTCCGAGAGCCAATGACAGCCTTCCTTTTCTCATTACGAATGTCCTTTCTTCGGCTAGTACGAGGACGCTTGGACCGACGCGAGGATCTCGAGTCTGTGCGAGGAATTGGGAACGCGCAACACGTTAGCTCGCCTAGCAGTCCCTCTCCCTCCGCGCCGAACCCACGGAAACTGAGGCGCCCGTGAACGGGTGACAGGAGGCGAACTGGGCGTAGTTTCTACTGAGCTGCTGTGCCGTGTCAAGCGTATTCCGCCGGGTGCCCGTGGGGCGGGTCCGTGACACTTCCGGCGGCAGTGGATTCTGGGTGCCACGGGCGGCTCGCCCTTCCGTGCGGTCTCTCCCCGGTGGGCGCATGGGGCACGCACACTGGCAGGCAAGCTGCCAGTGGTACCCGCGGTCTCTCCGGTGGGCGCATGGGGCACGCACACTGGCAGACAAGCTGCCAGTGGCACCCGCGGTCTCTCCGGTGGGCGCATGGGGCACGCACACTGGCAGGCAAGCTGCCAGTGGCACCCGCCGCCGAATCGACGGGCCAGGGTGCCTTCAGAGGGCCGTGCGACGCGGTAAAGAGCTCCCAAGTCGGGGTTGGCTTTCGCAGGCAACCGGGTTATAATATGTTTTTATCGGCATAAGCCGGGGGGGAGTGGGGGAAGTTCGAAGACCCGGAGTTGAACGCTACAAGCAAACTGTGCTGGCTTCGGCGGTGTCGCCGGGCCTGGGCGAGGCGAGGCATGACGGCCTCTGTTTCGAGTGCTTGACTCGGAGAAAGGAACGATGGAGATGAGAACAAGGAACGTCATCTGGATGTTGGCGAAGTATCTGTGTGCAGTTGTGTTGGTGCTCGGCTTCACACTGTCGGTTGTTGGTTGTTCGGAGCAGGCCAGCGGCGTCCAGGGCTGCGGCAAGTGCGACGCGAAATGCCCAGCCGACTGCAAGAAGCCCTGTTGTGCGAAGACGGCCACTTGCCCGAAGGCCCAGTCTGGTACGGAGAAGCCCGCTTCGCAACAGCCTGCTGAGCAAGGACAGTAGGACGGCCATGTGATCGACGGGCGACATGGATTGCCCCGCGGTGGATGGGAGGCATCGGCCGCGGGGTGCTTTTGTGCGCAGACCGGACCGGGCGGGTAAGGACCCGCGCAGAAACAATGTAGACGGTTGACCCGCCTGCCAGCAGGCAGGTCCGTCAAGCGGCAAGCCAGCAGGTCCGCCAAGCGGCACAATCGGTCATGCCGTTTTCACGCGACGCCTCACGCGGTCATGTTGCCACCGAAGACGTCTGGGAGGGCTGCGCTGGCAAGGCAGGTTGCCGTGTCAGGTGAGGCTGCGCACCGATGTTCATGGCCGCGATGTGTATGGCCGCGATGGTCATGGCCGGGTTGGTTAGGGCATTGTTTGTCAAGGCCGCGCGGGCTGAAGTCCGCGGCTCATCCTCGCTCAGCCCGGTTCCTTTGAGCCGTGCAGTTTGACGGGTATGAGGAGGTGGGTTTTCCTCCACACGAAGTACAGAATCGCCAAGACAGCGAGCAAGGCCAGCGCTGCGAGGCTGTCGTAGGTACCTGTTCGCAAGTCGGATCGGAGGATGGTGGCTGCGATGGCCAGTTCCAGCAGGATCAATATCGCCGCCAGCAGTGTGCCGGCCGGGGCCTTGTACGCTGTGCTGGGAAACGCGCGACCGCTTCGTCGGTCGCGGAGCCGAAAGACGATCAGGCTCAGGTAGGTCAGGCCGAACAGGGCCGTGCTGCCCACGAAATAGACACGCAGGATCTGCTCGAAGGATCGCTGCAGGACGAAGGCGCACGCAATGACCCCGCCGACGACCAGGCATGCCACCGGCGCCTGCCGCGCGGACATGCGGCCGAGGAGGCGGAATGTCAGTCCGTCGCGGGCCAGGGCAAAGGTGACCCGCACGTTGGCGAGGAACATCGAGCTGATCGCGCCCAGGCAGATCAGGATGCTGGCGACCAGAATCAGATCACTGATGGGCAGGCTGTTGACGTGGCGGAAGGCCAAGGCCGGCACGCTCCGTATGCCCGCCATCTCGCTCGGCGAGAGGGCGCAGAGGAGGGCGTAGTTGTACAGGCAGTACACGGCCGTCAGCAGGATCGCCGAGGCGAACAGGGCGCGCGGCAGGGAGCGGCGAACGTCTTTGACCTCCTCAGCGAGCTTTGCCGAATCCGTTGCCCCCGTGTAGGACCAGAAGACCGGCAGCAGGGCGAGGAGGAATGCCTCGATCGAGATCGGCTCGGCCGGCCCGCTCGACTCGACGGGCGGCGCGGGCGTGAGCCGACCGCAGACGATCCAGACGCCGGCGCCGATGGCCAAGAGCGCCGTCGTCTTCAGGATGGTCAACAGATTCTGCGTGGCGGCCCCCGCGCGCAGGCCCAGCGCGTTGATCGCCGTGACCGCTATGACCGCGCCGCAGCCAAGAAGCGGCGCTGCCCACGCTTGCCTCAGTCGCAGCAGTTCCGCGGCGAATTCACCAAGCGCCGCGGCGATCGCGCCCCCACCGCCGCCGATCACGAAGATGGTGAACGACCAGCCGAAGAAGAACGCCGCGAAATGCCCGTATGCCTCTTTCAGGTACTGGTATTCGCCGCCCGCCTTGGGGAACCGCGTTGCCAGTTCGGCAGTGACGAGGGTTTGGATGAGCGTGACGACGCCGGCGACAAGCCAGACAAGCAAGATCATCCATGGCGAGCGGATGTACTTGGCCGCCTCGCCCGGCGTGGCGAAGATGCCCGAGCCGATGGCCGCCCCTATGCCTACGCAGACGACGGTGACGGGGCCCACGAGCCGGCGAAGGAGGGCGTGCCCGATCGGCGACATGGCTGTCGAGTCAGAAGCGATTCCACAACCTCCTGTGGCACGGGCCTTCCTCCCGTGATCGTGATGTGGCACAAGCCAAGAAGCTACGCGGAAACAAGGTAAACGGTTGATCCGCCAAACGGCAAGCCAGCGGGCCAGCCAGGTGGCACAATCGGTCATGTTCTTCTTGCGCGAGGCCTAACGCGGTCGGCGTTTGGGTCGAATGGAGCGAGATCAGGCGTCGTGGCGATGCTGTGTGACGAACTGGTGTGCCAGGCGGGTCGGCTCGGGGAGGCGGTACTTCGTGCAGCAACGGAGGGCAAGGCTGACGGCGGCGTCGAGCGTGATCTTGTGACCGACACTGACATAGATTGGCTTGACGCCGGCGCGGGTCCGCAGGACGCGGCCGATGATCTCACCTTCGTGCATAAGGGGGCACGAATCGCCACGCCGGTTGAGGGGGAGGCCTGCGGGAGGGGTTGAATGGGAACGGGGCGCTCTTTCTGGTTCGTTCGTGCCCCCCGGCCAAGGCCGGGGGCTCTTGGGCCGGGGGCTCTTGGGCTGGGCATTCCTAGTTTGCGAGTCCCTTTCGGCGTGGGGGTCCTCGGTGCTGGGGGGCTCGATGGCAGCGGGCGTACCGCAGAGGCGCGTTTTGGCACAGCCCAGGCTGGGGCGGTCAATCAGCAGACCGATGTGGCAGGCCAGGCCGAAGCGGCGAGGATGGGCGAGGCCCTGGCCGTCGAGCATGAATACGTCCGGTTCGATCTCGAGCTTTCGTGCGGCGGCGATCAGGGCGGGGGCCTCGCGGAAGCTGAGCAGGCCCGGCACATAGGGGAATCGGACCGGGCGGACGGCGAGGGCCGTATCGACGACGGTCTCGGTGTTGATGTCCCAGACGACCCAGCCGGCGATCATTCGGCTTCCGTCGGGGTGAAACGCCACATCGCCCCCGGCGACGTGGCGCGGGAGGCAGATCAGTTGTTGGTGGCGAATCTCGCCGGCAAGTCGCCTTTGGAGGCGGATGGCCTGTCTGGGGGGCAAACTCCAACGATGTCGGGCTCGCGGTAGTCTCATGATGGAGAGGATTCAAGGATCAAGGGCCTAAGGAGCCGCGCAGGAATAACGTAAACGGTTGATCCGCCAAACGGCAAGCCGGCCAGGTGGCACAATCGGTCGTGCTGTTCCTGCGCGATACCTCAGAATCCTGGGCTTCTCAAAGGCTGGCGAGGTCGGCAACACACGGTTTATGGGGGCATTGTACTTCGGCAGGCGCGGAGGCACCACGAGATTGCGGTCGCGCGCCCGCGGAACTAAGATAGAAAAGGGCTTCTGACAGTACCTCCCGTGGCACCGATGGCAAGGCCCGTGTGTGCCCGCCGCCTCTGGAGGTCGTGCTACAGGTGGTGCCACGAGTGGTCTTGAAGGGGAGCGTGAATCGGCCGGACAGTGTGCGTGTCACCGGTTCGGGCGGCATCGCGTGGGGGGGCTCGGGGGGAGTAGGCACGATGTCATGCGTCGCCAGGTCGGCTGGCGGCCGCGTTTTTTTTCCGCGAGTTTGGGTGTGCCCGAACGAGAGATAGCTTGCGCGTGGATCGCCGCGATCGCCCTGTCCGTGGGCGTGGTCGGTTTTTGTTCGGCCGACATGGTCGTGTTGGCTGGCGGGAAGGTGCACGTTGGCCTCATCAAGTCGGATGAGGCTGGGGTGGTTTTGTTGGCCACGGGCGACGAATCGGGCTCCGATACGCTGGAAATCCCGCGGAGCGAGATCATTGGCTCCTGCCGGGGGATCGAAGAGGCCGAACGGATACGAGAATGCAAGGACCCGGCGAGCCTGGAGCGTTGGGCGGCGGGGTATTTTCACACGGGACTTGAGGACTTTGCGGGCCAGTGCCTCCTGCGGGCGCTGGAGTTGGACGCATCGATTGGCGTGGAGCCGAGGAAGAAGGGCGCAGAGTCATTCCGTTTGTTCTGGAATCGGACGGTCTTTCGCCGTCGCGCGGCCGGTCTCTCGACGCAGGATGCCCCTGGGCTGTTGGAGGCGGCAAGGTGGGCCCGCGAGGCCGGATTGGTTGAGGATGCCCGCTACTACCTTCGGCTGGCATCGCACGCCGACTGGGAGTCGACGGAGATCCCCGCACTGGCGGCGGACTGGGGCTTGGGACTGGAGTCGTGGATACGGTTGGATCTGACGCCGGTGTTGGAATCGCCGCTGTTGACCGAGGTGATCCAGGACGAGGGTATTCCCGTGGCGCCTCGGCCGGACATGGTTTTCTTGACCCTTCCACTCCGGTATGACTGGGGCGAGGACATGAAGCCCCTGACGAAGAACAGTCTCCGCGGGCGAGACATGCGCGGGTTCTACGGTATGCGGGTCCTGCGAACGCAGGGAGATCGCCCACGACTCGTGCAGTCTGAGTTGACGACGGAGCCGCTATTCGAGCGGCTCGAATTCAAGGTGGACCGGGATGCAGCCGGCGCGGGCCGGAAGTCGCCGCGGAGGAGTGAGGACGGACTGTCGGCCCAGCAGCCGAAGACGCCACAGAAGAAGCCCCTCGCCGACGCGGTTGGGGCAGGTCCGTTTGAGATCCTCGCGAAGAACACGCAGGGCGCCCGCCGTTTCGAGGGCGAGGCGGTCGTACGGGATCCCCCGAAGGTGCGGACATGGTCGTTGTCTCCGACGGGTTGGTTGGCGGTTGTCGTCGAGATCCCGAAATCCGCGAAGCGGATTACGTACGAGTGGCCTGACGGGCGCGAAGAGGAGGTGGACCTCGACTTCCTGCGGCGCGTGCGCGATCCGTTGTCTGAACTCGCTCAGCGGCCTGAGGATCTTGAGGCAGACCCGGCCACGCTCCCAGAGGTAGACCCGGCCGCGCTCCCACCGGCCATCTCGGCCTTCCGGGCCAAGCTGACTGAACGATCCGCCGCGATGGCGTCGTTGGCGGTCGCGCGCTTCGCGCGATTCAACGACGAGATCGGTGTTCAGGCCGCCCCGGCCTGGCTTTCCAAGCTCGATGATGCGGTCATTGTGGCCGGCGCCAGGCGTGAGCAGGATGTCCGGTCCGCCGCCTGGTCCTATTTCGCTTCACGACCATCGGTGCCGGAGGAGGCCCTTGCGTTTCTTGGCCGGCAAGATGCCCGTGTGCAGCGAGAATGGATCGCCCTTATCGAGTCCGTTGTCACTGAGGGCGAGCGGATTACCGAGCGGACCCACGATGAGCCATCGACGCACGACCAGCCACTGTCAGATGTAAACATGACCGTTGCGACGGAACTCCTGGGGGGCATCCTTCGGTCAAACGACAGATCCGTGTGCGACGCCACGTTGGACGCCTTGATGAGGCTGAAGGCGCACGTGGATTGGGGCCTTGCGGAGCACGCGTCGGAGACGTCTCGATCGTTGGCCCTATCGCGTTTGGAAAGCCTGACGGACGAGGTTTCCGCCCGGCGCCTGTTGCGGGCGGTGATGAAGGATGTGCGACCGGTCACCGCGGCGGACATCGCGATCCACGCCCGGCGACTGGACCTGCGCGTCGTTTCTCCAGACGACGTCCTTTTGACGCAGTGGTCGTCGATGGTCAGCCCGGCCGAACGTGTGGGTTTGCTGACCGTGTTGGAGGCGGTTTCGCTGGGGGACGTGGTGTACTCGGAGAGATTCGCCACGATCGTCGAAGAAGCCACGGCCGACGGGGCAGACGCGTCGGTGCGCGAGGCAGCCTTCAGGGTGCTCGTTGAACAGGCATGGCGCAGGGTCATGCCAACGATCGGTCCCGGCCAGCGAGCCAGCGGCGATGGTTCCGAAGGCTCGGGCCCACGGATCGCTCTCCGTGGGCTTCGGAATAGCGGTTTGGCGCCTGATGGCTCTGGTGGCCAGGCCGGCGACGGTTCTGATGCCCAGGGCAGTCCTTCGAGTTCTTCCAGTGCTCGCGGCCATTTCCCGGTGTTGGTTTCGGTCAATGCGCGCGATCCACTGATCAATGGGCTGGCGAGGGCGGCGAAGGTTGGCGAGCGACGGACTCGGATCGAGGCGCTGGCCGCGTTGCTGCTGATGGGGTATGCGGAGATTGCGGCGGACAGTCTCGTGGAAGGGGCTGCGAACGAGGAGGAACGTGATGCTCTGTTGGAGGGGCTGGTTGGACTCGACGATGCAGTGGTTCGTAGCGATGGGTTGCCTGCCATGTTGGGGCGGCTGCTCAGGCGGGATCACCTCTCAATCGCCGATTTCATTCTGTCACATTTGCGTACAGCAGCGGTCGACGCCGGGCTTGCCGCGGGGCTGTCGCGACGGGACCGCTGGCGATTGTTCGCGGCAGTGAAGGCTGGGGTGGATTTCGGGGAACTGAGCAGGTTGAAGGCAGATCTCAGGCCGTTGAGGTGGGGGACCCTGCGGTCCTTGTTGCACAACTTGTGCCACATGACGGGGCAGGACAGGGAGCGTTTTGACGCGTTGGTCACCGGTTCCGGCGATGTGAGGCAGTGCGTGCGGCGACTGGAGTTGATCAATTCCCGCAGGGGTTACCGGGTCGACGGACAGTACGGCGCGTTGGCCATCCTCGAGACGGTGGTTTCGGAGGGTTGGCCCACGCGACCGGCTGAAGAAACGCCTGCTCATTGGGACAGCGAGGCCCACTATCGATGGAGCGCGCCGCAGCGGGTCACGGTGGTATTGCACCCGCTACGACTGAAAACAGGCGATGGTGGTGATGTGAACGGCGGTCTTCGCGAAGGGAACGAGCCCTATCAAGTCCGGTGGCGCGAGCAGGTGATTGGGCGGGGAACGGTCGAACGTTCCAAGCGGATCCAGCGTCCATCCAGCTTCTCGCCGAGACTGGAGAATGCCGAGGAAGGGATGTTGGGGCGGAACGGGTGGGGCTGGCCCGATCCGATTGATTCCGGGAGCGGCCACGCAGCGGTCGGCCCCGTCGTCATGAGAGACCGCGCGGTGTCATTAGGCCCGGCACCGGGCAAGATGGTGCTGGACACCAACCTCAGGGAGTACCTTCTTGAGGCGCTCCGCAAACAGCAGACCTTCGGCGACGAAGACCTCGAAGGGCTGGTGCCGGAGCCGTATGTGATTACGTTGCGCTACGCCGCCTTCGGCAGCTTTTACGGTGTCGGGCATAGGCGTCCGCTGCCGACGGAGCACGCCAGTGATGCCGGCTATCAGTCCCCGCGCGTCGGGCAGCGGCACCTCCTGAACGTCATGCTGGTGTTGGAGCGGATCGACTCAGAACCCATCTCACAGCTCCCTGTGGCACGGGCGTCCGGCCCGTGATGCAACGCCGACCGGACGCCTGCGCCACCGGTGTTTGGGAGGGGCCTTTCGGCTTCCACCTACTCGATCAGCACGCATGAATGTTCGCTGACGAGCAGGTCGTAGACGAGGGAGATGTCGTCGGGAACCAGCCGGATGCAGCCCATCGACATATTCTCGCCGATGCTGGCAGGGTCAATGGTGCCATGGATGCCGAAGCCCACCCGACCGACACACTCTCCTGCGACGCCGTGCAGCCCGATCCATCGTTCGCCGATTGGATTGTCCTGGTCGTCGGCCAAGTAGTGTCGTCCTGTGAGGGGGTCTGTCCATTCTGGGTTTCTCAGTTTGTCCGCGACGGTCCATGTGCCTGTTGGCGTTCCGCCGTTCGTTCCGAGGCCGACTCGGAAGCTGCGAACGAGAACGTCGCCGATGTAGATGTCCATGCGGTGGCTTGATTTACTGATCACCGCACGGAAGGGGCCGTGTATCACCTTCAACCGCGTGCCGACGCGGATTCGATCCGGGTCGGCGATGAGGTTGATGGAGGCCAGCAAGTCCTCGGTGATCTTGTACCGCCGGGCAATGCCGCTCAGCGTCTCGCCGCTGCCCACGACATGACTGCCGGTGAGTGGGTCGTCGGGAGTGGTCGCCCGGCTGAACAGCAGCGCATCGGCGATGCGCTCTGCCTCAGCGCGAGCCAATGCTGCGTCGGGCGCATCGAGTCCGTGTGCAAACACGGCCGAGAAGGAGTTCCGGGCGGCGACCAGGTCCCCGCGGGATAGCGCTGCCCGGCCGTTTTCGAGTGCTGGCGGAGCCGGACGTTCCTCCGGTGGCGGCGCGTCGCTGATGGTGATCTCCGTCTCACGGAGTGACGCCGGCGGGGCGTTCGCGGTCACGCGTGACGACAGCCCGGCGGGATCCATGGAAACACCGGGACTGTCGGTTCCGCCGCCTGGCAGTGTATGTTGCCCAGAACTCCAACCTGACGAGGCCGAGACCTGGTGCCCGGTCTCGGAGATCGGCCTCGTGGCCCGTAGCGGCGTGGCCTTCTCTGCCGGGGTGGTCTCGGACGAAGAGGCTCCGTCGGCCATTGAAACGGCGGTCGTATCACGAGGGCGCGACGCAGGATGGGGGGCAAGCAGCGAAACATAAAGCCCCCATACGACGACTGCCACCAGACCGATGCCGACCATGAGCGGCCAGGATCGCATGCGAATGCTTCGGATTCGGGCCACGGTTGCTGACTCCTCCCTGAGATTGCGATGTATGGGACGCTCTCTGCGCCCCGCTGCGTGAAGCTCCGCAAGGCCGCGCCGTGCGCTGATACGCTTTCGTCAACATAGCCTAGCAACAGCGAGATACGATTCAAGCACAAAACGTGTGCGTGACACTTCGGGCGGCATTCGATTTTGGGTGCCACGGGCGGCTTGTCCGCCCGTGCGGTCTCTCCGGTGGGCGCATGGGGCATTCACACTGGCGGACAAGCCGCCCGTGGCACTCGCCCGAACTGTCACGGGCCCGCACGAAACGGTCAGTTTGAGTAATGAGGAGCGACGGATTCCCACGTTAGCTGTCGAAACGGCGAGTAGCTTGATCG
Organism: Phycisphaerae bacterium; assembly: GCA_016935885.1. Next base: position 21,266 of record JAFGQA010000071.1, on the reverse strand, counting down.
GTGACGAGCATTTTGACTTTGACGTCGTGCGGGCCGGCGGGGATCGCATCGACGAGTTGCTCCTCGATGGCGAACCCACAGGTCGTACCCCTGAATCCGGGCCTGCCGAGGAACTGGTCATAGAAACCGCGTCCGCGGCCGAGTCGATTGCCGTAGGGGTCAAAGCCCAAACCTGGTACGATCACCAGATCGATCAGTTCGATCGGAATGGGGGCGCCTCTCACCGGCTCGCGAACGCCGAACTGGTTTCTGGCCACATCGTCGTCCAGATTGCGGATCTGGATAGGAATCATTTGGCGGCTTTCCCAGCTAACCTGGGGGGCGAGGATCCTTTTGCGGTCTTGCCAAGCCTGCAGGACGATTGGTGTCGTATCCGCCTCATGTTTATGAGACAGATAGATCATCATGACCTCGGCCCGCTTGTATTCCGGCTCGTTAAAGAGCCGTTCCGCGGCGACACGGGAGCGTTCATGGAGCGTTTCGGGCGGGATCGCGGCCAGAACGGCGCGAAGCCTCCTGCGAAGTTCTTTCTTCACCAAACCTCCCTTCAACGACAATCGTACTTTATAGACTTCGGCCCTCTGTTTCAACAGCAGTCAGAAGCTGTTAGCTATTGGCTGTTAGCTGTTAGCTGTTAGCTATTGGCTGTAAGCTGTTAGCTGTTAGCTATTGGCTGTAAGCTGTCAGCCGTTGACCGGATCGCAAGACGCTAACCCTCGGGAGGCTACGCGACAACCGTGAACCAACCGTGAACGAGGCACGCCCCGGCCAAGGCCGGGGGCTCCGGGGCCTTTGCTACGACCATGAACTCTGTGACAACACCGGTCGCCACGCTGATCGCCACGCTGTCGGTTGGCGCCGTGTTCAGCGTTGTGGGCACATGCGTCATGCGGCAGTGGTCCAGGGCACGTGGCTTCGTCGACCGCCCCGGCGGCCACAAAGGCCACACAGAGCCGGTGGCGCTGGGCGGGGGTGTGGCCGTCACGCTGGCGGTGGTCTTACCGGTAGTTGGGACCGTTGTCGCGGCCCAGCTTTTGGCTGGCGATTGTCCGGCGTGGCTTCCTCATCGCCTTGCGATCCACGTGGACGGGATCGTTGCCAAGACCCCGATGGCGTTGGGAGTCATTGCCGCAATGATGGCGATGTGCGCCCTGGGGCTGGTGGACGACGCCCGACCGTTGGGCCCGGGGCTCAAGCTGATCGTGCAGTTGGCCGTTGCGCTGTTCCTCGTCGTCGGACTCGACCTGAGATTGTTGAGCCACTTGGGGTGGGCGCCTTCGACCGCCCTGTCCGTGCTGTGGATCTTGACGCTGACGAATTCGGTGAACTTTCTGGACAACATGGACGGGCTCGCCACGGGCGTGGCGCTGATCGCGGCGGCCGTCTTCGGCACGACCTCGTTGGTGGCGGGCCAGCTATTCGTGCCGCTGTGGTGTTGGCTCCTGGTGGGCGTGTTGGCGGGTTTCCTGGTCTATAACTTCCACCCGGCCTCCATTTACCTCGGCGACGCCGGCAGCCTGGTCGTCGGGCTGCTTTTGGCGGTCCTGACCATCTTGACGACGTTCGCCGACCCGTCACAGGGGCACCGTCCGATCGGCGTTATCGCGCCGCTGGTGGTGATGGCGGTGCCGCTGTATGACACGGCGAGCGTCTTCCTACTGCGCTGGCGGAGCGGCGTAGCCATTTGGACCGGCGACCGGCGACACTTCTCGCATCGCCTCGTGCGTCGGGGGATGACCGTGCGCAAGGCGGTCGCGGTGATTTGGCTGGCCACGTTGGTCACCGCGCTGCCGGCCCTGCTGCTGCCGTGGGCGAGTTGGTCACTCGCCTGGGGCATCGTTGTGCAGACGCTGCTCGTGGTGGCGCTGGTGGCCTTGCTTGAAAGTCCGGGGCGATCTGGATGACCCGACGTGGTCGCAGCAAAAGGCCTTCCAAAGATGCGGGCACGGTGCCGCGAGGTCCGGCGGGGGGGGGTGTTCGCGCCGGACGGGAGGTGCCCCCCGGCCAAGGCCGGGGGCTCCGGGGCCGGGGGCTCCGGGGCCGGGGACTTCTGGGTCGGTGGCACTTTGAGGCTTGGGGGCCTTGCCAGGCCGTGGAGCACGTGGCGTTGTGGGTTTTGCTGGCGCTGATTCCGTTCCGCGCAATCGTCAACGAGACCCACACATTTGAGGTACCGCGATGGTTTCGTAATCTGCCGGCTCCGGCCGGCGCCCTTCCGGCCACGACGTTGCTGATCGCCGCGATCGTTCTGTGCTCGACGGTCGCGGTTTGCTGCGCGCGGCTTTGGTGGGGCGGGCGGCGGTATCGCTGGACCGGAGCGGAGTTGGGGGCGGGCCTGCTTCTGATCGCCGCGGTGATCTCGACCTGGCGGGCGGGGCAGAAGCACCTGGCGGTGGTCGGTGTGGTCGACTTCCTCGCGGTGGTGCTGTACCTGCTGACGCTTCGACAGATCTTGACGCGACCGTGGCACATTCGCCTCGCCCTGACAGTGATCTTGGGCACCGGGGCGATGGTGGTCACCAAATGCGCGTATCAGCGCTGGGTAGAGTGGCCGCAGACGGTCGAGTACTACGAGCAACACAAAGACGAATTGATCGACCCTGCCTCGGGAGATGCGGACAACGCCCGCTCGGCCGGTCTGCTCCATGACTATGAGCAGCGTCTCCGCGGCGGGTCGGTGACGGGTTACTTCGGCCATTCGAACGTGCTGGGTAGCTACCTGATCCTCGTCGTGATGGCGAGCCTTGCGGTGGCCGCCGGCAGACATCGGCGCCGGCCGGGGTGGTCGTTGATCTTCCCGTTGTTGATCGCGCTCGGTGGCTGCGCCGCGATGGCGTACGCGCAGAGCAAGGGCGCGATCGTCGCCTGTGGCGCGGCGTTGCTGATGTGGGTGCTTGGACGATGGATCGTGGCCTCGGATCGGCGATTCACGATTCGGCATCACCTGTGGATCGCCATGTGGCTTGCCGCCCTCGTCGGTGTCGCCGCCGTGCTCGGTGTCTTGAAATCGAATCCGGAGGCCCTCGGCCGGTCGATGTTGTTCCGGTCCATGTACTGGCACGGCGCGTCCGAGATGCTGCGGGACCAGGGACCGTGGGGCGTCGGGGCGAACAACTTCGGCCGGTTCTTTACGCGGTACAAGTCGGTCGCGTGCCCCGAGGAGGTCGAGTCGCCGCATAGCTGGGTCGTGCGGGCGGCGACGGAGTGGGGCGTGATCGGGCTGGTCGGGCTGTTGGTGCTGTTCGTAGGCGTGTCCCGTCAGATTGCACGCGTCGGCGTGGAGCATTGCGGATCACGAACCGCGGATCGCGGATCGCGGGCGGCGGATTGCAGATCGGAGGACCGCGTTGGCGAAGGAGAAGCCGCGGGCCTTGGCTGGGGCGCGCGCGCCGAGCAAGCTCGGGCGGCCTTCGAGTTTGGTGGCGGGTCGATCGTGATGTGGACTGCCGGTATCGGCGCGATCGTCGTCGGCTGGACGGCGTGGATTCTGTTGGGGTCAGATCCCGGCTACTTGGCGGTCACGCTGCTCGTCGCGGCGGTGCCGTGGGTGTTTGGATTCATCGCCGCGTCCATGGAGGACAATAAAGCCACGGTGTTCGCCGACGATCCGCCGGGGCCGTTGCTGGCAGGCATCTGCGCGGGCTTGGTTGGGTTCCTGCTTCACACAGGTATCGATCTGGCGATGTTCCGGGGCGGCGCGGCAACAACCTTCTTCGGGATGATGGCGATCTCGCTGGCGCTTCGGGAGATCAACGGCGGCGTTCGGAGCCCCCGGCCTTGGCGGGGAGGTACCCCCGATTCGGAGGGCACTTCTGAGGCCGTGACTGCCCCCCGGCCAAGGCCGGGGGCTCTTGGAGAAACGCCGGGGGCTTTTGGAGAGACGCTGGGGGCTCTTGGAGAGACGCTGGGGGCTCTTGGAGAGACGCGGGGGGCTCTTGGAGAAACGCTGGGGGCTCTTGGACGTTCGCAGGACGACGGGGGTGCCGCCGTGGGGCGCCCGCGCCGCGTTGTGGCCGTGGTCGTCGGTGTGGGCGTCCTTGCGTGTGCGTTGGTGCTGTTGGCCTTGCTGGTTTTGCCCGCGGCGCGGCTTGGGCGTTGTTTGCAGGAGGCGCGCCTGAACTCGCCACCGTCGTCGTGGCAGACCTATGCCACCTCCCGCGGCTATCGGGCATACATCAGCGGCATCGCGTGCTACCGGCTGGATGGCACGGCCATCGAGGAGTTGACCGACGAGTTGACCGGCCGCGTCGCGCGCGTCGATCAGGCTGATTCCGTCATCGAACTCGTAGAGGAGCTGCGGCGGCGCGATCCGGCTAACTCGATCGCGTGGCAGCAGCTTGCGGCGCTGCGGTACCGGCGATACGAACTCGGCCGAGACCCGGCCGACCTCGATGGGGCCATCGCCGACATTCGCAACGCCGTGGCCGCGTATCCGACGTCCCCGACCAAGCACCTCATGCTGGCGGACCTGCTTGAACGGCAGGCCGACGGCAGCGGCTCGGTCGACGCCCGGCTGTCGGCCGCCGCGGCGTTGCAGGAGGCGCTGGATCTAGATGCTCAACGGAGGTACGTGTCGAAGCCGCATCGATTCAGTGACGAAATGAGAGCGAGCATCATGGACCGAGTTAGACGGCTGTCTGCTGATGATGGATAGTCGTCCCTGAAGAAGTTGGTTTCACGCGGCGGCGAGTGAAATGAGCCGAAGTGGTGGGGCCTACTCCGGCCAGTGGGCCGGATGCCGGAACAGCGCAAAACAGAGTCGGGCCAGCAGCTTGCGGAGATTGGCGCCGGCCGCTGCCAGGATGATGCCGATCGCGTCGCCTTCCGGGCCGCTCAGGAAGCATCGCCGTACGCGGTTGTCGCTCTTGAGACGCCGGATCGGACGGATCTCCGGCTCGTCCTCGCTGACTCCAGAAGGACGTCAGCCCGACGCTCGAGTAGTCGGAAGGAGCAACACCGAAGGAACTGCGGGAACGACACACAGTGTCAGGCGGATGGCACTTTGGAGCGATACTCAGTGTCAGGCGGATGGCACTTCTGGGGGCGGGCGACGTCTGATGGGGGCTTCAAACGCTCGTCCCGGCTGGAACAGGTATTCCCATCGCCCCAATCCCGTCCGATTCTCGCTGCGCGCATCACTCCTGAAACGCCAAAGGGGTCAATGACCTCTTTTGTCACGTCTCGAAAGCGGCACGACGCAACGCGGACATGTACGATTACCCAGGCTCGGGACGACTTACATCACTGGGCGATACAGGGCTCGAACCTGTGACCTTGCGGGTGTGATCCGCACGCTCTAGCCAACTGAGCTAATCGCCCTGGCTCCTGTCGGTCGCGACCGGGCCGCCATCGAAAAAGGCAGCCTGTAGACGCCTTCTGCCGCCAGCCGACGCAACGCGGACATTGTACTGTCCGGAGGCGGCGTGACAAGTGTGTCCTGGATCCTCCCCGAATCTCCCAGGGGGCTCGCGATCGCGGGCGTGGCCGAGATCGCCTGCACTGATCCAAGCGGGACTGTGTAATGTCTGAAACGTCGCCAGCTACCGGGTGCCACGGGCAGCTTGTCTGCCCGTGCGCCCATCACGTGTGTAGGCACTGGCGGACAAGCCGCCAGTGGCACCCACACTGTTCAAACATCAGCAAAACCGGCTTAGGATCCTGGGGGGCCACCCGCCATGATCTCGCCGGCGAGGCGGCCGGTGTCGCGATTTCCCTCAGCCGACTCGCCGTTGGACTGTACGTCGAACTTGCCGGAGCGGGCGGATCATTCGCAATCACCATGTGTCCGCGGGGATTCGCCGCGCCGGCGGAGAACCCAACAAGCGACCGACCAACCTGCTGACGCCGCGGACCGTTGCGGTGGCGACTGGCAGGAGGATGACCACAAATGCCACCTGGGCTCGCGGGTAGATTTGGCGATCAAACAGGAGCGAGAAGGCCGCCATCGACATGCCGAGCAACACGGAGGCCGCGACGGTTCGCAGCACCCGCCACTGCCAGGATCGCCATCGTTGCTTGTACCAGCCCAACCATCGGAGGATCAGCGGCCACGCGATGGGTAGGATCGCTAGCATCCTCAGATGGACATACATCGTGCTGCCGTAGCCGGGTACCACCTCCGGCCACGATGTGTGCATCCACAGGGCGCAGCGTAGCATGTCCGCCACGATGTATGCCATCACCACCGCAACGATGTCGCCCGCAATGACGCCGATGCGGCTCGGCACCTTGGCGCCGTAACGTTCTGCATGATGAGCAGAGCGGCTGGGAAAGAACGCTACAAGCAGAAAGGCAAGAAGGCAGAAGGCACTTGAGGCGATGAACCAAAGCGTATAGAGCACAAGCAGCGGCACGGCCGCAAGCACAAGCGCGATGACACTCTTCTTAGGGTCCATCTGCGGTGAGGTCCGACATGGACGCGCCAGCAGCTAGTTCTTGATGAACGAGGATGGGCGCATGTCCAGCGGTTTTCCAGGCCTTCGCGATTGGGCCCGAAAGGTCGGCTCCAATCGGCAGGATGTCTGGCATGGCCACGTAGCTTATCTGAATCCATGCCCACAATGCAGCCCACGCTACACAGACGGAATGGTATTCCGTTCCTGCCTGTTCTTCAACTCGTCCAGCGGTCTCACAAGCGACTGGCGGACGTGTACCGCTCACTCGCCCTACACTGTTATCATGAGAAACCTTCGAGATTAGCGAAGGAAACTGTGGCACCGGCGTCTCGCCGGTGGGGACACAGGCGGGACGCCTGTGCCACAGTTTGGCTGCGGGCAAAGGCCGCCCCACGGGGCACCCATCGTGATAAGGCGAGTCGCGTTCCCGGTCAGCCTGCTCACCGCGCGGCACGTCTCGCCGCTTCGAGGGAGCACACGGCGCGGCCACGTTGCTTGGAATGTTTCTGCAAAGCGAAGGCCGGGAAGCCCCGATAAACGATAAGATGAGAGGGCCAACGAGGTTGATCGCCGTTCTCGAAGCGTGATTGCAGGGGCGCGCGGTGCTCGCTTTGACGGATGTGGTACTGGTGCTCGTTACGTATGTCCTGGCGGACGTGCTGCGGTGCACACTCTGGATGCAGACGTCGTGGCCGGAGGTGGTTCCTGACCACGGCAGCACGATCCGCGTCCATCTGAGGATGCTGGTGCTGCTCGCGTTTCTTTGGCCGCTGATCTTGCGCTGTCTGCGTTGGCACGAGCCCGCTGGATGGCCGATGCCCTGGCTGGTTCGTAGGGCGGTGGCAGCGTCGCTGCTCCTTGTGTTGTCGATGGCGGCATACTCGATGCTGCTTGAGCGTGGGCTGTACCCGCGCGCCCAGATTGCCTTCCTGGCGGTCCTGCTGCCTGGTGCGACCGTCCTTGCTCGCCGGTTCTTGAAACGCGCCAGAGGTGGGCACGATTCCGGCCGACCTCGTCACGAGTCGGACCGGCCGCATCGATTCTAACAGCCCGTGGTAAACGGGAAAACAGCGGTTCGGAAACGCCGTTCCTGACCGGTCCGTGACACTTCCGGCGGCATTCGATTCTGGGTGCCACGGGCGGCTTTTCCGCCCGTGCCGTCTCTCCGGAGGGCGCGTGGGGCATACACGCTGGCAGGCAAGCTGCCAGTGGCACCCGCCCAAGCTGTCACGCCAGTGGCACCCGCCCAAGCTGTCACGCACCCGTTCCCGACCGTGAAAACCACCGGCGCCAAAGCCTGTGGAGACAAGTGAGAGAATGCCCAGTGAGTCATCCAATCCACCGGCGAGACGCCGGTGCCACATGACGCCGGTGCCACACAGGGTTTTGAAACAGCCTCTTAACAAACGCGCGAAGTGCATTAGACTTCGCTGGACGCGGACTTCCTTGGGCGCGTGCCGTGTGCACGCACTGTCGTGGATTGAGGCTTGATGAGCGAAGAGCAGGCAGGCCAGGCGGTGAGCCATCCGGGCGCTCGGGAACCACGTTGGCGGGTGATCGCGTGTTTTCTGCTGATGTTGGCGGCGATTCAACTCGTCACGGGGCCCAAGATCCGTCTTTCACAATGGCAGGCGGATGCAAGGAGCAACGCGGGGATTGCAGAGGGGATCGCGTGGCTGCACGGCCGGCTCGATCTGCCGTGTGACGGGGACCCGGACGATCCGGAGAACCGGATGCACGACACGGCCTCGTACAACGGCAAGTCCTACAACGTGTTTCCGCCGTTCATGGCCATCTGGACGGTGATCTTGTCGCCCTATCACGATCTGCTTCTCGTGCCGGAGGGCATGTGGATGCCAGGGCCGTTGGCCCTGCTGGTCTTCTGGCCGTTGCCGATCGTGGGCTTCATCGTGTTTCGGCGGCGGGTCGGTGACTCGGCCTGGGCGGGATTGCTGACGGTTGCCTGGATGGCCGGGACGGCGGTCTTGCCAAACCTGCACGAGGCGCAGACCGGTCTGCTCGGACAGATCCACCACGTGGTGTCGCAGGTCGGGTTGTTGGTCCTTGCTGCGGATGTGCTGGGCAGGCAGCGGATCTGGCCTGGTTTGATCGGGCTGGCGATTTCGACCTACACGCGGCAGATCACGTTCCTGTACGGGTTGGTGCTGTTGTGGCCCGCGTTCAGGCACGGCGGTTACAAGAGGTTGGCCCTGTGTGGCGTGGGGTTGGCTGTGATTGCCGGGCCGCTACTGACGCTGAACACGCTGAAGTTCGGAAACCCGCTCGACTTCGGATATCGCCATATCTATGTCGGTCGCGAGGACGGCTACATGGGGGCGCGGTGTTTGGCGTACGGGACGTTTCATCCGCACTTCATTCCGGAGAATCTGTACTACATGTACGTCGCGCCGCCTCGGGTGAGCGAGGTCTCGCTGACCAACGTGCAGATTAGCGACAGCAACCAGAACGGCACGAGTCTGTGGATCACGACGCCGTTGGCGTGCTGGGTCTTCATCGCCGCTACGAGGTGGTGGCGGGACAGAAAAGGCCGGATTCTGATGCTGGGGACCTTGCCGGTGATGATCGGTCTCTTATGCTATCATAGCCCCGGCTATATGGAGCACGGCTACAGCCGGTTTGCGCTGGACTTTCTGCCGATCTGGCTGGTCGTCGTGGCGCCGCACACGCGGGGCGGGTGGAGGACGTGGCTGACGTTGGGGTGTACGGCGTGGAGCCTGCTGTACTTCCAGGCGATTGTGCCGGATTCCAGGCCGGGCCCCAAGGCCGAGCGGCAGATGGTACTGATGGTGAATCATGGCGAAGTTTGAGCCCGTGCTGCTGAGGAATGTCGGCGTCGAGGGAAGTCGGACATTGGAGGTCTATCGTTCGCGCGGGGGGTACGCGGCCGCGAAGAAGGTGATCACGAAGTGGACGCCGGAGAAGGTGGTCGAGGAGGTCAAGGAAAGCGGCCTGCGCGGGCGTGGTGGGGCCGGCTTCCCGGCGGGGGTCAAGTGGTCGTTTCTGCCGCCCGATCGGGAGGTGACGTACCTGTGCGTGAACGCGGACGAGTCCGAGCCCGGGACGTTTTGCAATCGCATACTGATGGAAGAGGACCCGCACCAGTTGTTGGAGGGGATCCTGATCGCGGGCTTCGCGACGCGGACGACGGTGGCGTACGTCTATCTGCGGGTGGAGTTTCACGAGCAGTTTCACATTCTGCAGAAGGCGTTGGACGAGGCGTATGCGGCGGGGCTGTTCGGGAGGAAGCTGTTCGGGACGGATTACTCGTTGGAGTGTTACATCCATCGCGGGGCCGGGGCCTACGTGTGCGGTGAGGAGACGGGGCTGATCGAGAGCCTGGAGGGCAAGCGCGGGTGGCCACGGATCAAGCCGCCGTTTCCGGCGGTCGAGGGCGTGTTCCACAAGCCGACGGTGGTCAACAACGTGGAGACGATCTGCTGCCTGCCGCACATCGCCGAGCGGGGGGCGGAGTGGTTCAAGTCGATCGGCACGGAGGGCTCGACGGGGCCGAAGCTGTACACGGTGAGCGGGCCGGTGAAGCGGCCCGGGTGTTTCGAGGCGCCGTTGGGGATTACGTGTCGGGAGTTGATCTTCGGCGACGATTTCGCCCAGGGCATGGCTGGTGCGAGAGGGGATTCTCGCACCAGCAGGCAGGTCAAGGGCTGCATCCCGGGCGGGTTGAGCGTCGGGGTGCTGACGGCGGACGAGTTGGACGCGAGGCTGGACTTCAGTGACTTGCAGAAGTATGGGTTGCTGGGTCTGGGCACGGCGGGGGCGATCGTGATCCCGGACGACGCCGATATTCGCCAGGTGCTGGCGAACGTGGCGCGGTTTTACGCGATGGAGAGTTGCGGGCAGTGCACGCAGTGCCGCGAGGGGACGAATTGGATGTACGGGATTGCCAGGCGCATCGCCGACGGGGCGGGACGGATAGCGGATCTGGACCTGCTCGTCGAGCTGACGAAGGACCTGGGCATGATGCCTGGGCTGAGCATCTGCGGTCTGTCGGACGGGGCGGCGTATCCGATTCGGACGATCGTGGAGAAGTTCCGGGGCGAATTCGAGGAGCACATCCGCCGGCAGGAGCCGGGCCGCGTGGAGCAGGTCTTGCGGGAGCTGAACCCGGCGGTGTATGAGTTGCCGCTTGTTGGACGGCGAGCCGGTTAGCATGGTTTCTCGCCGCGTAACTGAGGGAGCACAAGTTTGAAACGCTTGCGCATTTATGCCGACACGTCGGTCTTCGGCGGTTGCTTCGACGAGGCATTTGCCGAAGATAGCCGCAAGCTGTTCGATGAGATCAAAGCCGGCCGTTTTGCCCTGGTTGTGTCCGGCACGCTCCTGCGCGAGTTGCACAAGGCGCCTGATCGGGTCCGTGAGGTGGTTGCTGAAGTTCCAGAGGGCTTTATCGAGGTCATTGAACCGTCCGAGGAGATTGAGAGACTGCGGGATGCCTACATCCTGGCAGGCGTTGTGGGTCCGGCGTCACTGCTTGATGCGGAGCACATCGCATCGGCTTCTGTCGCGGCCGTGGACCTGATCGTCAGTTGGAACTTCAAGCACATCGTGCACTTTGAGAGGATTCGCGGTTACCATGCAGTGAATCTGGTGCAGGGCTATCACTCGATACCGATCCACACGCCGAAGGAGGTGGTTGAGGCATGACGGCCAAGAAGTCCAATTGTGTCGAGTTGAAGCACGAGATTCAGCAAGGCATTTTGAAGGAAATCGGCGGCACGTCCCCGCAGGAGCAAAGACGGAGAATGGAAGAGGATATCCTGTCTGATCCAGTTCTGGGCCCCATCTGGCGGAGGGCACGGCGGATTCCGCAGTCCGCGCCGGTCGCGCGAGGGCCGTGCGGAGAGTGAAAGTGGAGGGTTAGCGCAGAGGGGTTGGGAACAAGGACCTTTACGACGTAGCTTTCGGCCTCCTCGCTTGGATGTAAGAAAGGCGTTCTTGGACGCATGGTAAGGTTGGCTCGTCCCAGTTTTCGAGGTCAGGTGTTGGCGGTCAATCGCGTTGAGAAGCTGCTGCACAAGGTCGCCAAGGCGATGGAAGAAGCAGGCGTCCCGTATGCCGTGATTGGCGGTAACGCGGTTGCCGCTTGGGTCGCAACCGTGGACGACGGCGCGGTGCGGGCCACGAAGGATGTGGACATCCTTGTGCGGAGGAGCGATCTGGCGGCGGTGACCGACGCCCTCCGTACGGTGAGTCTGATGCCAGTCGAGGTGTTGGGCGTGATGATGTTCGTCGACCGGCGCCGACCCAACCCGAAGACGGGCGTGCACGTGGTATTTGCCAAGGAGCGGATTCGACCGCATCACACGTATCCGGCACCGGATCCAGACGAGACGGTCCGGTCGGACGCGGGATTCGTGGTTGGTGACCTGTTGGCCCTCGTGCGAATGAAACTGCAATCGTTTCGTGATATCGATCGTGTTCACATTCGCGACGTGCTGTCAGTCGGCCTGATCGACGCACCGTTGGCCGGTAAGCTGCCCGCGGACCTGCGGAAGCGCTTGAAGGAGATTCAGTCGACAATGGAATGAGATGGCTTCGGCGGTTGGAACGGTGCCGGGCGGCAGTGTTGTGGGTCCCCTGTTTCGCGGCAGTGAGCCGTTCAGCCGGGGGGACATTCGAGCAGATTCATGGCGAAGATCATCATAGACGGTCAAGAAGTCGAGTGTCGGGATAAGATCTCGGTCTTGCAGGCGGCGTTGGAGGCGGGCTGGGATGTGCCACACTACTGTTACCATCCGGCCTTGAGCGTGGTGGCGTCGTGCCGGCTCTGCCTGATGGAGATGAAGGTACCGCACCCGAAGACGAAGGAGTTGGTTTGGGCGCCGAAGCTTGAGCCAAGCTGCCAGACGCCCGTGAGGGACGGGATGGAGGTGCGGTTCGACTCCGCGAAGGTGAAGGAGAACCAGAAGCGGTGCATGGAGTTCCTGCTGCTGAACCATCCGCTGGATTGCCCGGTGTGCGATCAGGCGGGGGAGTGCCTGTTGCAGGACTACAGCGAGCGGTTCGGAGAGGCCACGAGCCGGATGGTGGAGGCGAAGCACAAGAACCCGAAGAAGGACATCGGCAGCAAGACGCTGTTGTACGTGGACCGGTGCATTACGTGCACGCGTTGCGTGCGATTTTGCGACGAGATTGCGGGTACCGGCGAATTGTGCGTGGTGAGCCGCGGCAGCCGGGCGGAGATCGACGTGTTTGCCGGTGTGCCGTTGGAGAACGCCCTCCAGGGGAACGTGGTGGATATCTGTCCAGTGGGGAGCCTGCTGGATAAAGATTTCCTGATGAAGCAGCGCGTGTGGTTCCTGGAAGGGACGGCCAGCATCTGTCCGGGCTGTTCGGCTGGCTGCGCGATCAGGATCGACCACAACGATGGTCGTGTGTGGCGTTTGAAGCCGCGGTACAATCCCGGCGTGAACGACTGGTGGATGTGCGACGAGGGGCGGTTCGGCTGGAAGACCGTGCACGATCCGAAGCGGTTGAACCGGTTGATCGTTCGCCGAGGCCAGGAGGGGCAAACGCTGGACTGGAGCGAGCTGCCCGAGCTTGCGCGGGTTCGGTTCGAGCAGGTCGTCAATCGTGACGGGGCGGCGAAAGTTGGGGCGTTGCTGTCGCCGTTCATGAGTTGCGAGGAGGCGTGGCTGTTGGCGCGGTTTATCCGCGGCGTGGCGCCGGCGGCAACGCTGGCGATGGGTCCGGTGCCGGTGGAGGGCGAAGACGAGACGTTTCCGAAACGTCGAAACGTCGAAACGTCGAAACGTCGAGACGTCGATCGGGAAGGGCTGAGAGAGGATTCACGGCCCGGCGAGAGCCGCATCCACCGGCGAGACGCCGGTGCCACAGGTGACGGGGAGGCTGTCAAGTTTACGATCCGGGCTGAGAAGTGCCCGAATCGGCGTGGGGTTGAGATGGTGCTGGCGGGCATGGGCGGCCACGTCGCGACGTTCGAGGAGTTTGCGGAGAAGGCGGGCGAGGGGGCGTTTTCCGCGGCATGGATCGTTGGGGGGTATCCGGCGGAGTGGGTGACGAAGGACTTTGCCAAGGCGATTGAGAGAATCGGCGTGGTTTTCGCACAGGACTTGTATGCCAATGCGGTGACGGATACTGCGGTCGTGACGGTGCCGGGTTGCACGTGGGCGGAGCGATCCGGCTGTTTCGTGAATTGTGACGGGAAGATTCAGCCGTTCGAGGCGGCGGTTGCGCCGCCTGCTGGATGCCAGCGGGACGGCCATTACATGTATGCATTGACCGGTGAGGCCGGTCTGTATAATGCGGCGAAGGTTCGAGAGACGATGGCGGAGGAGATGCCGGAGTTTGGCGCGTTGCACGTGCCGCCGGCCGTGCCGAAGCACGCTCACTAGGGCAAGGATGAACGATGAAAGATGAAGGATGAGAAGGCTGTCGCGTATGGAAGACTCTGCTTCTTCATCCTTCATCCTTTATCCTTCATCCTTTCAGTCGTGGATCGCGAGTAATGTGGCAGTGGATTAGAGACAACGTCCTGGCGGACCAGTTTGGGTTCAGTCTGCTGCTGGTGCCGGTTTTGTTCGGCGCGATCATGGGGGCGGTGGCGTACTCCGTTCTGCTGGAGCGGAAGATGGCGGGCTGGATCCAGGACCGGTACGGCCCGAACCGTGTGGGGCCGTGGGGTCTGTTCCAGCCGATCGCGGACGGGATCAAGGCGTTGATGAAGGAGGACATCATTCCGCGGAATGTTGACCGCGTGTTGTTCATCCTGTCGCCGCTGATGCTCTTCGTGGTGGGGTTTGTGGGGTTCGCGGTGATTCCGTGGGGCGGGGCTTTCAAATGGCCGTGGATGGACGAGGCGGCCAAGCCGATCCTGGCCCAGGTGGCGAGCGTCGACATCGGGCTGCTGTACGTCGTAGCAGTGGCGTCGCTGGGCGTGTACGGCACGGTACTGGGGGGTTGGTCGAGCAACAACAAGTACTCGTTTCTCGGCGGGATGCGGGCAGCGGCGCAATCGCTGTCGTACGAGGTGCCGATGGGGATGGCCATCCTCGTGGCGGTCCTCGTGACGGGGCATCTGCGGCTCGAAGACATGGTTCTGGCGCAGTCTGGTGGCGCGTGGACCGCGTTTTTCCATCCGGCCGCGGCGTTGATCATCTTCGTGACGGCGTTGGCGGAGACGAACAGGACGCCGTTCGATCTGGCCGAGTGCGAGCAGGAATTGGTCGGCGGGTTTCACACCGAGTACAGCTCGATGAAGCACGCCATGTTCTTCCTGGCGGAATACGCGCACATGATCACGAACAGCGCGCTGATCGTGGCGATGTTCTTCGGCGGGTATCTGATTCCGGGCTGGGCGTGGTTAAATGAGGACGCGTCGGTTTGGGCGATGATCGCCCGCATGGGTGTGTTTGCGGTGAAGGTGTTCCTGCTTGTCTGCCTATACATGGTGGTGCGTTGGACGCTGCCTCGGTTTCGGTTTGACCAGTTGATGCGGTTGGCGTGGAAGTCGTTGGTGCCGATCACCATGGCGCTGGTCGTCTTGCAGTGTGTGATTGTGTACATCGATCTGCCGAGGTTCTGGGCGTGGGTCGTGGCGCTGGCGGGCAACGTCATCATCGTGGTGATCGCGGCGTGGGCCAGCGCGAAGAGCGGCGTGCCGGTCACCGGCCGGCAGCAAAGCCTGATGCGCAGGGAGGCGGTGGGGTGAAACGTCGAAATGTCAAAGCGTCGAAATGTCAAAACGTCGAAACGTCGAAACATCGAAACGTCAAGACGTCGAAACGCCAAGACTGCTGAGACGTTGGGGTGACGGGCGTGAGTGACTGGAAGGAAACGGACATCGTCCATGTTGACCAGCCTGAGTTGACGGCGGCGGAGCGATTGTATGTGCCGCAGGTGCTCGACGGGGTGAAGACGACGCTCCGGCATCTGCGGACGAAGCGACTGCGCGACGAGACGGTGGTGCAGTATCCGGAGCAGAAACGGGTCCTGCGCAAGGAGAACTACCGCGGCGTTCACCGGCTGAACCGGGACGAACAGGGGCGCGTGGCGTGCGTGGCGTGTTTTATGTGCGCGACGGCGTGTCCGGCGCGGTGCATTCACATTGAGGGCGCCGAGAGCCCGTGGCCGGATCGGGAGAAGTATCCGGTCCGGTTCGAGATCGATGAGTTGCGGTGCATCTACTGTGGCATGTGTGAGGAGGCGTGTCCGGTGGATGCAATCGAATTGACGCCGGAGTATCATCTGGTCGGCAGATCCCGTGGGGAGATGATCTTCGACAAGGAGAAGCTACTGGCGATCTACGATCGGACGAAGGACGAGAAGCGGCGGAAGAACCCGGCGATCACGGGGTACTAGCGGAAGGATGAAGGATGAAGGATGAGGGATGAAGAGAGAAGGCGAGCGTGCTGGGCAGCCGGGTGTGCTCATTGTTGCGAGGTCGTGAGCCGCGCGAACGGGACTTGCCGTTTGACGGCTGACAGCTTCTGAGGTTGGGACATTGGAACAGGCGTTGGTTTACGGCGCGTATGCGGCGGCGGGGTTTGTGGCGGCGGCGGTCTATTCGGCGATGCCGAAAGAGGGCCGACCGACGCACCGGGGGGTGGCGTTGGTGCTGTTGGCGCTGGCGCTCGGCGGCGTGGTGATGCTGCTCGGGCACCTGTTGGGCGAGCGGGGCAGCCGGGTGTATTTCTACATACTGGGTGTCCTGGCGGTGGCGGGAGCGGTGCGTGTGGTGACGCATCCGCGGCCGGTCTATTCGGCGTTGTATTTCGTCATGGTGGTGTTGAGCACTGCCGCGTTGATGGTTGTGGTCGGCGCAGAGTTTCTGGGCGCGGCGTTGGTGATTGTCTATGCCGGAGCGATCCTCGTGACGTACGTGTTTGTGATCATGATGGCCCAACAGTCGCCACTGGCTCGCGGCAGCCGATTCGGCCAGGCGTTGGATTATGACCGCAGGGCGCGAGAGCCCGGGGCTGCTGTGTTGGCGGGCTTCGTACTGATGGCCACGGTCGCGGGAGTGATTGTGGGGCGCGGCGGGGGCGAGGTGCAAACGGCAAACAACGCGTTGCGAATCGCGAATCCGGTGTCGGTCAAGACGGCGGCGGCAGTGGAGGCCGCAAACGACACCGCTGACGCGTCGCCTGATGCGGAGGGCAACACGTTGATTCTGGCGCGGGCGATCCTGCCGGAGACGGGCTTTCCGGTGAGCTTGCAGGTGGCGGGCGTGTTGTTGATGATCGCGATGGTGGGCGCGATCACGATCGCGAAGAAGCGCCTTCCGCAGGCCGAGGAGGAAGTCGAGTCACGGCCTGCTGGCGAAATCGGTAAGCGTGCGGAGCCGTTTTGATGGAGACGCACTGATCGATTGACATTCTGAGATAGATGCCAAGGAACGGGCGGTTGCAGAAGAGACAGTGATGGCGGAAGCAAGGGCATTGATGGCGATCGGGGCGGTGCTGTTCGGCTTGGGTGTCGTCGGATTCCTGACGCGCCGGAACCTGATCATCATGTTCCTGAGCACGGAAGTGATGTTTCAAGGCGTGCTGATGAACCTCGTCGCCATGGGGCTTGGGAGCCGGACCGCGGCCGGCCTGGCGGGCGGCAACTTGCACGGGCAGGTCTTCGGCCTGTTCGTGCTGGTGATCGCCGCGGTCGAGGCCGGGCTGGGTCTGGCCATCGTTGTCATGTTGTACCGACGGCGCGGGACGCTGGACGCGGAAGATTGGCGCACGATGCGGGGGTAGTGGGTGAGTTGCGAATTGCGAATTGCGAATTGCGAGTGGCGAGTGGCGAATTGCGAATGGCGAAGCGCGAATGGCGAGTGGCGGATAGCACGCTGGATAGAGAATCGCCTCACGCTGGACCGAGAATCCATTCTCGGTTCCTGCTGTCATGAAGGCGCGGGATAGGGTTCCCGTCGAGAACGTGCGAGAGAGAGGACTTTCTCGCGAGCATGTTTCTGAATAGGTGATATGGATCTGAAGACGTTGGCGATTCTGATCCCGTTGTTGCCGCTGGTGGGGGCGGCGTTGGTCGGCGTGGTTGGGCTGCGATGGCTGCGGGACCGGTCGCATTGGCTGGTGCTCGGCGGCGTCGGGCTGGCGCTTGTCGCGGCGTTCTGGCTGTTTCGCATTGTCGCCGCGACGCCGGGTGAGCCGGACCCGTTGGGCGGCCGAGCAGGCTTCGTCGAGACGTTGACGGTCTATCAGTGGATCAGCGCCGGCGTGGGATCGTGGCTGAACGTCACGTATTGGGTCGATCCCCTGACGTCCGTCATGCTGCTGACCGTGGTGGGGATTTCGTTTGTGATCGTGGCGTACTCGGTGGGCTACATGCGAGACCACCACGGCCAAGCGGAGCGGGGGTACGAGCGGTTCTTCGCTTATATGGGGATCTTCGTCTTCTCGATGACGACGCTGGTCTTGGCGGGGAACTTCCTGCTGCTGTACCTCGGCTGGGAACTGGTAGGACTGTCCAGCTATCTGCTGATCGGCTTCTATTACCAACGGCCGGCGGCGGCGGCGGCGGCGAAGAAGGCATTCCTGGTCAACCGGATCGGCGATTTCGGATTCGGCCTGGGGATCTTCCTGATCTACCTGACGTTCAATACGCTGGACTACGGCGCGGTGTTCAAGGCTGTGTCGGCGGCGATGGCGCACGATCAGTCCGGGCTGATCAGCGCGCTGGGCCTGGCACCGGGTGCGGACGTGTCGGCCTTGATGGCGACGATCGAGAGCCGCGTCACGGCGATCGCGTTGCTGCTGTTTTGCGGGGCGGTGGGCAAGAGCGCCCAGTTGCCGCTGCACGTGTGGCTGCCAGACGCGATGGAGGGGCCGACGCCGGTCAGCGCGCTGATCCACGCGGCGACGATGGTGACGGCGGGCGTCTATATGGTGGCGCGGTGCTGCGTGATCTTCTCGGCCTCGCCGATTGCGATGCATCTCGTGGCGTATATTGGGGCGGCGACGGCCTTCTTCGCCGCGACGATCGCGCTAACGCAGTTCGACATGAAACGGATCCTGGCGTATTCGACGTTGAGCCAGTTGGGTTACATGTTCCTGGGGCTCGGCGTCGGGGCGTTTGATTCGGCGATCTTCCATCTGTACACGCACGCTTTCTTCAAGGCCCTGTTGTTCCTGGCCGCCGGCAGCGTGATGCACGCGATGGGCGGCGTGATCGACATGCGGCGGTTTGGCGGCCTTGCCAAGGGCATGAAGATCACCGCGGCGACGTTCTGGGTCGGCGGCCTGGCGCTGGCTGGATGCCCGTTGTTGGCGGGCTTTTGGAGCAAGGACGAGATCATCCACGCGGCGATCGGCAGCCATCTGTGGTGGCTCGGCGTCATCGGGCTGGTCACGGCGCTGCTGACGGCGTTCTACACGTTCCGGATGATCTTCGTGGCGTTCCACGGCGAGCTGAAGCTGCCGCGTGGCGTGGACCACGCCGTGGAATCCGGCACGTGGATGGCCGTACCACTTGTGATCCTGGCCATCGGGGCGGCCTTCGCTGGTTATGTGAACGTGGCGCTGCACGGCGGTGGGTTCCTCGGTGTCTTCGAGCCGCACGGCGGGTTTCGTGAGTTCCTGAAGCCGGTCTTCGCGGAAGTGATGACCATGTCGCACGGGGCGCATGGGGCAGCCCAGGCGCACGCGGGTGGCGGTCACGCCCTGATGTACATCTCGTCCGTGATCGCGTTCTGCGGCATCGGCACGGCGTGGTTCTTCTATCGCCGTCGACCGACGATCCCGGGGGCGATCGCCTTGTGGGGCGCGCCGATCTACCGGCTGCTGTATAACAAGTACTATGTGGACGAGGCGTACGACCTCGTATTCGTCAGACCGCTTCGTCGGTTCGGCGACTTCTGCCACGGCGTGGACCGGTATTTCATCAACGGCATCCTATGGCTGATCGCCGCGGTGCCGCGGGCGATCGGCTTCGGCCTGAAAGGTTGGCAGCAAGGTGCGACGCAGGGCTACGCCCTTGCCATGGTGGTCGGGTTGTTGGCAATCATCCTATGGGTGCTGATACGCAGCGCGGCGTGACGGGTGGAAGGATGAAGGCGGAAGGATGAAGGATGAAGAGCAAAGCCCGCAGTTCGGAGGATTCATCCTTCATCCTTCATCCTTCCGCCTTCATCCTTGCAACGTAGGTTTCTTTGATGTCGTTTGTCAGTGAGCACATTCTGTCGATCGTCGTCTTTCTGCCGATTGTCGGGGCGGCCTTGTTGTTCACGCGGTCCAGGTGGGACGCGGTGACGATGCGCGGCTGGGCGCTCGGTGTCTCGATGATCACGTTGGCTGGCGCCCTTGTGGCGTGCGGGCTGTTCCTGCACGAACGGGCGGCGGTGGGGACCGTGCCGGGCGAGCTGGTCCTGGAGCAGCGTCTCGGCTGGATCGTCGGCGGGGACGACGACAGCGTCGGCGTTCAAATCCAGTACTACGTTGGGATCGACGGGATCAGCCTTGCGCTTCTCTTGCTCACGGCGTTTCTGACGCCGCTGGCGATCTGGGGGAGCTTCACGGGCATCCAGGATCGGCACCGCGAGTACTACTCGCTCATGCTGCTGCTGCACGGGGCGATGTTGGGCGTATTCTGCGCGCAGGACCTGCTCCTGTTCTACATTTTCTTCGAGTTTACGCTGATCCCGCTGTACTTCCTGATCGGCATCTGGGGTGGGCCGCAGCGCGAGAAAGCGGCGAACATGTTCTTCATCTACACGCTGGCGGGCAGCATGTTGACGTTCGCCGGCGTGATGTATCTCGGCTGGAAGGCGTCGCTCTATTGGGGTGAGTATACGCTCGAGCTTAACAAGCTGTACCAACTCGCGGCACTCCCCGCGACCGTCCCCGGGGCGCTGACGTCCGGCGAGCAGTGGTGGCTGTTCCTCGCCTTCTTCGCGGGCTTTGCGATCAAGGTGCCGCTGTTCCCGTTCCACACGTGGTTGCCGTTGGCACACACGGAGGCGCCGACGGCCGGCTCGGTCATCCTGGCGGCGATTCTGCTGAAGCTGGGGACCTACGGCTTCCTGCGGCTCAGCCTGCCGATGCTGCCCGAGGCGACCGTTGTCTGGGCGCCGTTCATGGGGTGGCTCGCCGTGGCGGGCATCATCTACGGCGCGGTGGCCGCGTGGGTACAAAGCGACATCAAGAAACTCGTGGCCTATTCGTCGGTCTCGCACCTGGGCTTCTGCCTGTTGGGGATGTTCAGCCTGAAGATGGCGGGCTTGACGGGCTCGCTGTTCTACATGGTCAACCACGGCTTGAGCACGGGGGCGCTGTTCCTTGTCGTGGGCATGATCTACGAGCGATATCACACACGCGAGATCGACCAGATCAGCGGGCTCGGCCGGAAGATGCCGATCATGGCGTTCTTCCTGGGCGTGTTCACGTTGTCGAGCATCGGCCTGCCGGGGCTGAACGGCTTCGTCGGCGAGTTCCTTGTCTTGCTCGGCACGTTCACCTCGGCGGATCCCGGTCAATACGGCGCCGGGCCGCTGGGCATCGCCTTCGCCGTGCCAGCGGCGACGGGCGTCCTTCTCGGTGCGATCTACATGTTGCACATGGTCAAGTGCGTCGCTTTTGGTCCCGTCAAGGAGCCGGGCCACGGCTTCGATTCATCGACCGGCCTGACGCAGGACCTGACGCGACGGGAGGTCGGCATCCTGGCGCCGATCGCGTGCGTTTGCCTGATTCTGGGCGTGTATCCGAGAATCGCCACAGATGTCATGGAGCCGTCGCTCGAAGGCAACGTCCTGGCCAAGGTCTTCAAACCGCAGCAGCCAAGGCAAGACGACACCGAATGGGCCGGTGGTGTGGCGTCGTCCGATGGTGAGCGGTGGCAGCGGCGTTCAAGAGCACCCGAGCTTGC
>JAFGQA010000070.1 GCA_016935885.1 Phycisphaerae bacterium | reverse complement strand
TGAGTTCGAGGCGCCGTCCGGCTCACTGCCCCCAGTCCTTCACTCCTGAAATCCCACAACGCAATACACGACCCCACTACCCTCCCCTGGTACTGAAGTGCTTCGACGGGGTGCCGATTGTCACGTCGCAGCACCCGGGGAGACGGAGGATAGCCCAAGTTCACCAGTTTGGAATGGAGCGGGCGTAGTGGACGTTGGTGTAGAGAGTGCATTGCGTGGGGCAGGATTCAGGGATCGATCGGGCATTCCTGCTGAGTTAGCCACGCACGTTCTGCACCAACGTCCCCCAGGTGGTCCTGCTTCTGACCCCGCTCCCCGCTGCCAGATCAGCTCCTTTTGCCGTGGGCTACCGCGCGGTATCAGCCTTCCCTCAGATCGCCCTTGGCGCGAATGGCCGCCCGCCCCCGGTCCGTGAGCCGGTACTTCTGGCGCGGGCTCTGCGGCGTCTCCGGACGGGTCATTTCGAGCAGACCTACCGCAACGGCTACCTGCTGATAGTGCTCGCGAAAGTGCTTCTCGTCGCTCAGCCCTAAGGCCTGCATGATCTCGGCGCGGCTCATCTCCCCAGTGACCACGCGCAGCATCCGCAGCACTTCGGGGGTGGCTTCGGGGGTGACTTCGGGGGTGACTTCGGGGGTGATATCGGAACTCGAGGCCTTGCGGTGGACCGTGATAATCCAGACCCCTCCCTCTACCTTGAACTCTGGCTCGCCGAGCCCCGCCGCGCGACACCGCGCGATCATGTCGCGGATGCCGGTGCCCATGCGTTCGATGTACTTGGCCAGATACATGGGTTCGGCGATCAGGGGGTTGGCCGGAACCGAGGGGTGCGGTCCCTTGAGCCTGTCCAGGGTCAGCGTCGGCGGCAGCGATCCGGGGTTCCAGACTTCCAGACGGTCCTTGAAGAGCATCACCTGGACGCTGGCGTTGCTGGTGTAGTCGCGGTGGCAGACGGCATTGACGATGGCCTCGGTGACCACCTCCTGGGGGATCTCGTAGGCGGTGGGCACCTGAGTGCTTTCCGCGCGGGTTCCGACCCAGAGGTCGATCTTGGATAGTACGAAATCCTTGGCCTGATCCACCAGATCGAAGACCGTGCCCTTATACACCTGATAGGACGGGATGGGCTTGGCGACTTCAGTGCCGTGGAAGTGCGCGCACCGCACCTCGGAGACGGGCAGGAAGTGCTGCGGCTGTCT
Source organism: Phycisphaerae bacterium (assembly GCA_016935885.1). The sequence goes on along the minus strand of JAFGQA010000070.1, from coordinate 4,650 downwards.
GCCGAACAGCAGAACCGCGGCGTGCGTCGGCCTGCCGCGGTCGAGCAGGTTGAGGTGCGCGAGCACCTCCTCGACAGGCGCACCCTCGGGCAGCGGGAAGCTGCGACCGTGCCGGGCGAAAACCACGAACCGGGAAATCCGCTCGGCGTCGAGGTCGACCAACGTGGCGTCGCGGCAGAAGGTCGCGTCGAACGGCGTGAAGCGGATGATCTCCCGCTCCTCCAGAATCCGCACCAGTGCCGCGTATACCGCTGCGATCAATCCCGCAGACTCAGTGAACCGGCGGCGGATCAGCTCGCCCCCCGCCCGGCCTATCAGCGCTCGCATCTTCGGGTGGCGACCGGCGTCGTCCGTTCCCTTGACGAAGATCAGCCGCGTCCGGCCCGCCGCGCCGGCGACATCGAATTCCCGCTCCGTGGGCGAGAGGCCCGATGCATCCTCGTTGCCGTACTCGTAGCCGAAAAGCCCCAAGTAGATGTCGCAGCGGCGCGTCTCGTCAAGGTAGAGATCATCGGCGCGCCGATCGCTGGCGGGCACGTCCTCGAACAGGAACACGTCGAAGAACCGGCGCAGGAGCGGATCCGCCCGCAACTAGTCGCGCAGCGACGTCCGCTCCGCCGCAAACTCACGCTGCACGCTGCTGATGAAGATGCGGATCGACGTCATGTCCTCACACCCCCTCCGTCTCGAACATCAGGCGGAAGAAGTCCTCCTCGATGAGGCGAACCTTCCAGGTGTGGTCGTCACGACGGAGGTTCTCGAGGTTGTTGTCGCCGTTGACGTAGATCAGGTCATGCTCTTGATCACGGGTGTTGTAGCCCTGATTCCTGAACCACTCATCGAGGGTGTGGTTGTCGGTCTCCGCCACGTTCCGCCACAGCACGAGGAGGCGGGCGCTGGTGCCAGGTATTGGATTGGCGGATTTGCAGGAACAGAAAGCGAAATGGCCGAGCCGAAAGCGGAAGGCAAGAGCATTGATGCGCAAGCCTGAATGCGCAGGCACAGGATGTTGAATCCCATTCTCTCGGAAGACGTGCACAGCCACCCCCAGTGGCGTGTGTCTCGCCGGCGGATCGAAAGAACGCCGGGCGTGATGGTTGAGCAATGGAAAGGGAAGGAACACGCTTCCCTGCTTCCGTCAATAGTTGCGTTCGCGCCTTGGATCAGGCCGTCCTCGCCTGCTCTTCCGCCGATCCTCCGTTGGCCACTGGCGACAAGTCGGTTCAGGCATCGGGGCAGAAGTCGCCCGACTACCTAAGACAGAACGGATGAGCGGGGCGTTATGCTGCATGAATGCAGTTGGGATGGTCGGCAATTTGGGAATGGCGGAGAGCGAGAGGCGAGATTGGATGACCTTGGGCACTATTCTCACCTTAGACTAGTGGCGGCCAGTGGGCTTGAAGCAGGCTGCACGCAGCCAGGAGTCCGCCAGTTGGCAGGTTCTCGGCTCCTTCACCGCGCGACTCTTCCATTCGCTCTGCCTCGCCGATCATCCGGCGCTTTCCCCACGTCCCCAGAGCCATGTTCGCTGAACCCTGAACCCTGGAGACTGCGAGCGAAGCCAAGCGGCAGTCGGCTGGCAGAGAGCTGATAGCAGAAAGCTGAGAGCTGTCGCGCAGCGGCCACGTGCCCGCTCCACAGCGCAGATTCTCATTCGGCAACCTCGGAATCGGCGCCCGTGGCTCCCCGCAACTTGACATTTTACCTACGTCCCTAGCCCGCACCCTAGCTCGCACCCACAGGCCTCTTGACAACTGGAGACATAGAATGTCCATAGCCCGCACCTAGATTAAAGATTTGACCCCACGAGGCCACGCGGTCGCTCAATTTGTCACATGTCGAATTCCGACGCCGGGGAGCTCACTTATCTCTTCTCCAGCCTCGGGTATTTCCTCATGACTGTGTCAAACTGGGACCAGCCGATCTTGTGGCCGTAAGAACAGTCCTTCGGGTACCAGACGACTGCCCCCCTGGACACCTCGAGCGTTCCGATCTTCTCTCCGTCGCCCCACACCTGGAATTCCACGTCTGTCTTGCCCAGATCCCGGTAGGGAATGGTGAACTGAACGTTGTGTTTCATCTGCCTGTTCCTCTCTCTGACTACGTGATAGGCTGCCGGAATGAGGCTTCATATGGCATTTATCATATATAGGCTATGTCCAATATGAATTGTCGGTGATCTTGTCGCAAATGCAGGATCACACATCCCACAATCGCATACCTGACCCTATACCCCCCTGTCCCTAGACCCGGCGTAGCCTCTCTCCCGAACAGCGGCTTGGCGTCTATACCCAAGGCAAGAGCCCAGTGCGTTCGTAGCGCTCGCTAGGATCTGTGCGGGGGGTGCCGGGCAACCGGCATTCCTACCGCGACTGGTCCCACCCAGTCGCTCATTGCCAAACTCAACGCGTTAAGGCCGAATCTTAATTCGTTAAGATTCGGCCGACTTTCGCGCGACGTACCGCGTTGCACGCCCCTTCCCTTCTCTCATGAGGAATCCATGCGGTCCCGACAGAGCCCTGAGATGCTGGGATGCCTGAGTCACCGCCGAATCAGACTCTCCGAGCTGCAACAACGCTCGACATTCTCTGTTCGCTATGCTGCCGTGCTGGTTGACATACTCCCGGATCATTTCCCTGTAGCGCAGGGAATCAATCCCCCTGATTCGGGTATACGCCTCCTTGCCGATCAGCTCCGACGCTATTGCCTTCTGAAGGTGATACGTGACGCCCTTCTTCTTGCCACGCCTTTCCGTGAGGGATGACGGCGGGAGGCAGCAGCGCTCCAGAATGTCGTGGGCTCCCTCGGCGTCGACCTGAAGCAGTCTGGAAGCCGCCCTGGTATCCAGGTATGCGTGCTCGCGAAGGTACGAGAGCAACAGCAAGCCATCCAACCCGATGTCCCGCCCCTCTTTCTGCCATTTGGCCACTAGGGTGGCCATGCGCTCATCGAAGGCGCCGTCGTAGAGGTGGAGAGCCACGGAATGCCCGTCTGTCTCGTACTTCGGTATCCGCTTCCCGTACGAGAGCATCGGAACGAAAATCCGCCGCCGGCCGATGCCCGCCGTTTCCACTAGACCCAGCTTCTGGAACATGCCGGCCAGGGTCGGGTTGCGGGTTACAGCTTCGTGCCGGAGGATGTTCTGCGGTGTCACACCACCAACGAAGCTGCCGGGGTTGGATAGCACCATCTCCCGTTGGGCATGCCGCACAAGCACCTTGCCGGTTTGCATGTAGTCCCGGTGCGTTACGGCGTTCAACAGCGCTTCGCGGACAACATCCACCGGGAATGCTGGTATCCGCAGGATGAAGAGCCCCACTGAAACCTCACGTTCCGGGTTGACGGGGCCGGTCAGGATCTCGGTGATCCGTTCCAGAATGTGCAACAGGCTTGAACGGAAGAAATCGTTCCGCGCGAGCTTCGTGTCCGATACTTCATGCGTGTACTGTACCACGTGCTGTGGGACAAGTGGTTCCAGTTGATCGGCTCTTCCGAGCATGAGCAGCCCCGCCCGCGTGATCGCACCCCGGTCAACGGCCTTGATGGCGTTGAGGAAATCCCGGTCTGAGAGTTCGCCCAACCCCGATTTCGAATTGAACGCCCGCGCGACATTCTTCGCTCGCGCGATCTCCACGGGGTCCAAGTCCGCGGGGGCAATGCCCTCCGCCGGCTCCGCCGTCCAGTCGAGTGCACCCTGTGCGACGCGCGTCTTCTGGAACTCCACCGGATCCACCGGCATGCAGCTCTTGCCGATCCGTCGCTTGAAGAGCCCGCCGACGGTGCCGTAGAGAACCGCTGCTCCCCGCGGAACGCGCACGATCAACAACATCCCCTCCGGCACTGCCAGTTCTTCCACGCCAATCCCGCTCAGCCGTGGCCGGATGTTGTCATACAGGTGTGTCCGCCACGTTTGCAGATCGTATCCTCGGCACCCGCTGATCGCCTGGGCCCGTCCGCGCGTTCGGTCCTTCACACCGAACACGATCACGCCGCCGCCCGGATGGTTCGCGAAGCACGCCGCGTACTCCAGCGCGATTCGCATGTTGTCCTTCATGTCCGGCAGCCAAGGTTTAAACTCCAGGAACTCGGTCTCCATATCGTCGGCTGTGACAGCATTCAAGCGGTCTAGCAGAGTAGCGATCTCCGCACTTGTCGGGCACTGCATCACGCGTGGGTGTCCTTCACAACCACAAACCGCCAAGTCTGGCGATTGCCAGCGGAAGGAGCACGAATCGCTGCCTCCAGCAAGATCCTGATCTTTTCGTCGGTGACCTCTTGCTGAGTGTAGGATTGTACGCTTCTTCTATGGTTGATGGCGTCAGACAAATCCATAACCTCTCTCCTCAGCAGTAGCGCCGCTTCCTCTCGGCATCTGATAGGGCTCCAACGGTGCTTGGCGCGCCTGACATCGGAATAGTGGGTCGTGTCGGCCCCGGGTTCGCCGGATGCATGGTTTGAGCAGACGAATCCCTCGGAGGGCGCTCTGGATCGTCGCGGCGAGCGGGAGTGGAGGATGTACGATCCGATCGTATCCATCACGGCCCCTGAGTGAAGGTGACTATCGAGTGAGGAGATAGGAGTAAGGAGTGAGGAGATGAAGAAGTCAAGGGGTGAAGGGGCTAAGAGGGAAAGAAGTCGGCAGTAGGCAAT
>JAFGQA010000069.1 GCA_016935885.1 Phycisphaerae bacterium | reverse complement strand
GGGAAAACAGCGGTTCGGAAACGCCGTTCCTGACCGTGAAAACCACCGGCGAGACGCCGGTGCCACAGTTTTGCCACGGGCTGCTAGGACGTCGCAACAGAGCCCGCCGCGGCACCAGATCTCGGCAATGTGGACACGGGCGTGACGTCCGGGCGCCAGGTTCCATTGGAGCTCTTTGAATTGCCTCCGCGATTCGGGAGCGAGGAGAGCCTACGGATGCCCTCAAATGATGCCGCGGTACTGATCCAGCACTTCAGGGTTGGCCAGCGCATCTCGGTTGGGCACGTGTTCACCGTGGATCATACGCGCGACGGCGATCTCCACCTTCTTGCCACTGATGGTGTATGGCACAGCGGAGACTTGCCTGACATACTTGGGCACGTGGCGCTTGGTTGCACCCTCGGCGATGCATGTCTTGATCTTCTTGACAAGCTCGTCGTCCAACGTCAGGCCCCGACGCAACACGACAAACAGGCAGATCTCCACGTCGGCGTCCGGCGCGTTCCTGCCGACGACAATGCTGTCGACGATTTCGCCGATGGCATCGACCTGGCGATAGATCTCCGCCGTACCGATTCGAACGCCACCGGGGTTCAGCGTGGCATCTGAACGGCCATAGACAATGACGCCGCCCCGCTCGGTGATTTCGACGAAATCGCCGTGGCGCCAAATGCCCGGGAAGTGCTCGAAGTAGGCCTGCCGGTACTTCTTGTTGTCTTCGTCGTTCCAGAAGCCGGTGGGCTGGGAAGGAAACGGCGAGCAGCAGACAAGCTCTCCTTTCTCGCCGATCACCGGCTTGCCGTCGGCGCTGAAGGCGTGGACGTCCATGCCCAGGCCGATGCACTGGATCTCACCAGCGTAGACGGGCCGAACGGGATTGCCCAGCATGAAGCAACTGATGATGTCGGTTCCGCCACAGATGCTGGCGAGTTGCATGTCGTTCTTGATGTTTTCATGAGCCCAACAGAAGTTCTCCACGGTCAGCGGGGATCCGGTCGACAACACCGCGCGCAGCTTGGAGAGGTCGTGCTGCTCGCCCGGTCTGATGCCGGCTTCGTCGCACGCGGCGATGAACTTGGGACTCGTGCCGAACACGGTGATGCCGACGCGCTCGGCAAAGCGCCACAGGTGATCGATGCCGGGATAGGCGGGGCTGCCTTCGTACAAGGCCACCGTCGCCCCGACGCCGAGGCCGCTGACCAGCCAATTCCACATCATCCAGCCGCAGGTCGTGAAGTAGAAGAGTGTGTCCTCGCGGCGTAGATCGGTGTGCAGCATGAGTTCCTTCATGTGCTGCACCAGCGTGCCGCCGGCCCCGTGGACGATGCATTTGGGCACGCCGGTGGTCCCCGAGGAGTACATGATGTACAGCGGATGGTCGAATGGCACGGGCTCGAAGACCAGCTCGCAGGAATCAACGGGCAGGTCGGACCAAATCGCTGCCTTGGGCATGGACGAGACGTCCGGCGCGTCGCTCATAAACGGCACGACCACGACCCTCTCGATGCTGGGGATCTTCTCGACGATGGCGCGGACGCGATCGAGGGAATCGATCGGCTTGCCGTTGTAAGAATAGCCGTCGGCCGCGACAAGCATCTTGGGCTCGATCTGGCCGAAGCGGTCGAGGACACCCTTGATGCCGAAGTCCGGCGAGCATGACGACCAGATGGCACCGATGCTGGCCGTGGCAAGCATGGCGATGACTGTCTCAGGAATGTTCGGCATGAAGCCGCCGACGCGATCACCGCGCCGGATACCGCCGCTCCGCATCGCCGTGGCGACGCGGGCGACGTGCTGGCGAAGCTCGCGGTAGGTGATGGATCGCGTGCGGCCGAGCTCGTCTTCGGCCTCAATCGCCGGGCGCTCGTTGTCGTGACGCAGTAGGTGGGCAGCGAAGTTGAACTCAAGGCCGGGGAACCACTTCGTACTGAGCATCCCTTCGCCGGTCTCGACGGTGGTGGCCGGCCTGGTCGGCTGGATGCCCGCGAAGTCGAGCATCTCACGCCAGAACCGGTCGCGCTGCGTCACGGACCACTTGTGAAGCGAGGGCCAGTCGGGCCTGAAGTGGTGTCTCTCGGCGTTCTCGGTCATGAACGCGTACATCTGCGTTCGCTTGATGTGCTCGTCCGTGGGTTGCCAAAGGGGCCTTGCCGTTGGCATGCGTCTGTCGCCTGCCTTCTGTATGGACTCCCGTCGCGACCGAAATGCGCGAGAGCCACCACTTCCACACACCTGAGCGTGCAGCGTACGACCACCGCGTCCATTATTCTCCGCTTCGCCCTCCACGTCAAATGCGAGGCCGCTTGTAAGGAACAGATGCCAGGGCAATCCGATGAAACCGCGGGAGGTCCTCGGCTGCACGGCCTCCGCGCACACGGCACTTATATCATGAGTGGAAACCACGCCGATCGGGATGGTGGCGGGCTCCGAAGGATCAGGCGACTTCGATGGCGGAGGTATCCAATGGTCTGTCGACGCACTCGTATGACCTGAGAGCACGCCGACTGCACAAGCGTTGGCGCTGGCTGTTGGATCCATTACAAGGTATCCTGAGTCCCCCGTGGTACCGCTGCTGAAAACGGTGGCAACGCGGGCAGGAGGCCTGTGCCGCGGCATCGGGATAGGTCCTCAGATCGCCGTGCCGCGTTGACGGCGTGGGACGCGTTCTCGTGAAGTCGACCGGCGCAGGCAGGTGATGTTCGAGGGGCGGCAGGTTCCGTAGGTATGATCAATGCTCTCACCATCGATGTGGAGGATGCGAACAACCTGTTTTCCCGCCAGACGGTCGGGGTGGAGATGAAGCCGACGTGCCGCGTGGTCGAGAATACCGACCGCCTGCTCGAGCTGCTCTCGGAGCACCAGACAACGGCGACGTGGTTCGTTTTGGGTGAGGTCGCGGCCGCGTTTCCGGAGCTTGTGCGGAACATCGCATCGGGCGGGCACGAACTCGGCGTGCACGGGTTCTATCACTACCCAGTCTTCAGACTGAGCCCCGAGGGTTTCCGCAAGGAGATCCGCGATGGCAAGGCGCGGATTGAAGACATCGCAGGAACGGCGGTGCGTGGCCATCGGGCGCCGGCGTTTTCGGTTGCCCCCCGCGCGACTTGGGCGCTCCAGGTGCTGGCCGAGGAGGGTTTCGCCTACGACAGCAGCATCTTTCCGTTCGCTGGGCGGCGGTACGGATGGGCCGGCAGCCCCGTGGGTGCGTACATCGTGGAGACGTCGGCGGGCACGATTCTAGAGATTCCGCCGTCGGTGCTTGAGATCGGCGGTCGGCGTTGGCCCGTGGCGGGCGGGGGCTACTTGCGGTTGTTCGCCTACTGGTGGACACGGTGGGCGATGAGGCGGATCGAGCGGCAGCGTCCGGTCGTCGTGTACTTGCACCCATACGAGTTCGAGACGGCGTCCGGGTTGGCGAAATACCCGCCGATGCCGTGGCACCGAAGGGTCCCCATTCAGTGCCGCGGCTGGCTTTTCCGTCGCGGTCGGCGGACGGTGTGGCTCAAGTTGAGACGTCTGTTGAACGATTTTCGTTTCGGGAGTATACGAGAGGTCTTCCTCAACGGTGCTTCTGATTGCCCCCGGCGCCTATTGCAAGAACTGCCTGGCAGCGAGTATGAAGCGGCGCGAGCATAGACGCCGCGTCGGGGCATCGAGGTTCGAGGGTCCTGGTCAAGCGGGCGAGGAACATGAAGCAGGTACTACAGCATCTTAGGACCGGCGACCTCCAAGTGGCCGACGTTCCATCTCCTATCGTGCGGCCGGGGCATCTGTTGATTCAGAGCCGGGCCAGCTTGATCTCGGCAGGAACTGAGCGAATGCTCCTGGAGTTCGGCAAGGGCAACCTGATCGCCAAGGCACGGGCGCAACCCGACAAGGTCAAGGAGGTGATCGACAAGATCAAGGCCGACGGCTTGCTCGTGACGATGGACGCCGTCTTCACTCGCTTGGATGAACCCCTCCCGTTGGGTTACTGCAACGCGGGGGTGGTGGTGGACGTCGGGGAAGGCGTGGGAGGTTTCACGGTGGGGGATCGCGTGGCCAACAACGGGCCACACGCGGAGATGGTCTGCGTGCCGCGCAACCTGTGCGCGAAGATCCCCGACGGCGTGACGGACGGTCAGGCGGCGTTCACGGTGTTGGCTTCGATCGGCCTGCAAGGCATTCGTCTGTTGGAGCCGGCGCTTGGGGAATCGGTGGCGGTGATCGGCCTGGGGTTGATAGGCCAGATAACCGTGCAGTTGCTGCTGGCGGATGGCTGCCGGGTTCTCGGGATAGACATCGATCCGAAACGACTGGAAACGGCCCGGCGCTTCGGCGCCGAGACCGTGGACGTGCCCGGCGGTGCCGACCCCGTGGCATCGGCGATGTCGTTTTCGAGCGGTCGAGGCGTGGACGGCGTCCTGATCACTGCTTCGTCCAAGAGCGACGAGATCATCAAGCAGGCTACCGGGATGTGCCGCAAGCGAGGTCGGATTGTTCTCGTGGGCGTGACGGGGTTGGGACTCCGCCGGTCTGATTTCTACCAGAAGGAACTGACGTTCCAGGTTTCGTGTTCGTATGGGCCTGGGCGATACGATCCGACGTATGAGGAACAAGGTCATGACTACCCGTTTGGTTTCGTGCGTTGGACCGAGCAGCGGAACTTCGAGGCGATTCTCGGCTTGCTCGCGTCGGGCCGGCTGGACGTCTCGCCGTTGATCACGAAGGAGTTCGACCACGGCCAAGCTGCTGAGGCGTATCGTTCACTGACGGAGGATCGCGATGCATTGGGGATTTTGCTGAGATACGCTTGTGACGAGTCGGCCCGGGCGAGTACTGTGTCTCTGGCCCGTGACGAATCACATGCCCGGCGTCGGGGTCGCGGTCTTGGGACGGGCTCCGGGGCCGGCCGGGCCGTCGTCGGTCTGATTGGTGCGGGCGGCTTCGCGAAAAGGTTCGCGGTGCCGAGCCTAGCCAAGACGAATGCTCGTTTTGCCTGTGCGGCTGATTTGAACGGCGTCGCGGCTTCGCACATGGCGAAGAAATACGGCTTCGAGCGGGCGGCGAGCGATTACCGAACGGTGCTCGACGATCCGGAGATCAACACGGTGATCGTGCTGACACGGCACGATACGCACGCGCCGATGGTCCTGGAGGCGTTGGCGGCCGGCAAGCACGTCTTCGTGGAGAAGCCGCTTTGCCTGAACGCCGGGCAGCTCGATCAGGTCCGCGAGGCGACCGCGCGGGCGGCGGGGTGTCAGTTGATGGTTGGGTTCAACCGGCGTTTCTCGCCGCACGTGGTGAAGATGAGGTCGCTGTTGGCGAGCCGGACGGAGCCGCTGTGCATGAGCATGACGGTCAACGCGGGCGTCAGCCCCGCCGATTCCTGGGTCCAGGATCCGAGCGTGGGCGGCGGTCGGATCATTGGCGAAGGCTGCCATTGGATCGATCTGATGTCGTTTCTCGCCGGGGCGCCGGTGGTTCGCGTCGCGGCCATGAAGATCGGCGAGTCGCCGGGCGTTGCCGTCCGCGAGGACAAGACCACGATCACGCTGTACTTCGGTGACGGTTCGATCGGGACGCTGCACTACTTCGGCAACGGTCACAAGTCCTATCCGAAGGAGACGCTCGAGGTATTCTGTGACGCCAAGACCCTGCGCCTGGACAATTTCAGAGAGCTGCGCGGCTACGGTTGGGCTGGATTCAAGAAGATGAAGTTAGCGCGTTGGGACAAGGGGCACGCGGAGGAATACAAGCGGTTCATTGAAACCGTGGAGACTGGTGGTCGAGCCTTGATTCCGTTCGAGGAGATCGAGAACGTCATGCAGGCAACCTTCGCCGCCGTCGAATCGGCCCAGTCGGGCAGGTTTGTCACCGTGTGATGGCGGTAGCGTCTCGACATGGGAGTGGGCATTCGCTGGATCAGGCATCGATATGACGCGATGCGCCGAATTGTAGATTGTACTGCTTCGCTCAGATCCACGCGGCGGATGTATGAAGTCCGGTCCGTTGAGCGGAGCCGCTCAGCGGACGGCGTGTGACGAAGACAAGTGCCTTTGGGGTACTCAGCCATGGTGACAGACGCGCGCACCACTACCGTGACTGGAGACCAGGCCGCCGTGGAACGGTTGTGGTATATCCCACAGCCACCGGAGGCCTCACGAGGGTGGCTGGTCTATTCAACCGATTTCATACTGGCCGCGTTGCAGGGCCGCGCCGCCGAGCCGCACACCGTCAGTCACTCCGCACCGTGGGTTTTGGTCGCTGCCATCGTCCGGTGCCTGATGGCCCTCGGACAGATCATCCTGATCATTCTGGCGTGGTTGCCGATCACATCCTCTCTGCTCGAGACCGTCGCGCGGGTGTTCAGCCGGAACGCGGTGGGTTTCTTTCTGCGTGCCTGCTATTGGAAGGCGAAGCTCCGCTATTTGGGTCAGGATACGTTCATAGACCAGAACGTGGAAATCTGGGGGCCCAAAGCGGTGTCCATCGGCTCCCATTGCCACATCGACACAAACGCACGTCTGGCGGCCGGGGAGCGTAGGCAAGCGCAACACGGCTGGATCAGGATCGGTGACTATGTTCATGTCGGGCCGGGCGTGCACATTGCCGGCCGCGGCGGCGTCGAAATCGGCGACATGGTCGGCATTTCGGCCAACGCGCACTTTTACAGTGCCAGCAACACCATCGAGTTGCCGTCCGATCCGGGACAACTTATCAGCATGTCCCATATCGCGCCGCATGATCAGCAGCACATCATCGAAGCTCCCGTCATCATCGAGGAGTACGCGTTCATCGGCATGATGGCCCGCATCATGCCGGGCGTACGAGTGGGCCGCGCGGCCATCATTCATGCCAATACTGAATTGAGACGGAGCGTGCCGGCCTTCGCCAACATCGGCGGCGTCCACCAGGGCCGCCAGATCGGTTGGCGCAAGCCACGCCGCCCGAGTCCCAGGCTCGCGTTGGCTGGCGTCCGGGAACTCCGCAAGAGGGCCGCCGAAGAGATCGTGGCAACTGGTGTCCGCGTCAGGGAGATCCTGGATCCCAACGACTGGCGTACGATCGAAAGCGTTACGGATTTGCACTACGGGGCGTTTCAGGAAGGTGTGACGACGCATTTGGGGCGGGCATTCGTTCACCGCTACTACAGAGCGATGATCTCCAATCCTGACGCGTCGCTGTGGGCGGCGGAGTTGGACGGGCGTGTCGTGGGCTTCCTTGGATGCACCCTGGATCGTCATGGCTTTGAGCGAGCCAATCGCTCCGGCAAGACCCGGTTGCTCGCCGCCTGGCGATTCTGCACGTTCAGGCTTAGTCCATTCGCCGTGATCCGCGCGTTTCGGAAGCAGCGCCTGTCCCGGGGCCTGGAGGACGAGGCCGAACTGCTCTCGATCGTTGTGGCGCCCTCGGGGCGCCGACACGGCCTGGGCAAGGCGTTTCTCGACATCTTCTTCGAGAAACTGCGGTCCGTCCCGCTCTTGTCGTTCATCGTGTTCACCGACAATCCGGAGGGGTACGCGTTCTACACGAAGTACGGTGGTGAATGCCTATTCCAGTTTCGACTCCGATCGCTTCAGTCTGCTTGCTTTCGGTTCACGATCTCGCCCGAGGGTCCAGCCGATCAGGGCGATGGTCAACGCGCCGAGGATGGTGCATCTGAATCATTGGGCGACGGAGCGCATACTGTGGCTGCACCGCCCGCCGAATAGACACTGAAGGGAACGTGCTCATGCAGGGCTGCGCGTTGGGAAAGTTTCATCATGTTGGGGTCGCGGTCAAGGACATCCGTTCGGCGGCTGAGCGGTTCGCGTCCCTGTTTGGGGCTGTGCTCGATTCCGAGGTCTTCCACGACGAGAACCAGCAAGTGCGCGGGCAGTTCATCAGGCTCGGTGATCTGCGGATCGAGCTGCTGGAGCCTGCGGGAGAGCCGTCGCCACTGGATGCCATTCTCAAACGGGGCATTGCCATCTACCAGGTTTGTCACGAGGTTGAGGACCTCGACGCCGATCTTGCCCGGCTCCGAGAGGCTGGCGTGGCTGTGCTTTCACCCCCGAAGCCGGCGATCGCCTTTGGCGGCCGCCGTGTGGCCTTCGTCATGTGCCAGGGGTTGATGATTGAGTTGCTCGAAGCGGGGAGTGGAGCCGATTAGACTCGTACCGCGTTTCACAGGAAACGCGACTACGATTGCTGGACTGAGAATCCCTTCTCGGTCCTGAAGCCGGTGCCGAGAAGGGATTCTCGGCAGAGCGTACAGTCGTTCTATTTGTGAAACGCCGTACTAGCTTATGGATGAATCACGACAATCCAATCAGCCTCTCAATCCGGCTCAGGCCAATGCAATCCTTGCCGAGGTAGATGCCTGCCCGACGATCATCAACGTCACGAGGGCCTCACACCAGTTTCCAGCCCTCCGCGAAGCGATGAAGAAGGTCTCGCTTCGACTCGGCTGTCTGTCTTCTTTCACGTTTGATCCCATCAGGCCGTTCCTTGAATTGCAGGGGCTTCGGGCGGGCATCGCCATCGACGCGTACGTCGGGCCCTATGGCCAATTCGACCAAGAGCTGATCAATCCCTCGTCGGGACTGGCTTTGTTCCAACCCGGTCTCGTGCTGCTGGCCGTTCGATTACAGGACGTGTGTCCGGCGGTCTACGAGGGATTCAATGCCTTGGGTGAGAAGGATGCCGACCATCTCGTGGAGAAGTGGCTCGCGCGGCTGGAGTCCGCGGTAAGGTCATTTCGGGCACACTCCAGTGCTTACATTCTGATCCAGAACTACGATCTGCCCGCATCGCCGTCCTTGGGTATTGCCGATCGCGCGGCCGCCGTCTCTCAGGCAACGATCATCGACCGGGCGAACGAGGGGCTCGCATCCCTGGCGGCGTCGCTCGACAACGTTTACGTGATGGACTACGACGCGCTCGTCGCCCGGCACGGCCGGCTTGCTTGGACCGATCGGCGGATGGCCTACTACGCCCGCATAGCCGTCGCCTCCAAGTACTACTGGCCGCTGGCGGGCTTCTTCATTCGACACATGCGGCCGCTGTACGGCTTATCGAAGAAGGTCCTCGTGCTCGATGCGGACAACACGCTTTGGGGCGGCGTGGTCGGCGACGTCGGCGTCGACGGCATCGCCCTGGGGCATGACTACCCCGGCAATACATACGTGGCCTTTCAGAGGCGAGTGCTCGAGTTGTACAACCGCGGCATCGTCCTGTGCATCGCCAGCAAGAACGAGCCCGGCAGTGTCGACGAGGTGCTGGAGAAGCATCCCGACATGGTCCTTCGGGCCAAGCACTTTGCGGCCATGCGGATCGACTGGAATCATAAGCCCGATAACCTTCGGGCGATGGCTGCCGATCTGAACTTAGGGCTCGACAGCTTCGTCTTCGTGGATGACAGCGCGGTGGAATGCGAGTTGATGCGTCAGTCGCTGCCCGAGGTGGAGACGATCCATCTGCCGGAGGAGCCCGCGCTCTACGCCGCCGTCATCGAGTCGTTGGACTGCTTTGATCAGTGGGCCATCTCCGCGGAGGACAAGAAGCGCGGCCAGCTATACAAGGCCCAGGCCAGCCGCCAAGCGCTGCAATCCTCGACGACCGACCTGCCGACGTTCTACCGGCAGCTTGGGATGAGAATCACGCTCTCGGTAGACTGCCCGGCCCACGTCGCGAGGGCCTCGCAGATGACGAACCGCACAAATCAGTTCAACATGCACACTCTCCGGTGCAGCGAGGATGACATCCGCCGCTTCGTGGCCGCCGACGACTACAAGGTCCTGACGCTTGCCCTGGAGGATCGGTTTGGTGACAATGGCATTGTTGGATTGGCCGTTGTTCGGCGTGCCTCCGACGAGTGGACGCTGCACATCTTCCTGATGAGTTGCCGCGTCCTTGGCAGGACCGTGGAGCAGACGTTTGTGGGCTGGATAGCCGGGCAGGCTCGAGAGGCCGGGGGCAAACGCCTGGTCGGCCTGTTCAAAGCTACCGCCAAAAACAAGCCGTTTGCCGGGTTTTATCGAAACCGCGGTTTCGTCCGAGCCGAGTCAGAAGGTGATACTGAACGCTGGTGCTGGGAATTGGAAGGTGCGGACTGCACCCCGCCCGATTGGTTTGAGATCAACGTGATCTGAGCCCGCGATGCGTGGTCAAACGATGGAAGACAGCCAAAAGTTCCGTTCTATTGTCAGCACGATCCTCGATGTCCCCGAGGGCCAGGTGACCGACGACTTGTCGCCGGAGACCGTTGATACCTGGGATTCGCTGAACCACATTAACCTCATCAGCGCCCTCGAACAGGAATTCGGCGTCACACTTTCCGCGGACAGCCTGCCCGACTCCATGTCAATCCCCCATCTGAAGGCCTTGTTGGCCCAGCACGGCGTCGAGGTCTAGACATACGTTGCCAGAACGCCGTCGGGTCGTGGTGTCTAGGCATCCTGCAAGACATCAGGTATCGTGCAGGCTTCTGACGACCCATACCCAACGTGAGCAGCCAGGTGCCGCACAACCCGACAAGTCAAGGACACAAAGGCCTCGTCGGGGCGGTGTTTCTGTCGGGACTCGTGTTGTACGGCCTGACCTGCGCGCCCGGCGTCCTCTGGCAAGACTGCGCCATGTTTCAGTTCCGCGTCTGGCACGGCGATTACGCCGGGGATCTGGGGCTGGCCCTGGCCCACCCGCTGTACATCCTCCTGGCCAAGGCATTCACCGTCCTGCCGCTGGGTGATTTCGCCTTCCGCGTCAACCTGTTTTCCGCCGTCTGTGGCGCAGCCTGCCTGGCCTTTGCCGTGGATCTGCTGCTCGTGCTGACCGGCTCCCGGACCGCGGCGGTCTCTGGCACCATCCTCCTCGCCGTCAGCCACACATTCTGGACGCACGCCGTCATCCCGGAGGTCTACAGTTTGTACGCCCTGGGCCTCCTGGTGGAGCTTTGGCTGTTGGAGCGGTTCTTCAGCCGGCGGCGAGTGCGCTGGCTCACGTTTGCCTGTCTGATCTGCGGCCTTAACCTCTCGAACCACCTGCTGGCCTTGTTGCACGTCCCCGCTTACATCGGGGTCATCATCTGGGCCGTCCGTGCGGGACGTCTCCACGCCAAACAACTGCCGCTCCTCATTGCCGCCTTCGTCTGTGGCACCATGCCGTACCTGGCCCTGATCATCGCGGACATAGCCGGCGGAGAGCCCATCGTCCAGACATTCAAAGAGGCCCTCGTTGGCCCGCCGCACCGCGCCAAGAAGGTCTTCGTGTACGATTTCTCCTTCGCCCGACAGACCTTCAAGGCGATCCAGTACTTCGTCCTGAACTTCCCCACGCCGCTGGCCTTCCTCGCGCCGGTGGGCCTTTGGCTGGGGTGGAAGCAACTCCGAACGCGCTGGTTCATCGCCGTTGCGGCAGCCATCTTCGTGGTGGCCTTCGTCTTTGCCTTTCGATACCTCGTGCCGGATCAGTACGTCTTCTTCATGCCGTGCTACGTGTTGTTCGCCCTCCTTGTCGCCGTTGCCATTCCGCGCGTCGCCTCCTCCGCGCCGTTGCGTCAGGCCGTTTGCCTCGTGCTGGCCGCCGTGCCGCTCGGCGTTTACGAGGTCGCGCCACAACTGATGGAACGATGGAACATCTCGATCGGCGCCACGCGCGACATCCCGTACCGCGACAGTTACGCTTACTTCATTCGTCCTCGAAAGAACGGTGACAACGGGGCTGAACGCTTCGCCCGCGAGGCATTGGCCCAGGCTGCTCCCGACGGCCTGCTGATCGCCGATACGTCTATCAACAACGTGTTGGTCTATGTCCGCGACATCCAGGGAATCCACCGCGACGTTACCTTGAACACCGGCCACGACACGACGCCCGTGCCCCCAGCCGTTCCGCCAACACCTGAGGCAACCAGGCCCTTCGCCCAACGCCACGCGGCATTTGTCTGTAGCGATGCTCCAGGCTATGTCTGGCCGTGGATCTCCGAGGAATACGACTTGGTCCCCGCCGGCGTGGTATTCCGGCTTGCGATGCGTCCTTGAAGATCGTGTGGCGCAAGCACCAAGGTCTGTGTGGCCAAGGCCGGGGATGGCGATGCCACAAGCGTGTGGGGATGCGCTCAGAAGAAAGGGCCGCCCCAGACCGAAGACGAGTCCCCGAATCCGAGCTCGACCCCGCAGACACAACCGTACCCAGACTTGGCCTGATCAACCGAGCAGGCCCTGATTGTTATCGTTCACCTCGTCACGGTTGCGAAGAAACGATGGGATTCACTTGACTCCGACTGGGCGCGAAGCATAAGAATCATATGGAAGCTGTCGTGTCCCCTTTCAAGGGCCCCGCGAGTCTGGACAAACACACGCGGGGTCTTTTATTGCGCCGCCCAGACCCGCGTGCCATCGGATGATGAATCCACCTCACCGCATGGCAGCCACGGGACCTACTTCTCGATACGTGCCGTGTTTTTACGCTTCTCCGACTCCTTCTCGACCCACTCACTGTTCGCCTTCTTCTCCTCCTCGGTGCTGAAGCGTTCAAGCTTGTCTACGACGTCAGGTTTGATCATCCGCGCTCTGAGCCAATACTCCTCATCCGGAACGCGGCTGTCTCGATTGATGTTCTTGGCCACCCATTCACTCCAGTTCTTCTCCATTTCCGCCCGGTCTTCCTTGGGAAAGGCTTCTAGCCAAGCTCTGCTTTCCACCACTTGCCGGTTGGCTGTCATCTGTTGAGAGTTCGTGCCGACTCGCTTCGTGAGGTCATAAATCTTCCGGAAGTCCCTACAACCCTTGGTTCCTCCGTTGAACATGTACGCCACCAATGACCACGCTTGACAGTAGTTCAGGAAGACCTGGTCCGTTCCTCCCACGCCGCTGTTCCACGTTGCCGGGTCAATCATCCAAACCCAGTCGAAGTCCTTCCAATCCTCCGTGCCGTGCATCCTGCGGATAAACGGGGCATATCGGCCCCGCTTGGGGATCTCGGCGATGTTCTCCTCAAGGGTCAAGTCGAAATCCCAGTCCTCGAAGATCGTCGCCACTCCCTCGTTCCACCAGATCGGACAAACAACGGGGAAGCCCATGCTCCCGCCCATGAACGTTGTGAAGCCCAGACGCAGTTGCAGTTCCATGTGGGCTGCTTCGTGCTTCAGCGTTCCCTTGGGCCATCTGCTGAAATCGGTGACCCCGTCGGTGAATTGTACGAGACGGTAATGCCTCGCCGGCCAGGCGGGCCCGCGGTCGTTGCGAAGATGGACAAAGGGATCGAAGTAGCCACCACTGCTCGGCGAGCCTCCGTTCCTGACGTAATTCGCGCGATCTGACCAGACAATGACCTCAATCCTCCCACTGACGCTCGGTGGCACAGTCAGGATTTTCGCGAAAGCACCCCTGTACTCCCTATGGAGCATTTCCATATACATGGCAAGGTTGGCCGTGAACTCGGTGCTGATGTCGGAACGACAGATGAACGGGTGGCCCATTTTGGTGTAAAAGCGGACTTGCTCGCCGCTCTCGTTCAATAGAGTCCCACCGCTGAAGTCGCCTTTTTTGTCTTGCCTTATTCTCTTGAGCAGTTTGGCGTAGCGTTTGTCGTACTCCTTGTTGGACTCATTACGTCGTTTTCCCCAGCGGATGATGTTCTTCTTGGACTTGGAGTCTTTCCCTTTGTCTTTCTTCTTCCCCTTTTCCTTCTTTTTCTTCTTCTTTTTCTTCATCTTGCCTGAGGGTCCGTCGTCACCGCTGAAGAGTGTGTAAGGTCCGTCAGCGTGGACGGACGCCGGCCTGAGCCCGACGGGATTCGGGCAAAGGAAGCCCAGGACAATCGCTAGGACGACAAGGTGCGGGAATCGAATCCGAGTGAGCTGCGTCATGATCTTACTCCTCAGGGCATGAGGCAGGACTGGCGAAACACCAGCGACCTCTGTCCAACGACGATCAAAGGACCTTCTCAAAACGCCTCGGGACCCTATCGACTTACCCCAACGCCTCCGTGGTGCCACAGTCTGAGGCGGTGATGACCTGGGCGAGACGCCTGTGCCACGGCGTTGGCACAGTAACTAAGCTCGATTTCTGCCGTTTGCTAACGCCCAAAAAGAGAAAAAACCCGCAAGCACAGTCATGGCTCGACGTTCGAGGTATCAACCTCGCACACAGACGTGGCAGCATCGGCAGCGGGACCAGAACAGCCATAACTGCGTATCTTCCTTGTGGTTACGAAACTGACCCGGTCGAGCGGAGCTGGGCGTAGCCCTACGGGGTCCGCCACCCTTCGTGGAACCCGTCCCAAGGCCCACGTGGCACCACGCCGCCAGACGCAACGGAAACCTGGAAGAGCCCGTTGTACCACAACCTTGGGATGGACTCCTGATTCGCTAGTTTCGACCTATTCTAATGGCTTGTGTTATCGCTGGCCAGCCTTCTGTCAACGATATTTGGGAATGCGTCCGTGACAGTCCAGGCGCTGCCACTGGCAGCTTGCCTGCCCGTGCGTCCAGCACGTGTGCGGGCACTGGCGGACAAGCCGCCCGTGGCACCCAGATTCGAATGCCGCCGGAAGTGTCACGGACGCTCTCGGAGTGCTTTTCAGGGTCCGCGCCGTTCGGGCAACGGACGTCGGAGGCGGATCCTCTCGTAGCCATCGCCGAGCGACTCACGCCGCAGCAACAGGTCTGGGTCGGCGATCAGTGCCCGACGGAGGCGGGGCCACAGGAACCGCTTGGTCTCCGGCGGCGGCTCACCGGGCCAGCCGCCTGCGATCCAGTCCTGGGTGCGGTCGATTTCGCGCGTCTGGACGATGTAGTTGGCGGGCCGGTCCGCCTCGACGGCCGGGCGGAAGTGGGCCAGCCTGGGCCAAAACGACTCGAACTCGGCCGTGCGGCAGCGTTGTTGCGTCAAATACGAGAGTAGGTGGGCGTCGAGCGGCTCGGCGATGGCCGGATCGATGCCGCGAGATGTGATGGCTGTCGCGAGCGGGCGCAGCGGGTGCGGGTTGCCGAGTTGTTGGAACATCGCGTATTGGCCGACGGCGTAGGCGATGCAGATGCACAGCGGGGCAACGCGGGCCGCCAATCGGAAACGCTGGCCGACGAACACGGCTGCCAGCAGGCCGGGTACGAAGGCCCACAGCGGCACGAGGTATCTGATCGTCGTGAAGTCGAGCGTGCAGCCCCCCATGACGTACATGGCCAGCGTGGTGGCGATGCCGAGCATCAGCAATACGGCCGGGGAGTAGTTAGCAGGTTGCAGGTTGAGCAGCTTGGACACTTCGCGGCGGTATGAGACCGACAGCAGGAGCAGCGAGGTCGTCATCACCCCCAAGGCGAGCCAACTTGCCGCGACGGCCGCGCTGGACGTGATGATATCCAGGGGTAGCACGGCCGTGTCGCGGCCCACGCTGACGAGTTGCAGGAACGGCCTCGCGTCGGCGCAGAAGAGAAGCGGCAAGCCGTGCACAAGGTAATTCAGCGTTTCGCCTGCCAGCCAGATGGGGCGGAAACCTAACGGGAGGGACGGGTCCATGCTGCGGACACCTACCGCGCTTTGAAAGACGTACAGGGCGGCGGGGGCCGCTCCTGCCAGCGTGCCGAGGATCAACGCGCCGTTTGCCCGCAGCAACAGGGAGCGAGCCGTGCTGACGACGTGCGTCTTGCTGACCGCGAGCACAAGTAACCCTGCGGCGGCGGTGCCCAGCAGGCCGATGGCGATCGTCTGCGGAAGCAGGCCCAGCAGAAGCATGTTGTGGACCTTGCCCTGCTCGACCCAGACGGCCCAGGTTGCGTTCAGTACGACAGCCGCGAGGATCGCAACGAGAAGCAAGCTCGTGCGGCCGGCGAGGCCCGTAGCTCGTTTCAGCTTGGCGCCGAGCCCGGGCGATGCAAGGACGGCGGCCAGCGGGCGGTTCATCAACGCATGGGCCACGATCGGCACGACAAACAGGACGATCGATGGGTTGATCCACAAACCGGACCCGATCAAGCCGCCGAGCAAGAAGCGGCGGACGGAGGGGGGAGGATGAAGAATCAAGGACTGAACGCGACCAAGGCGGGAGCGTGAAGGATGAAAGGGGGGGCGTGGCGGCTGACGGTCAGCGGCCTGCGACCGATGGCTGGTCGAGCCGGGCACGAACCACTCGGAGTAGGCCCAGATCAGTGCCGAGCCCCACAGGAGGATCTCGATGTAACCGCCTCGCGCGGAGATGGACCATTGGGTAAACATGGGCGATCCGGCCAGCAGGACTGCGGCGCCGGCAAGCCCGCCGCGACGCCCGAACCATCGCGTCAACATCAAGTACTGGACGGCAACGAGCAGCGCGAAGAAACACGTCGGGCCGAAGCGCAGGGCGTGGATAGGCTTGTCGAACAGAGGCAGGAGCGCGGCGATCACGTATGCCTCGAGCGCGCCCATGTACCGTTGGCCGTAGAAGTAGACCGGGAATCGCTCCCCCGCGGCGATGTCCTGGGCCATCAGGCCAACGATCGCCTCGTCGGAGTGGAGCAGTGTCTCGCCTCGGGCGATGAACGGCCAGCGAACCAGCAGCGCGGCCAGCACGATGGCTGCCGCCACCAGCAGGTCGGCCCGCGCGAGCGGGTGGCGCCGCCACGCCGTCGGGGCGTACACCGTCTCGGTCTTGTAATACGTGGCGATGCTGACCACATCGGAGATGTCTGCGCCGCACGGGCCGCGGCGAGCGGTGTCCTGCGCGCTTGTGTGGCCCGCGCTGGTCTTCAGGATCTTCACAGAGCAGCCCCCCAGCGAGCCATCTGCTCTTCGCGGCTGAACGCCCTCGTGTTTCGCTGCTTCCACCTGACGCGCGGCCCTACAGCGTCGCGGTCAAGCGTCCCGTGTCGGGATTTAGAGCCGCGCAAGAACAACGTGAACGGGCGATCCGCCAAACGGCAAGCCGGCAGGCCAGCCAAGCGCCGCGGCGAGCCAAGCGGCACAATCGCTCATGTCATCCTTGCGCGACGCCTTTCAGCTTCCGGTCCTCCGGTCGCCCGGTCTTGCGCATGTCGGCCTTTGACGCTCCTCATTCACTATGACATCTTGCCGCTTCGCAGGATGGCGACAAGCAGCCAGGCCGCCATGAAGAAGGCCAAGCCGTACCCGGCAAAACCGAGATACCGGATCGGCATGCCAAGGACCGTCACGTCGGTCTCCATGCTCAGCAGCATCGAACTGCCGACCACTGTTGACGCTGCGACGACCGAGAAGGCAATCCGGTTGCTCGAGCGGTCTAGTTCGCTAGCCAGGTAATCGAGGTTTTCGTGCCTGATGTTGATTTGAAACTGACCGCGTCCGATACCTCGCATCAGATCCCGTATGAATCGCGGCGCGTCCCGTAATATGCTGGCGACGTGCCACGCCGACATGCCGGCGAATCGCAGCAGACGGCGCGGCGAGAGACGATCGCGGAGGAGACCGGACAGCTTCGGCTGGAGCAGGCTGACGAGATTCAGGTCCGGATCGAGTTGGAGCACCACGCCCGACACGGTGGCCAGCGACTTGAACATGGCAACGAAGTTGCGGGGCAAGGTGACGTCGTTTCGCCGGACGGTCTCGAGCAGCTCGCGGAAGATGGTCCCCAGGTCCATGCGCCGCAGCGGCAGTCCGTAGTACTTGTCCAGCAGCCCGCGCAGGTCACGGGCCAACATCTGCCGGTCCGTCTCCCGGCCCAGCGCCCCGACGTCCGCGAGGACGTCAATCAGGATGTCGACCTCCCGCCTGACGGCCGCCACGATGCCGATGACCAACTGGCCGATCAGCTCGTCGTCGATCTTCCCAACCATGCCGAAGTCGAACAGCACGATGCCCGCCGGGGGGCGGATAAGCAGGTTGCCAGGGTGTGGATCGGCATGAAACAGGCCGAGTTCAAAGAACTGCCGCAGAAAGCACTCCGACAGGTTTATTGCCAGGGCCTTGCGGTCCAATGGAGGGTGTGGAGATTCGCGGTCCTGAGCGGTCGGCGTTGTTGGATGCGGCGTGCCTGTGGCGTTATCACGCCCCTGTTCACTCGAATCCTCGGATTCTTGCGCCGGTGCTTCATTCAGTCCTCCGCGCCGGTGGGCCGCCGCGCGCCTTGAATCCTCCTCCAAGGCGCCGCGGAAGCGTAGTCCCTCCATGAATTCGAGCGTGAGGGCGCTGGGCCCGGTCAGATCCCAGCGAACCCGTGGTGTGGAGATGTTGGGGTCATCCCTGAATGCCTCGTGAAAGCGGGATGTCGCGGATGCCTCGTTGATGAAATCCAGTTCGGTGCGGATCGTCTGTGCGAATTCATCCACGAGCATCTTGGGGTGGTACGGGCGGAGTTCGGGGAACAGGGATTCGGCACGTTCGGCCATCCACTGAAGAACGTAGATGTCGAGCTGGACGACGTGATCAATGCCCGGCCGCTTGATCTTGACGACGACCTTCTGCCCGTCGGCCGCGACCGCTCGGTGAACCTGGCCGATCGAGCCGCTGGCGAAAGGCTGGTCGGTGAACTCGCGGAATGCCTCGCCGACGGTGCTGCCAGTGTCGTTGAGGAAGATGCGGCGTGCCTGCTCGGGCGGAAAGGGGGTAACGTCGTCCTGGAGACGTTCCATCGCGCTGAGGATCTGCGGTGGCAGGATGTCCGGCCGGGTGGAGGCCATCTGTCCAAGCTTGACGAATGTCGGGCCGAGTTCCTCGCAGACGCGCACCAGCCTGTTGCCGACCACCGTAAGCGGGTCGACCTCCGGTTCTTCCTTGGGTTTGCCTCGCCGCAGCCACTCGACGGACGGTAGATACCTGGCCAGTTGGAGCCGGTCCACGAAGTGACCGAAGCCGTGCTTGGACAGGACCTGGGCGATCACGCGGAGGCGTGAGAAGGTTCGGACCGTCTTTGGCAGTGTGGCGAGCGACATTCGCAGGGAGCTTCCAGCATTCAACCGCCAGCAATTCACTATCAGCTTTCAGCCATTCGCTATCGGCTTTCAGCGAGAGTCGTTGGGCTGAGGGCTGATCGCTTCCTTATACATCGAGCCCCTACCGGGAGGTATTGACTTCCAGCATCATATTATCCGGCCTTATCGGCAGCGGCGTGGATTCTCCGGGCGCGGGACCCGGCGCGGTCCGGCGTCAAGATCGCAGGTCGATCCGAATCCACGACCGTGGTGACGTGTCAATCGTCAATCTCCAATCCCCAATCCCCAATCGTCAATCCCCAATCCCTCAAGGCATTGGCTGGAAGGACGGCGGCTGCGTGGGCATCTCAAGCTGCTTCTTGCCGCCACCTGCCTTGTACGCGGCGTTGAGCCGGCCGATGAGTGTGTCGGTGATATCCACATCGGGCACGTTGTAGAGCACTGTCCGGTCCTGGATCAGCCTGCGCAACATCTGGACGGTCTGCTCGATCTCGAAGGGCTCGAACTTGGTGCGTTGGAGCACGACATCGTAGCTCCGCTCCTTGGCCAGTTCCGCGGCCATGTCGACCGCCTTTTCGTAGATGATCCGTGTCCAGTAAAACTTCTGACGCTCGAGCTCCTCCTCCTCCATCTTGAACCACACGTTGGCCTCGACATTCAGCCGTACGAGGTTGTTTCGGCGGGCCTCATAGTCGGGCGTGCCGGCCTGGAACGCGCTCAACTCAAGCTGCTTCTGTTCGATGACTTCGCGCCGCTGGTTGGCTTCCTTGGCGAGTTCGTCGGTCTTCTGTTTGATCTGTTCGTTGAGGTCGCGGATCTGGTCACATTCATTGAAGACCCGCACGAGGTTCAGGACGCCGACGGGATGGCGGGCGTTTCCGGTGGCCGGAGGCGCGGCGGTGGTCGAACCAGGTTGGCCCATGCTCTTGGCCACGCCCGCCGCGGCTAGGAAAGCGGCGCTCAGGACGGCAACGGCAGCAATACTGCGGTTCATGCTCATGTTCTCCAGAAAGATGGCCAAGCACCAAGTACGAGACAGCCAGGCACCAGGTACCGAAGCAGACACCAATGGCATTGTCACGCCAGGGTCCCAAAAGGCAAGGCCAAAGGACTTGGGGCCTCGAGGGTCCAAGGAATCAGCGACCACCGGCAGAGCCGGTGGTCTGGACTTTGGCACTTAACTAGTTACTGCGTGCCCTGGCCTACGCCGCCTGGCGCCCGAGAATCAGCCTGTGCGGGCG
>JAFGQA010000068.1 GCA_016935885.1 Phycisphaerae bacterium | reverse complement strand
TTGCGACATAAGTGCGCTCGATGACGTACGGATCATCGGGGCAGCCGTCGCCGGGCTGGATCACAACATCTTCGTGCGCGAAGCTGACCTCGCAGGGCGATTCCTCAACGATGGAGCCCCCCTGCTCCTCGAACGACTCCTCATCGTCTGCTGGATCCGGGATGTCCTCAAAACACGCCACAGTCAAATCCGGTGGGCACGCAATCACCGGCGCTGTGCCATCGATATAGACCTGTAGCGGATCGTCGGTGGCAGCCGGAACCGCGTACCCGTACATGTCGATGAACTCCGTGTTTGGGGGCGGTGTGTCGAACTCAATCTGTGCCACGCCTTCGGTGAATCCTGCCGTAAATGTCAATGTCAGCAGGTCGGCATCGTCCTGTGTGGGCGTCTGGCCGCCGGCAATGTTGATGAAGGACGCCAGATCGATATCTGAACCCACGGCATGGATGGGCGAGAAGATCCAATTGCCGTACGGCTCCGGCGTGTACGCCCCTGAAATGAACGTCAGCTTGCTCGTATCAAACTGCAGATACGCCTGGTACCCCTGCATGGGAATCGTCAGGTTCGCCTGTGACATCGTCACGGTGACCGTTGCGCCGGGCTGCACACAGCCTTCACCTCCGCCCACGGTCAGCACGAGCCGGTTCGACAAGTCGATCGGCTCTCCGGTGGCATCGGCACCGGCCCCCGTGCACAGCGGCGCGAAGAACCACTCCAGATTGCCTGACCGATCGCGGTCTGGCACCTCCACCGGGCCCGCCACGGTCTCACCCCGCGTGACGATGCTCCCCACAACCGACGCGATGACTGCCAGCGTCGCGACTCTAGAAAGGCGGCCACCGTTCCCAGCCCACTGAACTTGTGCATACATGATATGTCCCCTATGCCTTTCCGCTGTTCCCAATGTGGCACATCGCGCACACTGGACGCTTCGCTGCTCAGGACCTGGCCTTGTCCCACAAAGCTGTATCAACAAGGGCGGCCCGCCCCCCCACCGAGGCCATACAGGCCCCTATTGCCCAACTATCCTGTGATTGCCCGGCACGAACCGCTTGATCTCACACCGGGCGTGACTTCTGGACTGATATCGGAGCCAAGTCGGTATCGTGCGAACGATGACCCATATCGTTCTCCTGACCTCAACGCCCCCCACCCGCGCCGCTTCCCGGTAGCCTGTGCCGAAAACGACGGATCGAGTTATTGGTCCTTATTCGTATAACCCAACAGAGCTGGTTTGTCAATAACGACCGGCTGATAATCACTGTGGATTCCCCGAAACGCGCCGTCTGGAGCCGAGGCAACGGGGCTTCATGCGGATGCTGTGGAGCCCCCTGGCCAAGTGCGTGCGGCAGAAACCCTGTGGCAAGGCACGTGCGGCTAACCTCTGCAGTTTGAACCTTGACGACCATCCCGGAATAGCGTCTTATAAGAGTTCGTCCTAGAACCTCTGTGACACGGGTCTCAAGGCCTGTGACTGCGCCGCCGGGAGATACATCTGGAACTACCAGGCCGCAATCCAAGGGACGTTTACTTGCCAGACGGTGCATTCCTTGGCGCCGTGGAGGGACTGCGCCGGCGCCGCGACGCGCATGATCTCCGAATCGCCATTGCTTACGCCTTCGACTTCCGCACGCGGATGCTGCCCTTCTGGTATGCCGACAAGCGAATGGCCCCCTGCTCGGTGCGGACGCTCGGTGACGTCCTTCACGCCGCAGGCTTCAAACACATTCGCATCGTGCTCCAACAGTGGACGCCGAACTTCAGACCCTGCGAAGCCGTGTTGGACGGCAGGCCCTTGGACGTCCTGATGGTGTCCGCCATGCAGGTGCACGCCGAACCATCCTACAATCTTGTTCGCGATGCGCACCGGCTGGGCGACGCGCGACCGTTGATTCTGGCAGGGGGTGCCAAGGCCATCTACGAGCCGACCGACTACTTCGAATTGGGACCCCAGCCCGGCGTGGGCGCCGACTGCGTCGCGACCGGCGAGGCGTTCGTTCTGCTTGAATTGCTGGAGGCGATTCTCGACCACCGGGCGGCAGGTGAATCGGCGAGGACCGCTTTTGATCGCGCGCGCCGCTCCGGGGCCTTGGATGACGTACTCGGGCTGGTCTATCTTCACCCGGACGCGCCACCCGATCGGCCGGTGGCCGTCAACACCGGTGTGCAACGCCTTCTGCGAGACCTCGACGAGATGCCGATGCCGGACGCCGGCTACCGTTTGCTCGAACCCCCGCATCGAGGCCGTGGCCTCTCTGCGAAGCCCTATCCCTCGCACAAGGTGGGTAAGCGTTCGATTATCGCCTCGATCATCGCCAGCCAGGGGTGCCGGTTCAACTGCCCGTACTGCCCGATCCCCGCGATGAACCAGCGGACTTGGCGGCACAAAAGCCCCGAACGCTTTGCCGCCGAGGTCAAGCACATCCATGAGAACTTCGGCATCGCGGAGTTCTTCGGCACCGACGACAACTTCTTCAATAAGCGTGAGACGGTCGTCAGCCTGATGGGCGAACTGGCGAAGACGACCACCGGCGGTGTGCCGCTCGCAGACCGTGCCCGGTTCTATACCGAGGGCACCCAGTTCGACGTGTACAAGAACCGCGACATCCTGCCCCTGTGTCGCGAGGCCGGCATGAGGGCCATCTGGTTTGGCATCGAGGACATCACCGGGGAACTCGTCAAGAAGGGTCAGGATGCGGGGCAGACGGCGAAGCTGTTTTCCCTGCTCCAAAAGCTCGGCATCGAGCCCATGGTGATGATGATCCACAGCGACGATCAGCCGCTGCGTTCGAAGCGCGGCGACTTGTCCGGGCTGCTCAACCAGGCCCGTTACGTGTTCGACATCGGCGCCGTTTCATACCAGTGTACCTACCTTGGCCCAGCCGTCGGCACGCGCGACATCGAGCCGGCCGCCGAGGCCCGCGCGCTGTACAAGGCCGTCGGCGGCGAACTCGTCCCTCAGGCCTTCCAGGACGGCAACCACATCGCGGCATCGCGGCATCCCAGGCCGTGGGACAAGCAGTTGAATATCCTTCGGGCCTACGCCACGTTCTACAACCCGTTGAACACGCTCCGCGTCCTTGCCGGTCTTGGAAAGGACCCGCTCCTACAGAAGCGATTCCTGTTCCAGATCGTCGGCCAGATCGGCCTCGTCATGACCGCCCCAAGGCTGGTCAACTGGGCACGAAGGCTCCGCCGCGGCCCCATCGAAGTCTACGACGGGCTGACGCACGCTCGCATTCCGATGGTGGATGTCCGCACAGGCCAGGAAATCCAATGGGCGGTCGAACACATCCCGACCTCAAACCTGCCCGTCCTGTCCCGTTCTCGCTGCGTGTTTCCCGACCGTCGGCAACCAGCCGGCTCCTGCCCGGCGCCGGTTGCTCCACACGTGCTGGAATCCACTTGATGTGACCGATCAAGCCCGTCCACGGGCGGTTGGCTTGCCGTTTGGCGGATCCCTGGCTTGCCGTTTGGCGGACTTGCGGCTTGCCGTTTGGCGGATCTCAGTCAATCACCGAGAACCTGGCCAAGTCCACTTCTCGGCCGAGGATGACGAGGACGTCGCCCTGGCGAAGCACGTCGTTGGCCTCAGGCATGAAGTGGTAGTCGCCATCGGGACCGCCGGACCTGACGGCCAACACGAGAAGGCGGTACAGGTTCCGCAAGTCGGACTTGAGGAGCGTCCTGCCAGCCAGCGAATTGGGCGTGACGATCTCCATAATGCGATACTCCTCGGCCAGCGGAAAGTAATCCAGCAGGTGTGGGTGGGCGATGCGACGAGCAGTGCGTTCGGCGGTTTCCCGCTCCGGGAAGATGACATCGTGCGCCCCGACAGACTTCAAGATCGTCGCGTGGTCCTCGTTGCTCGCCTTGGCACGGATTCTCTTCACGCCGATCTGGCTGAGATGCAGCGTGCACAAGACGCTCGCTTCTATGCTCTCACCGAGGCAAACCACGGCCTCGTCCACGCCGTTCGTGATGACAGACTTGAGCGCCTCCGCGCTCCGGACGTCAACGATTATTGCGCGCTGAACGTCGTCGCGCACGTTCGCCACTCGGGATTCGACTCGATCGATGGCCAGGACTTCACAGTGTTGTTCGGTCAATTGACGAGCCAGGTGCATTCCGAAGTGTCCCAGGCCTATCACGACAATCTGTTTCATGCTGCACCGCGTTTTCCAAGCACTTGATGCCTCGAACCCTCGAACCCTCGGACCCTCGGACCCTATCCAATCATCATATGCTCCTCTGGATAGCGGATCTTCGCGATCTCCTGCGGCATCACCGCCAACGCCGCGGTCAGGGGACCGAGGCGGCCGACAAACATCGAGGCAATGATCCACAGTTTGCCGGCCGCCGACAAGCCGGCGGTTATGCCCGTTGACAGCCCGACCGTCGCGAAGGCGGACACCTGCTCGAATACCAAGTCCTCGAACGCCATGGCGTCGCTGGGCAACTCGGTCGCAGCCAGGATCACGCATCCCATCGCATTCCAAACGATTGCCAGCCCGATGACCACCGAGGCGCGTGCAATGACATCCTCCGACAGGCGGCGTCCCCACAGCGAGACGTCCGGGCGTCCTTTCAGGCGGGCCCGCAGTCGGGCGAGGGCAGTGACGAGCGACGTGGTCTTGATGCCACCGGCGCAGGACCCGGGCGACCCGCCAATGAACATCAGGCCGATGAGCGCGAGCAGCGAGGCCATTGGCAGCGCGCCGATGTCGACGCTGTTGAAGCCCGCCGTCCGGGCGGTGACGGACTGAAACACCGCGCCCGAGAGGGCTTCGGCCCAGGTTTCTTCGTTTTCCGTCATGCCAAACAGCAGGAGGGCAATAGTGCCAACGACGATCAGGCTGCCAGAAGCCCACAGCACGACGCGCGAGTTGAGGCTCCACGGGACCGGCCCGACGCGGCGCCGCCGCACACGTTGCCAGATCCGCCGGAGCGATTCGAGCACCACCGTGTGGCCGAGGCCACCGATGACAATGAGCGCCATGATTGTCAACATGACCAGCGGGCGTGCGCGACAACCGGTCAGGCTGTCGGCGTTGAGGGAAAACCCTGCGTTGCAGAATGCTGAAATGGAATGAAAAGCCGCGGAGGACAGCGGCCGGTGCGGGCCGGGGAACCGCCACGTGCCGATGTAGAGCAGCACGGTGCCCAGTAGTTCGCACACGCACGTCAACAGGACGATTCGTTTCAGGTTCTCCCGGACGAGGTTCGCGGCACTTTGTTGATAGAAGGCGTCTGAAAGCAGGGCCTGCTGGCGGAAGGAGAGGCGCCTGCCCACGAGCTGTGTGGCCAGCGCGGCGAAGGTCATGATGCCCAGCCCACCGAGCTGGATCAGGATGATGATGACGACCTGCCCGAACGGCGTGAAATCCGCCCCCGTGTCCACGACGACCAATCCTGTGACGCAGACCGCCGACGTAGCGGTAAACAGCGCATCGAGTGGGCCGACCTTGCCCTCGGCGTGGGCGGTGGGCAAGACGAGCAGGATCGAGCCGATCAGGATGAGCGCCAAGAACGTGGCCGCCAGCAACCCCTCGGATCGGCCGAGGATCTTGCCCACCAGACCACGCAGCCTGGTCGCCAGGTCGATCATTCGTCTGCTCATCGGACGAGTCACAAACCGGGTCATCAAACCGGTCACCACAGTGGAGCCCAAAACGCCTGTGGCACAGCGCGGCCCGCGGCCGCAGCCAAAAGGGCTGCACCGGCGTTCCGCCGGCCTCCAGCCGGCCCGGACGGCTGTGCCGCGGAGGCTTCGGGACGTCCGCTTGCCAGCTTCTCGGGAACAGACCCACCTCCCAAGCCGCCGCGTGTTCGTGGGCAAAGCCATGACGAATCGGCAGACTCGCCCAGCGAGCTTTCCACGAGAACGGAATCCTATCTGATTCTCGCCGCGCGTGGAAACCAGCTTCCCGGGGTGGCATGGGCCAACTTGCCTGGCATTCGAGCGAAGCGAGAAGGCCAGGACTGTGAGGCGAAGCCGAACAGGTTGGCCCGTGGAGCGTCGAGGGCACTTCCCGTCGAGGGTAACATGGGCCAACTTGTTGGTCCGTGGGAGGCGCAAGTGGCTATCCACCCGGGGTGGCATGGGCCAACTTGCTTGCCCTTGGAGCGACGCGAAACGGATTGGCCCGTGTCCGCAGGCGAACGGGTGGTTTACACTATTGTCATGCGCAGGCCAGACGGAACGATCCGCAAGACCAGGCAATGCTTTAATGACGAGGGTCATGCCCACGAGCTGACCCTCTCGTGCCATCAAGGCTTGCCGTTGTTGAGCAAGGACCGTTCTCGCCGGTGGCTTATCGACGCGCTGGATCGGGCTCGACGGAAGTGGCGCTTTGAGCTGTGGGCCTATGTCATCATGCCAGAGCACATTGACGCGTTGCTGTATCCCGTCGGGCCGGCCTACGACATGTCGGCGATTCTCAAGGGGATCAAGCTGTCCGTCTCTCGGCGGGCGGTCCGGTTCCTGCGGACCAACGCGCCGGCGTTCCTGGAGCGATTGAAAGTGACCCGGCCCGGCGGGCGCGCAGAGCATCGCTTCTGGGCGCAAGGCGGCGGCTACGATCGCAACATTCACAGCGAGAAGGCTGCCTGGGCGAGCGTTGAGTACATACACATGAACCCCGTGCGGCGCGGGCTGTGCGACGGGCCGACAGATTGGCGATGGTCCAGCGCGCGATGGTACGCCGGCCTGGATGACGTCGTGCTGGAAATGGATAACCCACCTGGTTGATCGAGCTTGCCTGTTTGTAGGGAACGCCTGGTCAGCCCCACGGGTCAACGCTTGACGCGAGGCGTCAAGCGTTGGACCCATGCCACCCCGAATTGGAAGCCGCTCGCGCTCGGCAGCCACGCACACCGCTACAGTCAGTCTGGCGTGGCATGGGTCAACTTGTTGACCCGTGTGCCTGGATAGCGGAGTACAGTGGCCACCCCCACATGCTGAGCTGCCTGTACGCACGAATGTTGCCATAAGGCGTGGCCACCCAGCCATTTCCGCCCTCACCATCTCGCCGAAGCGTCGGCGGTTGGGCCTGTACTTCGACATTCACGATTGCAACATCCGCACCGATGAAGTCGATGGCTTCATCCGCTGTCTGTGCCGCCGTTTTCCCCAGGGCATCATCCTGGTCATGGATCGCCTGGCGGCGCACCGATCGGCGGCCAAGCGGCTGGCGGCGCGGTTCGGCCGCCGTATCGTCGTCGAATGGCTGCCGCAGTACGCCCCGGAGCTCAACCCGGTCGAACAGGTGTGGGGCCACACGAAGTATGCCGACCTGGCGAACACCATCCCGGGCGACGTCCTCGAACTCGCCTGTGAGGTCATCGACTCGATTGAGGCAACATCGCGCCATCAAGGACTGTTGCGATCGTTCTTCAAACATGCTCAACTCAGACTGTGAGTTGTCTCTTTGGATATGCAAAGC
>JAFGQA010000067.1 GCA_016935885.1 Phycisphaerae bacterium | reverse complement strand
GACAAAAATCTCGATGTCCTATTGGAAGCCCTCGCCAGGGCGGCATAGAGCATCATGAAAAATGCGAAAGTCCACTGAAGCTTGACTGCGTAAGAAAGCGCGTTGCGTCCGTGGCGACGCCGCGAGGTGACGGAAAACAGAGAACGGATGGCGGATGACAGTGTGTCCTGCCGTCCTCCGTCCTTCGGGTATGCCCTCACGGGCACACTACAAACGAACCTGACCTCCCTTTCGCGGCGAAGAACCGAGACCCTTCGATGGGCGTAGGGTTTCCAGCCAGGGGCTAGGGCGGTTGACGTTCTGCGTCGATTTCACTACAGTCGGGTCGCTATGACCGTAGACGAACAAGACAAGAGGCCGCGGTTGATCGCGTTCGAGGTGACGCGGCGCTGCCGCTACAACTGCCGACACTGTCGCGCCGATGCCGACCGCACCGCACGTGACGACGAACTGACCACGGAGCAATGGAAGAAGATCCTCGACGCGGTTGCTTCCTACGAGAGATGCGTGGTCATTCTCACTGGCGGCGAGCCCACCGAACGCAGCGACATCCTCGAACTGGTGCGCCATGGCCGCCGCCTGGGCCTGCGCATCGTGATGGCGACCTGTGGCTACGCCATTGACGATGCTTCCGTGGCGACGTTGAAAGAGGCCGGCGTGCTGGCGCTGTCGATCTCGCTCGACGGCGCCACCGCCCAAACGCACGACGCGTTCCGCCGCACGCCCGGCGCCTTCGACGCCGCGATCAAGGCCGCCGAAGCGGCCCGCCGGGCGGGCCTGCGCTTTCAGATCAACACCACCATCACCCGCAACAACCTGGCCCAGGTGCGCGCGATCGCGGAGAAGGCCCGCAAGCTTGGAGCGTACTGCTTCAACCCCTTCATCCTGGTCCCGACCGGCCGGGGCGAGGAGATCGCCGGCGAGATCCTCGAGCCCAGGCAATACGCCGAACTGCTGGCCGATCTGCTGCAACTGAAGACCGACCTGGCCATCGAGCTGCGCGTGACATGCGGCCCGCAATACGCCCGCGTCTACCGCGAGGCGAAGCTGCCCGAGCCGCGCGTCCACACGAGCGGCTGCATGGGCGGACGCGGTTTCGGCTTCATCAGCCATCGCGGCGACGTCCAGACCTGTGGCTTCCTCGACATCTCCGCCGGCAATCTCGTCGAGAACGGCTACGACTTCGCGGCGATCTGGGATAACTCACCGTTCTTGAACGAGATCCGCGACCTGTCATCGTACCAAGGCGCGTGTGGTCGCTGTGCCTATGTGCGCGTCTGTGGCGGCTGTCGCGCCCGCGCCTACGCGATGACCGGGGACTACCTGGGCCCCGATCCGGTGTGTGGATATGAGCCGGGGAGGACCGCGTGACGAACGAGTTGACCGACTTTCAGAAGAGTCTATGCAACCGTCTGCAACGCGGCCTGCCCTTCTGCGCGCAGCCTTACGCCGAGATTGCTCAGGAGTTGGGCTCCAGCGAGACCGAAGTGCTCGCGCAGACGCGTGACCTTATGGAGGCCGGCATCATCCGGCGTATCTCGGTGCAGGTCAACTACCGCGCCCTGGGCCTCAGCAGCACGCTCGTGACGGGCCATGTGCCGACCGAGCAGTTACCGGAGGTCACCGCCGCGGTCAACCGCCTGCCGGGTGTCTCGCACAACTACCTGCGCCACCACCATTTCAATATATGGTTCACGCTGCAGGGCAAGACGCCCGAGCAGATCAGCGTGACACTGCTCGACCTCCAGACCCGCTTCGGCGTCGAGTTCCACAGCCTCCCGGTGACGCACGTCTTCAAGCTCGACGTGCGGTTCGACGTCGAGAACGCCGACGAGGTCCTGTTGCAAGACGCCGAGTGCGTCCCTGGCACCGAGCGCGTCGAGATTACCGACGAGCATCGCGACATCCTCGCGCGCCTCCAAGGTGGCCTGGAAGTGACATCGCGTCCGTTCGACGCGCCGAAGCCCGAGGGAATGGACGAGCCGCGGTACTTCGCCTTGCTGAGCGAACTGCTGGAGGTGGGCGTGATTCGCCGGATCGCCGGCGTGCTGAACCACCACAAGCTGGGCTTCAGCGCGAACGTGATGTTCGCCGGCCAGGTCGCGCCGCAGCGCGTGGTCGAAGCGGGCCGGCGGTTGGCGCGGTTCGGCACCGTCAGTCACTGCTACGAACGCCGCACCTTCGACGGCTGGAAATACAACCTTTTCGCGATGATGCACGGCCGCTCCATGGCCCAGATCCAGCACACCCTCGACCAGTTCACCGCCACCGGCGACGTCCTGTCCTTCGAGCTCCTCCCCACCCAAGCCGAACTAAAAAAACAACCCGTCCGCCACACGCAATTGTGACGGAGGGGGTGACGGAATGATAGAAACGGCCGGTTGGGGTTGCGCGGCTTGTCGTGTCGCGGGCATCTTGCCCGCGTGTATCGAAGGCGTCTCGCCTTCGCATCGAGGGCAGAGCCCGTCCTGAGCCAAGCCGAAGGAATGCCCTCGCCACGCGCGGGCGGAGACGACCGCGACACGCCGCGCCGCGCAACCGCAACCGACTTGCGTACCTTGAGCGTTGTGGCCCCGTAGGGTGTGCCTCGCACACCGTCATTGCTCTCTCCCGCTTGATCGACTGCCGACGCCAGTCCGGAAAGACGCAGCCGCCCTCCGAATGAAGACGAAGCAGTCGCAATGCCCGACAAGAACACGAATTGAGTATAGCGTCCCCTGAATTCCATTCATGTGACCACTATTTCGACTCGGCAATGATCGCTCGGTCCCCACTGATCTGGCTCATTTCGTGCTGTCGTCCGGATGCGCTCCGTCGTGCCATTGGAGGCAAAGACAAAATCGAGTTGGCGCGTCGCGGTGGACGGAGTCTGGTGACGCGCGTGGAATGTGGGAACGTTGTCGCTGTGGGTAGGCAGCTCGGGGGGCCACGGATCGGCACGCCGTCCGTCCGGCGCCTGTGGTCCCACAAACGACAGCCCCAGAGCTGCCATCCTGCTGAACACCGTGGCATAACGCGATGCCCAGTATTCGCTGCCGTTCTCGCCGTACCCGTACAAGATATTCAGGTCACCCGCTGCGACGATACGATGTCCCTCTTGCTGGCCTATAAGCACGGAGAGGTCGGAGATGAGCCTATGGACGGATCCGTCGGCGTATATCCAACTGCTGCCCGTCGCCCGGTGAGGTTTCTCCCAAGCTCCGTACAGCGAGAGAACTGTGAATGGCTCTCCCTGTGATGGCGTAACGACTGCACCAGCGAGCGTGCCCAGACGACTCACAGCCAAGTCTCCGGACCGGGCTTCTTCAACCGACTTGGGTTCAAGCCACTGCACAGCAACGCGATCTGACAGTCTGACCACAGCAGTGCGCCACCGCCGGGTCAGGCCTGCTCCAGCAGTCTGCCAGGGAGCGTGATCGACGTAGAGTCTCTGTGCCACATCATCCGGGGGCTCGGTCGCTTCCTGCAGCAGAGCGATATCGTAGTCATCGTCGAGGAGGCAGCGCCATGCCTCCTCGCGCCGAGCGATGTTCCAGGCGATCATTTTGACCATAGCTCGTGCCGTGCAAGACTCATCAACATGTCACCTCGCTCGCTGTTTCCCAACCCATGATACTATCCGGATTGGCCTGCACTCTCTTCGTGCGCCTCGCGCAATAGTCGGTCTGTTATGGACTCCGCTGGATCTGGCGGGATGGCACGCGCCCGCCGGTCTGTTTTCTGCAGTGCTCGGGCGCCCTTCCGGTAGAATCTGGTCACGCGAGCGCGCGCCAACTCCGATGCCTCTCCTTCCATAACCTCCCGTTTCAGTACCTCGGCCTTCACTATGCGTTCGACTTCGGCAACGTCGATCTTCACCGCACCCGCGAGCTTCTTCAGCTCACGACGCAGAAGGGTCAGGACCGGTTCCGCGATTATCAGATTGCCGATTATGTATCGATTCACACTCTGAGTTCTCTCATAGAAATCATCACGCACGTTCTTGGCGAGGCCTTCTCTTGCGAGGAGAAACAGGTATTCCTGATCCTTGGGCTGCCGTGCGTTGAGATCAAGAAAACTGAATTGACACACCAGATCGAAGCCGATGGGCTGTTCGAATCTGATGCGGTAGAGTCTCCACTGAATCCCGTTCGTCAGGACTACCCACGGCACGCCATGATTAGCCCCGTAGTCACAGGCCTGCTTCATGTGCGCGTCTTTGAGATCAATCCCGATTGCCTTCACCTCGATGAGAAACTGGAGTTTGTCCTCAACTTTGACTGCGAGGTCACAGTAGGTGCCACGGATCGCGACCTCACTGGTTACCTCAAGGTATTTGTGGTAGCCAAAGACCTCCCCGAAGACGTCGTTTAGGACGGCAACGGTGTCGGCCTCATTCACGTCACGGTCTTTGGCTATTTGGAGGACTTTCTGGAACCTGGGGACGGTCTTGACGAATCGCTCAAGTACCTTCTTCGGTATGTTCGGCATCTAGTCTCTCCTTCGTGTCTACCCTGCCAGTCTCACACTCGGCTATGCACCGCCCATCTGTCCGCCTCGGGCACAGTCAGGCCCCTCGGCCTCACGACTCTCTTCACATTGTAGTCGGGATATGGCGTGAACACAAGGCAAAACTCGGACTCATCCCGTCGTGACCGACGCACGGCGAGCCAGGCGCGTTGTACACGTCCATTGCGTAGCGCCTCTCAAGGTCGGCATGGGCACACGAGTTCTGTTCGACCGGCATTCCTGTTCGTATCCTCACTGCGGCGTCCCTCGCAGGTGCTTGCGTCCTATATCCGGCTATCGGCCGAAACGGGGGGACGGATAAGGAAAAGGCGGAAAAAAGTGCGGCCCCGGAGGGGCCGGTTCGTATCTCGTGGTTCGTATCTCGTATCTCGTTGTTCGGGAAAGAGTTCAGCATGGGCAAACGAGTTGCCCATACGGTGCTTCTTCACCCGACCGCTCGCGACGCACGGGCCGCATAAACCTCACACATGGTCAGCATCGGCAAACGAGTTGCCCATCCTACAATTCTGGGGGCCAGCCCCCAGACCCCCGGCATTTTGCGCGTTGGACCAGCAGCATGGTAGCTTCGCAGGTCCGCCGTGCCGGCGGTTGGCGTGCAGACGTCCTGGAAGCGTCATGCCGCCATGCGCTCGGCGCGTTACCATTGCAGCCAGCTCTTGCCTTCTCCCTTTTCATGCTGCTGGCGTAAGGCGCCAAATGTCGGGGTTTCAGGGGCAGAGCCCCTGAGAGAAAAGGTGGCCCCGTCTCCGGGGTCGGGTTCGCCACCGAAGGTCGGCCGGTCCCCGCAATTTCGTGAAGAACCCAAAGAAGCGGGGAATTTCCTTGACCGACTCGGCGAGAGGTTAGTAAGATAGTAAACAAGAAAATGTACGTGTACACATGAGGCCGTATGGTGCAAATCATCCATCATCAATCATCCTTAATTTATCAGGAGGCTTTTCTATGGCTACCGAAGCACAAATCGCTGCGAATCGTTTGAACGCCCAGAAATCGACGGGGCCGCGCACGCCTGAGGGCAAGGCCAAGGTCGCGCAGAACGCGCTCAAGCACGGGCTCCTGGCCAAGCAGTCCGTGGTCCGGGGCGAGGACGCCGAGGAATTCGAGGCGTATCGACAGGAGATGGTCGCGAGCCTGGCGCCGGTCGGGGCGCTGGAGGCGATGCTG
>JAFGQA010000066.1 GCA_016935885.1 Phycisphaerae bacterium | reverse complement strand
TTGCCGCTGACACCGAAGCTGTAGAACTGCTCAAAGATGTTCGGCTCGCCGCCGTACCCGAACCGGCCGAACACGCCAATACCCTGCTCGGGATCGTCGGCCTCGGTGAACAGGTACTGATCGAAGTTGTAGTAAATCCCCCACGTGTCGGGGGAAGTCTCAGGCTGGGCAAGGCTGTACACCTGGTTGCCGAGCCGAAGCACGCGCGCCCAGCGGGGCAGCAGTTGGCGAGAAAGCACACGCGGCCCGATGACCTGCGGGAACTGGATTCGACCGTCGCCGCCGAGCTCCGCGAAGTCACGTGAAGTCCAGAACCATCCCAGACGCTGATGGCCGGTCTTGCCGAAGGGCTTCCAGGTGAAGTCGTACTCCTGCGTGGCCGTGTACCAATCGCGGCCGTGAAACGCCGTGTTGAAGCCCGTCATCGTCGCGGCCCCGTCCTGGTCGTTGTCCGTCACGGCGGTGACCACCTGCAACCACTTTGTCGGAAGCCAGACCGCCCCCGCCATCATCGTGGTATACGGCGTGCCATAGAACAGGACCGGGTTGACCTTGAAGCCGACGTTCATGAACTGGGTCCGCTGGTTGCCGGTGAAGGCATTCGCGTCAGCCAACGAAGTCCCGTCGAGTTTCCCCATTATGAGCACGAACTGCTCGGAGAGCGCCTGCATGAAGTAGAACTCCGAGAGCGTGGTCGTTCCCGGTTCCCCTGGGACGGGCAGCAGGCCCTGGAAGTTCGGCGCCATCAGCGATCCAACTTTGGGATTGACGTTGTCGCCAATCTTCGTCTCGCCGTGGAACGCGAGCATGCCGCCTGGCCACAGGCCCATCCGGGCGGTGTCCAGCTTGAGGTAGTAGTCGACCGAACCCGAATAGCGAAAGGCGTTGTTCGTGTCCTTGCCGCCGTGAGCATTGCCCTGCAGGATCTGGGTCACGTCCAGCTCGAACAGGATGCCCTTGTTCGCCAGCGCCGTTCTGGCCCCGCCCCAATCGCCCGTCAGGTACTTGCGGTGGGCCAGGTCGCCGGTGTAGTCGGGCAAGTGTTGAATGAGGGAGGGCATGCCTGCCGGCTGGGATGCTGCGGGGCCCTGGTGACCCGGAGTCGGCCCATCGTTTCCCGACGGCGGAGCACTCTGCGCGCGGGCAGCGCCACTGCAGCAAGTGATCACAATCACTGCAATGAGTCGCGATACCATCATGAAATCTCCTTCCTGAGAGACTTATGCTTCGTTAAGTAGTCTCGGAGGACAACGGCCACCCGGCGCGGTGGCCGATATCCGTCGAGCACCGTCTCTTTGCCGGCTCACTGCCGTCCCAACGCTGCGCGGACTGCGTCCTCCGGCTTGACGAGATGATCGGCGTTGTTCGGGTCATCGGCGATGGAGAGTTGCACGCCCTTAACCTCGCCGTTGAAGGCGTTTCCGACCGTGCCATAATCGGGGGACACCGCGGCCCCCGAGTCCTCGCCGACGTCGCAGCCGTCGTCCGCGGAGAAGACCATCGCGAGCGTCGCCTCAACGTCCCCCTCGCCGACCTTCTTGCCGTCGGTGTAAAGGGTCACCTTGCCGCCTTTGCCCATGCCGCCACCGGCGTAGGCAAATTCCGCGCGCACCTGGTGCTGGCCCGCCGGGAGCGCGGCGGCGGATTCGACCATGAAGTTCTTGAAACCGGCCCAGTTGTAGCAGTACTTGAGCTTGCCGTTGTGGGCATACAGGGTCCACCCGCCGATGTTCGCGCCCTGGCAGACGATGACTCCCTGAGCACCCTTCTCGGGTACGACGATTTCGGCGGTGATGGAGTGCGACTTGTTCTTGATGTTGAGGACGCAGTTCTCCGAGAGGCGTCCCATACCGCCGAAGAGAAGCTGGGTCTTGCCCTTGATGAGCACCGGCCGGCCGGCGAGGTCCGGGTTGAGCTTCTCGATCAGCCGGTCGTCCATGGGCAGCACTTTGTAGCGCGCCGCCTCGATCAGCCATTGGCGCTGCAGCTCGTGAAGTTTCTCCGGCATCTGCTTGGCGAGGTCGTTCGCCTGGCTCCAATCCTTGCTCCCGTCATAGAGCTCCCACACATCGTCGTCGAATGCGGGCCTCTTGCCCAGCATCCAGGGCGTGTAGTGCTTCGTAACCGCGGACCAGCCCTTGTAGTAGATGCCGCGGTTGCCCATGATCTCGAAGTACTGCACCTCGTGCTTCTCGGGGGCATTGGCGTTGTCGAACGAGTAGAGCATGCTGATGCCCTCGATCGGGTCCTGCTGGATGCCGTTCACCGACTCCGGCTGCGGAAGAGCGGCCGCCTCGAGGACCGTCGGGGCCACGTCAATCACGTGGGTGAACTGCGAGCGAATCTCGCCCTTGGCCTTGATGCCCTTGGGCCAGTGGACGACGGTGGCGTTGCGCGTCCCGCCCCAGTGGGAGGCGACCTGCTTGGTCCACTGGTAAGGCGTGCTCATCGCGTGCGCCCAGCCCACGGCGTAGTGGTTGTAGGACTCCGGCCCGCCGAGTTTCTCGAGCCGCTCCGTCAGGTACTCGGGTGTCTCGAGGGCTTGCAGGCCGTTGAAGTAGCTCATCTCGTTGAAGCATCCGTTGATTCCACCCTCGGCCGAGGCGCCGTTGTCGCCGACAATGTAGTAGATCAGTGTATCGTCGAGGATTCTGAGCTTCTCGAGCGAATCCACGATGCGGCCCACGTGGTAGTCGGTGAATTCCAGGAAACCGGCATACATCTCCATCTCCCGGCGCAGCACGGGCTTGAACCCTTCGGGCATCGCGTCCCAGGCCGGCACCTCCTTGGGGCGCGCGGTAAGCTGGCAGTCCGCCGGGATGACCCCGAGCTTCTTCTGCCGGGCGAAGGTCTCCTCGCGCAGTTTGTCCCAACCCTGATCGAACTTGCCCTTGTATTTGTCGGCCCACTCTTTCGGAACGTGGTGGGGAGCGTGGGTGGCGCCGGGGGCGAAGTAGATGAAGAACGGCTTATCGGGTGCGAGCGCCTTCTCCTGCGCGATCCACTTGATGGCCTTGTCGGTCATGTCCGCCATGAGATGGTAGCCTTGCTCGGGCGTCTTCTTGTTCTCGACCGGCGTGGTGCCCTCAAACAGCGTCGGATACCACTGGTTCGCCTCGCCGCCGATGAAGCCGTAGAAGTACTCGAAGCCGCCGCCGCCCGTAGGCCAGGCGTCAAACGGTCCGGCCGGGCTCGTCTGCCAGACCGGCACCTCGTGACACTTGCCAAACTGGGCGGTGGAGTAACCGTTGAGTTTGAGCGTCTCCGCCAGAGGCGCCATGGAGTTGGGCCGGACCGAGCAGTAACCCGGCGCGCCGGTCGCGATCTCGGTGACGCCGGCCATGCCGACGGAATGATGGTTGCGCCCGGTGAGCAACGCCTGACGGCTCGGCGAGCAGATGGCGGTTGTGTGGAACCGGTTGTACCGCAATCCATTGGCCGCCAGCTTGTCCAGGACCGGCGTCGCGCAGGGGCCGCCGAAAGTGCTGGACGAACCGAACCCGGCGTCGTCAATCAGCACAATGAGCACGTTGGGTGCGCCCTTCGGCGGCCGTAGTTGCTCGATGGGAGGGAACTTTGCATCGGGACTCTTCGCATCGTAAACGATCGAACTGGGCCGAACCGTGTTCGGCATGGGGAGATGGGAGCGGTGCTTGGACTCGGTCGCTTTCTCCTTGATCGCGCCGGCGGCTTGCTGGCCTAGGCAGGGAATCGCGGCTGCCGCAACGGCCAGCATCCCATGTATCCATCGGTGTCCAAGTATTCTCATAGCTTTCTCCTCGTGTTGACTGGTCCGCACCTTCTCATAGACACGGCCTGAACGACGAAGTCGTTTCGATTAGATCGGTTTGCCCTTCGGGCTGCCGGCCGCTAGCATGGCAGAGGGCCCGAACGCAGGAACCTAGAAGAGTCACGGCGGCGGCTATTGACCGTCTGCTCGGCATATCCGTGGCTCCTTGGTTCGCTGCCTTCTGCAGGAAGACAGGGCGAACGCGCGGAGTATTATGCTGCCAGAGGGGTGCCGGTGTCTATCGGATTTCCGCAAACTGTGAACAAGCCTCTCATGCCTATCGTGACCGCCACCTCCAACTGTCGGCCAGCCGTCACGATCGTCGAGATCGGCGACTCAACAGCGGTCGGCGAGGGGATCGAGGTGATCAAGCTGGATGCAGTAAAACTGCAATCCATGCCGCTGCGAGCGAGGCGAATCGTCGTTCGCATCGGTGCAAGCGTTCTCTTGTTCCACTCGACCAATTTGCCCATCCGCACGCGGACAAGACTGCAGAGCGGTTTCGTGGCGTATGTCGCCTTCGGCCCACGAACGGCAGGTACGTTGAATGGGCTGCCCGTCGGCCCTGACCGGGTGTTGGCGGTGGGGTTTGAGATCGAGGTGGAGTTCGTCGTTGCGGCTGGTTACGAGAGCGTCTCCTTCCTCGTACCGCCCGGCGACATCCGGGTGCACCTCCGCAGCCGGCAGCGGGAGGGTGAGTTCTGTCTTCCTCACGGCGTCGAGTTGCTGCAGCCGAATCTCGCCGCCGCCCACGCCCTGTACGATTGGGGACGACACCTGGTCAACATGGCCGCGAGACGGCCCCAGGTGTTTGACATACCCCAGACGCAGGCCGCCGCTCAAGTCGAACTCCTGGAAACCCTTCTGGCGACGCTCGGTTCGGCCGCCAACGTCGAGTTCGTACGTCGCGACCTGACACGGCAGGCTTACAGTCAGGTCGTACGGAACGCTGAGGATTTCGCCCTTGCACACGCCGCGGAGCGTCTATATGTGACCGACCTGTGCATGGCGGCTGGGGTGAGCGAGCGGACCTTGCAGTACGCCTTCAAGGAGTTGATGGGAATCACCCCGGTGGCGTACCTGACCCGACTCCGGCTTCATCGGGTGCGGCAGGCGTTGCGGGCGGCGACTCACGGCACGACCACGGTGACAGCCGAGGCCCTGCGGTGGGGCTTCTGGCACTTCGGCGATTTCGCTCGGGCCTACAAGGGATGCTTCGGCGAGTTGCCATCGGACACCCTGCGACGGAAGCCAGATGCTGCGTCCAGACTGGGCAGTCGGGATGTAGAGGTCTGACGAGGGAGCCGGATCGGCGCTGGCGTCGTCCGGGAAGCCGTCGAAGCAACGGAGAGTCCCGAGCTGCGTTTCGCTGTTGTCTTGGCACTCAACGCCCGAAGGTACGCGAGTGGTCATCGTCATGCAGGCGGCTCTGCCCCTTTAGCCTTGGCGTCGCCAACTCTCTCCCCAGTTCGCTCCCCCACCGCTGAAGCGGCGGGCCACCCGACAAACGATGATGCGGCACTCAAAAACGTGCAAAATACGCGGAGCTTCCGCGGCAAAGAACCAAATACTCAATCCGCAATTCTCAATTCGCAACTTTCAATTCGCCACTCGAATGGTGTGGAGCACCATGGTCTCGCCTACCGCGTCCGGGGCGGTGATCGTCTTCAACTCACCCTCCGGACTGATGACGTACGCCGCGCCTCGCTTGAGATTCTTCCGCTCGTCGTGCGCCGGGGCGTCACAAGCAACGTACCACACGTGGTTCTCCTTCGCTCGTTCGTATGGGTACGGCCGCTTGCCATTGAGCAGTTCATCCGGATCGGTGCCGTTGGCATAGGGCGCCAGAACGATCTCCGCCCCGTTCTCCCGAAGCTTCGCACAGGTCGGCGGATGCACGGACTCAAAGCATATCGCGATGCCCACACGAATCCCCTTGACGTCGAACACGTTGGCGTCGTCGCCGGGGTCCCACGTCTTTTCCTCACCGGAGGCCAGGCTGGTCTTGCGGTGCGCGCCAATCACGCCATTCCCGTCAAAAACGACGTGCGTGATGTGGACCTTGTCGCCGTTGCGCTCGGTCATGCCGACGGCCAGAATGATCCCCAGCTCACCTGCCACTTTCTTCAGCCGCGTGATGGAAGGCCCGTCGATTGGCTCGGCAAAGGCACGGGTCTCACGGCTGGCCCACCACCCGCTGATGGCGGTCTCAGGAAACAGGGCGATATCTGCTCCGGCCGCCACGGCCCGCCTGGCCCAGTGCTCGATCCGCGATAGATTGAAATCGGTCTGGCGAATGCGGCTCTCGCACGACACGGCCGCGACCGTCAATTCGCGAACCGGCGGAGACGCCGGACGCGATTGGCTGAGGCCTTCACTCGTGCCACAGGCGCCGGCCAGCGGCAAAACAGCGGCCAGACCCAACAGTCCTACCCATCGCGGATACTGCATCGTTGTCACGACCTTCCCTCACGACTCAGCCGGCCGGCTTCGTTGCAGGTCTTCCCTTGAGATGCTTGTCGAAAAACTGCGTCACCATCTTCTCGTTGTTCAGGCTGGCGACACCGTGTCCGGCG
>JAFGQA010000065.1 GCA_016935885.1 Phycisphaerae bacterium | reverse complement strand
TCGTGCTCAAGGACCAAGGCAGCTTCGCCGTCGGGGGTAACATCGTCACCAACCCCGGAACGTTCGACCCCATCGCGCTGCTGCCCGATGGGCAGACGATTCACGGCGATCATGCCTACGCGCAGTACCAGATCCCCGAGGACGCCCGCAAATACCCGCTGGTCCTCTGGCACGGCGGCGGCCAGTTCAGCAAAACCTGGGAAACCACCCCCGACGGCCGCGACGGATTCCAGAACATTTTCCTGCGCCGCGACTTTGCCACCTACATCATCGACCAGCCGCATCGCGGCCGCGCCGGGCGCTCCACGACGAACGGCACGATCAACGTGGTGCCGGGATCGGGAGCCACAGGCGAGCAGGGCATCTTCATCCGCTTCCGCATCGGCATCTGGCCAAACTACTTCCCCGGGGTGCAGTTCTCGCGCAGCCCGGAGGCTCTGAACCAGTGGTGGCGTCAGCAGACGCCGGATACGGCTCCGACGAACAACACCATTGCCACCGATCCCATCGCGACGATGTTCAATCAGATCGGGCCGGCGGTTCTCGTAACTCACTCGGCCAGCGGTGTGCTCGGATGGATCAC
Source organism: Phycisphaerae bacterium (assembly GCA_016935885.1). Next base: position 3,502 of record JAFGQA010000065.1, on the reverse strand, counting down.
CGCCACGAAGAGCGCGAACGTCAAGGGCATCGCGTCGTATGAACCAGTCGGCTGGGTCTTCCCAGATGGCCAGGTGCCGCCCGCCATTCCGACAGGAGGAGGCAATATCAGCGGCACGGCGATCCCGCTCGCCGACTTCCTGAAGCTCACCAAGATCCCGATCCAGATCATCTGGGGAGACTACATTCCTGAGATCGGTAGCCCGGATCCGATCCCCGGCATCGACATCTGGCGAGGCCGCCTGGAAATGTCGAAGCTGTTCGTAAAGGCCATCAACGACGCCGGCGGGGATGCGGAGCTTCTGCATCTGCCCAAGGTCGGGATCCGCGGAAACACGCACTTCCCGATGTCGGATCTCAATAACGTGAAGGTCGCCGATCTCTTGTCCAGCTGGCTGCGCAAGAAGCGCCTCGACAAGGACGGGCGCCGCCACGACGACGATGACGACGACCACCACCACTAGCACCTGAAGCGCAAGAGCCGGGGTCGGGCGCAGCCGAAGGGCTTGCGGCGCCCGGCTCCGGTCGCACGCCCCCGCCCGGCCTCGCGAGGGCTGGCGGTCGGACGCTGCGGGGCTGCTGCCCCGCAATACCAACAACAAGAATGATGTGGAGGAGATACGCATGAAAAGTCACGCTGGCATAACTAGCGTCGTCGCCCTGGTGGCCGCGGTCGCATTTGGCGTTGCCGGAAGCGCAATGGCAGGCAATGACCATGACCGTGGTCACCACGGCCATGGCAAGGGGTCGATCGACCTCAAGGCGCAGGGAAGCTTCTACGTAGGCGGCGAGTTGTTCACCATTCCGTCGCGCGTGGCATCGGGGACGACGCCTGAGCCCGGCATCATCTCGATCAACCACGCCTACGTGCAGTACCAGATCCCCGAGGATAAAGAGTACCGCTACCCGATCCTCATGGTTCACGGCGGCGGCCACACCGGCAAGACCTACGAGACGACGCCCGATGGCCGCGAGGGCTGGTACACGTCCTTCACTCGGCGCGGGTTCTCGTCCTACGTGTTCGATGACCCGAACCGCGGCCGCGCATGCTGCGAGCCGACCGAGTTGCATCTCGTGAGGATGGGACTACTGCCGAACACGGCGCTCCCGAATATGAATATCTACACAAAGCAGGCTGCCTGGGCGACGTTCCGCTTCGGGCCCACCTACCCGGACGTCTATCCGGGCCAGCGCTTCCCCATGGCTGCGATGGACCAGTACGCTCCGCAGTGGGTGCTGACCTACCGTGATGCCGAGGAGAATGCCAAGATAACCAACGCGATCGTAGCCGCGATCGACAAGATCGGACCCTGCATCGTCATGGTGCACTCGCAGTCGGGCCCACTGGGCCTCGCTGCCATCGTGCAACGCGCCGACAAGGTGAAGGGATTTGTGGGGATCGAGCCCGCTGGCTTCGGTCTTCCGGCCGGCACCGATCCCGCGGTTCTGAAGAGGGTGCCGATCCTCAACATATTCGGTGACTTCGTCGCGCTAAGCACCGGCGCCACGGGCTGGCTCAACAGCTCGAATACGACCGCCGGTCTCGTCAACGGCGCCGGCGGCAACATGACGGTGCTGCCGCTGCCCACCATCGGCATCTTGGGCAACTCGCACATGATGATGATGGACAACAACAACGAGCACATCGCCGATATCATCGAGAAGTGGATCAAGAGGAACGTGCGCAACGTCCGCGACTGATCCGATACGAGGAGGCGAGGGACCCGCTCCGACCAGTTCGGGGCGGGTTTTTCTTTGAAATTCTTAGTTCGCTCAGACCCCAGACTATGTTCTCCGTGCGCCGAGCCCGGATGCCGATTAGCTCCGTAGTGTGAGGAATAGCGCGATGCTCGCTCGACGTAAGTAATCGAACCAAGAAATTTTGAGAAACGCACAGCTCGGGAGATGACAATGCGAATGTTTGCAAGACGGCCCATGAGCCTCATGACCGTGTCCGCAATCACGCTCGCCGCCATTGCGGCCGTGACCACGGCGATCGCCGGTGGAAAGCACGACTACAAGCACGAGCCGCGCACGGACGTCGTGCACACCAAGGAGGGGCCGGTCCGCGGTTTCAAGATCAAGGACGTCGATGTGTTCCTTGGCATCCCGTTTGCCGCTCCTCCGGTCGGCAACCTGCGCTGGCAGCCGCCGCAGCCGGTCGCGCACTGGCGCAGGACGCTGGACGCCACCGAGTTCGAGAAGACATGCGTGCAGACGAACACGTTCGGCGTGTTCGCCGCGGTCAGCGACAAGGAGGACTGCCTCTATCTCAACGTGTTCACGCCGAGCTCCGGCAACGGGCGCGATCACGATCGCAAGCATGACCACAAGGGCAAGCTCAAGCCGGTGATGGTGTGGATCCATGGCGGAGGATTGTTCGACGGCTCAAGCAGCGAATACGACGGAAGCAAGCTCGCCAGAGACGGCGACGTCGTTTTCGTTTCGATGAACTACCGCCTCAACATCATGGGCTTCATCTCGCATCCAGCTCTCGACACCGAGAGCGACGCCCATACCAACTACGGTGTCATGGACATGCAGTCCGCCCTCCGCTGGGTGCAGCGCAACATCCGCCAGTTCGGTGGCGACCCGGGCAACGTCACGATCTTCGGGGAGTCGGCAGGCGGCACGGCCGTACTGTTCAACATGGTTTCGCCGACGGCCAAGGGCCTGTTCCATCGCGCGATCGTGCACAGCCCCGCGTACGCCGCCAACCAGGCGACCTATGCGGCGGGTGTGGTGCGGGGCCAGGAGTTCGCGGCCGCGGTTGGGTGCGGCAGTGACGCCAGTCCGGCGACCGCCGCCTGCCTGCGGGCGGTGCCCATCGAGACGATCATGGCCAGCGGCTTTCCCGGCCGCGGTCCAGTCCGCGCGCTCGACGGCAAGATCCTGACGATCAACATGGGCGAAGCGTTCACGACCGGAAACTTCAACAAGGTGCCGGTGATCATTGGCAACAACCGCGACGAGCAGACCTGGTTCCTTGGCATGACCGAACTCGCCAACGGTACGCCACTCACGGCCGCGGGATACCCGGCGGCGGTTACCGCGGCATTCGGTGCAACCGTCGGCCCGCAAGTGCTGACGCAGTACCCACTCTCAGACTACCCCAACCCCAGCAACGCACTCGCTGCCGCGCAGACGGACCGTGGGTTCGCCTGCGGAACGCGTCGAGGGGCGCAACTCATTGCTCAGCACGTGCCGATGTACGCCTACCTGTTCGCCGACCGGACCGCGCCGTTCTACTTCCCAGCAGTTTCGTTCAACTATTGGGCGGCGCACACGCTGGAGCTCGAATACATCTTCGCCAACTTCAAAGGCGCGACGGGCGTCTTCAAGCCGCTCAACAGAGCGCAGAGCAAGCTTTCCGACGACATGGTCAGCTACTGGACGACCTTCGCGCGGACGGGCAACCCGAACTCCCGGGATACGCCTGACTGGGACCGCTACAAGCTACCGAAGGACAACTACCAGCTGCTTGATCTGCCCAAGCCGCGCGG
>JAFGQA010000064.1 GCA_016935885.1 Phycisphaerae bacterium | reverse complement strand
TCCATGATCACCGGCGAACCGCTCCCGGTGGAAAAGACCGTCGGCGACAAGGTGACGGGCGGCACCGTCAATGGCCCCGGCAGTTTCGTCATGCGCGCCGAGCGAGTTGGTAGCGACACGTTGCTCGGGCAGATCGTGAACATGGTTGCCGAAGCGCAGCGTAGCCGCGCGCCCATTCAAGGGCTTGCCGACAAGGTCGCGGGCGTCTTCGTGCCGGTGGTGCTGGCTGTTTCGGTGCTCACCTTCTTCCTCTGGATGTGGCTTGGGCCGGAGCCAAAGCTTGCGCACGCCGTGGTCAACGCCGTCGCAGTCCTCATCATCGCCTGCCCGTGCGCCCTTGGCTTGGCCACTCCTATGTCCATCATGGTCGGCGTCGGACGCGGCGCACAAGAAGGCGTGCTTATGAAAAACGCCGATGCCCTCGAACGGTTGGAGAAGGTCACCACGCTTGTCGTGGACAAGACGGGCACTCTCACGGAGGGCAAACCCAAGCTCATCGATATCTGGCCCAGTGGCGGTTTCGACGCAAGGGAGGTTCTGCGTCTCGCCGCCTCACTCGAGCAGAACAGCGAACACCCGCTCGCCGCCGCGATTGTCCAGGGCGCGAAGGAACAAGGGATCGTGCTTGAGGCCGTGAAGGACTTCCGCTCCGTGACGGCTGGCGGGGTGCTGGGCAGCATCGCCGGTCGTGCGGTGATGATCGGAAAACCGGAGTTTCTGCGAAATGAAAAGATCACTGGTTTGGAGCCGCTTGAAACCTCGGCCGTGACACTTCAGGAGGAGGGCAAGACCGCGATGTTTGTCGCCATCGATGGCAAGCCGGCTGGAATCCTCGCTGTCGCCGACCCGATCAAATCTAACACGGCGGAGGCAATCCGTGATCTTCACAAGCTTGGGTTGGAGCTCGTCATGCTCACGGGCGACAACCGCCGCACCGCCGCCGTTGTGGCCAAGCAACTCGACCTTGACGACGTGGAAGCGGAGATCGACCCCGCCGGCAAAGTCGCCCATGTCAAAAAGCTGCGCGCGGAAGGTAAACATGTTGCGATGGCCGGCGACGGCATCAATGACTCACCCGCTCTCAGCGAAGCGGAAGTCGGCATTGCCATGGGCACCGGCACCGACGCGGCCATGCAAAGCGCGGGCATCACCCTCGTGAGAGGCGACCTCCGTGGCATCGCCAAGGCCATCCGCCTCAGTCGCGCCACCATGCGGAACATCCGGCAGAACCTGTTCTTCGCCTTTCTCTACAACGCGCTGGGTATTCCGGTGGCGGCAGGGGCGCTTTACCCGTTCTTCGGCTTGCTGCTCAGCCCAATCGTTGCCGGCGCCGCGATGAGCCTGAGTTCCGTCTCGGTCATCGGCAACGCCTTGCGGCTGCGGAAAGCGAGGCTATGATTCATGCAACACATGAAAACAAAGACGCTCATTCCGGAACTGCTCAACAGGATGGACGCCTACTGGCGTGCCGCCAACTATCTCTCCGTCGGCCAGATTTATCTCTACGACAACCCGCTGCTGAAGAGAGCGCTCACGCTGAAGCACATCAAGCCACGACTGCTCGGTCACTGGGGCACGACGCCGGGGCTGAACTTCATCTGCGTTCACCTGAATCGCGTTATCAAGGAGCACGACCTGAACGTCATCTATGTCACTGGGCCGGGCCACGGAGGGCCGGGATTGGTGGCAAACGCCTACCTGGAAGGAACCTACAGCGAGGTTTATCCAAACATCTCGCAAGACGAGGACGGGCTGCGGCGGCTGTTCAAGCAGTTCTCCTTCCCCGGCGGTATTCCGAGCCACGTCGCGCCAGAGACGCCGGGCTCGATTCATGAGGGGGGCGAGTTGGGCTATTCGCTGTCGCACGCCTACGGGGCGGCATTCGACAATCCCGACTTGCTCGTCGCCTGCGTCGTCGGCGATGGCGAAGCGGAGACCGGCCCGCTCGCCACCAGTTGGCACTCGAACAAGTTCCTCAATCCGGTCCACGACGGTGCCGTGCTGCCGATTCTGCACTTGAACGGCTACAAGATCGCCGGCCCCACCGTCTTGGCGCGCATTTCCAACGACGAACTGGAAGCGCTCTTCCGCGGCTACGGTTATACGCCGTACTTTGTCGAGGGTGACGACGCCGAGAAGATGCACCGCCTCATGGCCGCCACACTCGACAGGGTGGTCGGCGAGATTCAGCGCATCCAGCGTGACGCCCGCGAGAAGGGGTTCAAGAAGCGGCCCTGCTGGCCCATGATCGTCCTGCGCTCTCCGAAGGGCTGGACCGGCCCGAAGGCCGTGGACGGTAAACCTACGGAAGGCACGTGGCGCTCGCATCAGGTGCCAATGGGCGACATGAGACATCCGGCGCATGTGAAGATTCTGGAAAAGTGGATGAAAAGCTACCGTCCGCGGGAGTTGTTCGACAAAGCCGGTACGCTGCGTCCCGAACTTGCCGACCTCGCCCCGAAGGGCGAGCGCCGCATGAGCGCCAATCCCCACGCCAACGGCGGCCTGCTCCTGCGCGACCTGCGCCTACCGGATTTCCTCGACTACGCGGTGAAGGTGTCGAAGCCCGGTGCCGTGGACGCCGAAGCCACCCGCGTCCAGGGAGAGTTGATCCGCGACGTGATCGTCCGGAATCCGAGCACCTTCCGCGTGTTCAGTCCGGATGAAACGTCCTCGAACCGCTGGGGAGCCACCTTCGAGGTGACGGATCGTTGCTCGACGGCGGACATCGTCCCCGGTGACGATCATGTTGCGCCCGATGGCCGCGTGATGGAAATGCTCAGCGAGCATCAATGCCAGGGCTGGCT
>JAFGQA010000007.1 GCA_016935885.1 Phycisphaerae bacterium | reverse complement strand
CGCCATTCGCTATTCGCCATTCGCTATTCGCCATTCGCTATTCGCCATTCGCTATTCGCCATTCGCTATTCGCCATTCGCTATTCGCTATTCCTCTACGCCTCTGCATCCGTCATGCTCTTGCGCGTATCCGACCCCGCCGAGCAGTACGCCGCCTTCGCCCGGCTCCCTGAATCCATCGCCGCGACGCGCCCAACCATGTCCTGACGTTTTGCCGAAAGCGCGGCCGTATCCCGCTGGTCTCCACGCAGCACGGCACCCAGTGCCGAGTTCGCCCTCTCGAGCAGTTCGGCCACCTGTCCGCGCGTCGGTTCGTCGAGCGAGCCGTAGACGCCGGTCCACTCCTTTCGATACGGCGCCAGTTTGGCATTCAGACCAACCAGCCCGTCCACCAGTTTCTGACGTTCCGCCAACAGCGACAACAGCGGCCGCGCGTCGTCCTCAGCCACCAGGGACTTCTGCCGGTCCGCCAAAACCCGCAACCGACGGTACAACGCGTCCTGGTGCTTCAGCAACTCCACCAGCCGGGTCGCATCGAGGTTGTCTTCTGTTTGCTGTCTTCTCACTTCAGCCCTCGAACCCAATAGTGATTGACGTCTTGACGATTCGGAATCGGAAATCACCAATCACAACTCATGCCTAGTCGACGCCGGTCTGTTGAAGGCGAGCGACCATGTTCTCCCAATACTCCTTGGTGGACATGCCCCGCTCAGCCTCAAACGCGGACGCCGGCATCTTCTTCAACAGCCAACTCAAACGCTCCAGCGCCGCGGCGGCCTCGTCCCACTGCCCCAAACGCTGATGGCAGTGAACGATCTGCATCGACGCCGAGACCGCCGCCGGCAGATCCTCGTAACGCCACACGGCCTCGTTGTACGCCTCGATGGCCTCCTCGAAATGCCCGAGGTCGAACAGACAATCCCCGCGATACAGGTAGCTCACACGAAGATAGGCCTGCTCGAGATCCGTCAGACCACTGCCATCATGCGGCGCCAACGCCGCGATCACCTGCTCGAACCTCTCTACCGCGCGATGCAACCGCTGGTCGACGGCCTCCTTCATCTCCGCCCGACCTCGCTCGTCCAACGCACTGCCGTCCTGGTCCGCCAGTCCCTGCGCGCTCTGTCGGTAAGCGTCGGCCAACAAAAACGTCAGCCGTGTGATCTCCGGGTCGGCCGGATAAAGGGCAACGGCATCCTCCAATCGGACGATGGCCTTCTCGAAATGCTGCGGGACCTCCTGTTCGGTCGCCCGGCAGTAGCAGTCTATCAGCCGAAACAGCGCGTCTCGGTACTCCTTCGCCTGCGGATCGAACAGCGCCTCGGAACCTCGGTCGTCGACGATGTCCACCAATAAATCGGCTCCGCGCAGAGCCTCCTCCCCACCCATGGCGAGAAGGCACTCGGCCAGCGGCACCATCGACTCCTGCGCACAAAGTTGCCGCGGGTATCCTTCGATTGCCTCCTTGTACGCGGCGACAGCATCCGGATACAGCCGCATCGCCTGATAGGCTTGACCCAGTCGGTGCAACGCCCAGCCGCGCCGATTACTTGTCGGGTGCTCCTCGACGAATCGCGACAACGCATCGATCACCCCGTCAGTCATGCCAGCGGCATCGAAGTCGTCGACCGCCGACTCGACGGCTTTCGCCACATCTTCCTCGTCCAACGTGGGCAGTTGTGACAACGACACATAACACTCCGCCGCCCGCCTCAGGGTCTTCCTTGCTCGGTCGTGATCCTCCTTGGTGCCCGCCACCCCGGCCATTGCCGCCATGCCCATCTCCGTCAGGCCGGCAGCGATTCGGGACATGTAGGTCGCCCGCGACAGACCGTCGGAGCCGTCCGCCAATGCCAATGCCAATTGCATGTACTGGATGCCAAGTTCCAGCGACCCGGCGCCAAGTAAGGACTCCCCGGTCGCCGTCACCGTCATCCGCACCGCATTGCGGTCCAAGTAGCGATGCCGCCGCTCCTCGAGAAGCCGGTCTTTCAGCCCGGCAAACACATCCAGCGCCCGCTCGTAGCGATCCAATGCCGCCAGGCACTCGGCCCGCCCCAGGACGCATCCATCGTGCAGATCTCCCGCCTCGAACGACCACAGAACTTCGTCATAGAATGACAGTGCCACCTGCGGACGACCGTCCACCTGCTGGAGCCTTCCCAGAAGCCAACTCGCCCGGCCCCACAACCCGTCGCGGACCGTCCATCCGCTCAACAGGGATCGAAGCAGCGTCTCCGCCTCGTCGGAATAGCGCGTCCCCCCATCGCACAGGCACAGGGCCTCGGTGTACGACACGGCAAGCCTCTCCGCCGTCCCGCTCAGCCGCTCCTTGCCCACATCCACCAGGGCCAAAGCCGCCGCCGTCTCACCGTGCGCCAACAACCACTCCACCTTGTGATCCAACGCCCACAGGTAATTGTCCGGCGACGTAGCGTCCTGTCCGTGGCCCGCGGCAACTGTGGCCTCCACGTCTCGCCCGGGCTCCGCGCTAACTGCGGCCTGGGCGTCTCGCCCGGGCTCCATCTGCGGAGGTGGCGATGCCGTACACCCCAGCATCGCGTCAAGGTCCGCCACCGCCTGTTCGTCAAACGGCCGACCGGAGTCGATCTGTGCTTCCAGGAGCCGCCGCAGGATCCTGTCAGGTCGACGTGGTGAGAGGCGTAAGGCTTGGCGGTAGGCGTCCGCCGCCTCCGCGTCGCTGCCCGACCACCGATACGCGTCCCCGACGGAAAGCCAGTCCGCCGCGCCAGGCTTCACACCGCAGCGAACGGCTGACCGGAAGTTCGTGATGATCGCCCTGATGTTTTGCTTGTTGTGGGCCGAGAGAGACGTCTCGGCCTGATGGGCCGTCGCCGCTAGGAGACGGTGTAGCTCGCCACGCTGCTCGGACGGTCGCTCCGCATCACTCAGAAGGTCCAGGAGATAGGCATTCGCGCGCCGCAACGCACCGCTGCCATGGAGCTTGGCCACACGCTCCAACTGCTGCTCGAAGCTAACCTCGACATGGGCCGCCGCGATCCGGATCAGCCCGCCGCCGAACAGGAGCACGCCCACGCCAAGCAGCGGGATCTGCCAACGACCGGCCAGCGTGGCGCGAGGCGGGTCTTCTTGCGGTGCGTCTTGTGAAGCCTCTACTGCAGCTTCTTGTCGGGCTTTGCTCATCCTGAGCCTTTGACAGCGTCCTGCTTCTCGCGGCACTCTTCGGAAGTGTTATCGGCGAGACATGCGCTCCCCAAACAACGCATCTTGCCCAAGCAGACGCCGTCCAGCGGCGTGCAAGACTGTTGCCAACCCTGACACGCCAGCCCCAGGCGCACCGGGCAAGAATACTCTCTTCAAAGCTGAAGATTTCTGCGTCACCTGCGCTTCTGGGCGCAAAGAACGCGCCGGCCAGCTCGGAACACGCCCAGGCATCCAGCCCGGCAGATCAAACCGTGTTCCACGGCGGCGAAGCGCCGAGACGTGAGAACTGACCGAGAACTGTCATGACCAGCGGCTGGCAGCCCGTGGCAAAACTGTGGCACTGTGGCACCGCCGTCTCGGCGGTGGATTCACGGGCTTTGGCGCCCGTCCCACAGTCGCAGGCAAGCGTGAACTGCTCTAGGAACCAACGGCTCCTCGTGTCCCGTCACCCTTTGCTTTGCCGTACAGGACCTCTCTCGCTCGCATCAGACTCATCAATGCCTCCGCGCAGTGGTCTACCCGGATCCTGCTGTCCCACGGAGCCGCTCGAACCCCCCCCAGCGCGTCGCGGGGACTACAAATGTAGTAACAACCCTCCTCGCAAACCTCCAGTTGCAGCACGAAGCGAACCGCCGCCGACACTGCGCCTCGATATCGCCTGACGCGCGGCCTGTCCCCCACACGCTCGGCCAGCGCAACGCCATCCGCCAACGCTGTCAGGTAGATCGCCGTGTCCACACCAACAGCTCCCCGTTCCCGAACGTTGATCGCCCCGTACAACTCAGGCCAGGGGCAGACCGCCGCGTTCACTTGCAGTCGCGCGAATCGATCCAGCACATCAAACACGAAGGCGCTGGCACGCGCATCGTTCGTCTGTGCATAAGCCCGCGCGAATGCACGGGCCAATGCCGCCGCTGCCACAGGATTCGACCACACGTCATCCCGACCGCGGTAGTAGCTCAGCGCCCGCTGCAACACCAGCTCAATCTGGTCGTTGGTGGGCGATCCACCATACGCCCCATCCCTTCCAGCGCTGGACGTAGGCCAATCCAAGCCCGCCAACGCCACCAACGCCCATCCCGCCGCGGCCGCGTCCTCCGGTCCACCCTCCGATCGTCCCCGAGAATCCATCTCCAACCGACCGCTCGCATCCTGCGATGCCAGGAGGCCCTCGATCAGTCCCATCCGCTGATCGCTCAACCTCGAGAAGGGCTGGCTGCTCGCCACCGACGGCTGATCGCTGACTGCCGATTGCTCTCCAGCCACCGCCGTCATCGCCATCAACAAGAACGCGGAGATCTCCAGCCGGTCCTCGTGCCCTGGAAACCACAGGACCAAGCCCTTCTCGGCCGCCTCCGGCTTACCCTCCTCAGTGGCCTTAGCCGCACAGAAAGGGCGCAGATACCCCGCCGACTTCTCTATCCCCTTCAGGGCATCCGCGACGATCTCGGTCTTGCCCGACCACGCCGCGTAGGCGGCCAATCCCACCAGCGCCCGCATTTGCACCACGGCCGCGTTCCCCTCCGTGTACCGATCCGAGGCTGGCAGGTACTCGTGCGAGAACCAACCGTCGCGATTCTGCCGATAGTGCAAGTACGCCCCCAACCGCCCGATCGCCTCGTCCAGCACCGCCGGACCCACCCGCTCCTGCGGAACCAACGCCGCCCCACGCACCAGGACGACTGGTAACGCCTGCGCCGACGGCTGCCACAGGTGGTACGCGCGAAATCGGAAGTATCGGATCTCTCGCGAGAACCGAAGCTTGTCTACGTGCTTCAGGCCGATCCCAGACTCCGCCGCCTGCAACGCCAGGTCCGGCGTGTAGTTCAGCGAGACGACCTCGCTGGGCCGCATCCACCCCCGCCTGCCGCGGAACTCGACGCCGATCCCCTCCACGGCGGGCTCGAACGAGTGCAGCAACTCCTCAGACCAAGTGCCCGAAGGGTCGTACCCCGCCGATATGTACTCCCGTGGCCCCAACAGCTCGAATTCCAGACCCAAATCATCGCCCCCGTCATGGAGCCTCGCCCCCTTCTCCAAAGCCGCCTCACCCAGAAGCACCCCCACCGCCACCGCCGCATCCACCACATCCATCTCCCTGGACTCTGCCTCGGCCACCACGGCTCCACCGGAACGTAGCGTCAGGTGGATCATCCCCGTCAGCCCCTGCAACGCCGGCGCGCGGTAGCGTGCGCCGTACTCCGGGCCGCCCGTTACCCTCGCCCGAAACGCCCGTCGGGCCGTCTTCACGAGCAACACCTGGTCCGCATAGGAGATATCCGGTAAGTCCGCCGCAGGCCGCGTCGTCGTCGGCCGGGTCGTGGTCCCTCCGCCCAACCGACGCGCGTGCCACTGCTCCTGGGCCGCTTGCGACTGCTTCTCAGGCGCGTGCCACTGCACTTGAGCAGTGACTGCATCCATCAGGTGGGGCATCCACCCACCCGCTGGCCACAACGCTACGGACACCCAAACCGAGAAACACAGGACAAGGCATCGCATCACGAATCCCTTATATGACCATGACATCGCTATCTTGTTCGCAGATCCTCACCTTATTCGACGATCCTCACCTTATTCGACGATCCTGATCTGAAGCCCACGGATAGCAATCCGTGGGCTGGCCAATCCGCAATCCCGGCGTCGCTATCGACGTCCGGCGACCAACGCAGCGATGTCACGCTCAACCCACCGGGCCCTGCACCAGAAACCGCGCGGGCACCGTCGTCATCTCGAATTCCGCCGGCAGCCAACCGGCGGCGTCCCCGTCCAACTGAACCGGCACCGGCTCCTCAGCCCAAACACGGACACGGCGAGCGTGTCGATATGTAACGCCCCGGCTGCCGATGTGGACACCGGCAAGGACCTTGATCGCATGACCGAGGAGCGGGCCCTGCCACGAACACCGAAAGACACACACGTCCAGCAGGCCGTCGTCAGGCAAAGCGACCCCCAATATCCGAAGCCCGATCGCGTACCGAGGCACATTGCCCACAAACACCAAACCACGCCCCACTGGCAACAATTCACCATCCGCCTCCACAAATACACGCGGATACCGATGACCCCAGAACGTCCGCCAGACAGGCCAGAAGTAGCTCAAGTAGTCAATGTGGCCGCTGTGACCGCTTCGTCGCCGGGCCACCTGAGCCACCACTTCCGCGTCAAACCCCACCCCAGCCACCAGCAAGAAACGCCGGCCGTTCATCGCCGGGATGTCCATCGAGGTCTCCTGCCCCTCCCAAAGCACACGCCACAGCCAGTCCGCATCCGACCGCATGCCGAGGTACTTCGCCAGGATGTTCTCCGTCCCGCTCGGCACCACCAGGATCGGCACACCCTGGCCCACCATTCCGCCGGCCGCCTCGCTGACCGTCCCGTCCCCGCCGACCACCACCAAGGCACGTGCGCAATCCTGGCAAGCCTGTTTGGCCACCTTAGCGGCGTCTCCAGGTCCCCGCGTCTCGTGGAGCAAGACCGACCAACCCGCATCTCGGATGCGCCGGCACACCTGCCGAACCACGCCCAGCCTCCCGCGGCGCCCCGAGACGGGGTTCACGACAACACGGACTAGCAAGGAATCCGCCATATCAGCGTCCCAAGGGCAATCGCAGAAACGATGCACACGCCGCGCGGGAATACTGAAAACCAGCCCGGCGCGTAAGCCGTCGCGCAGGAACAACATGACCGATTACGCCGCTCGGCTCGCCGTGCCGCTTGGCAGCGGATCGATCGACCCCCGCTTGCCGTTTGGCGACCTGCCGGCTTGCCGTTTGGCGAACCCCGTGGGCGAGTCGATCGTTCACGTTTTCCCTACGCGACTCCTCACCGGACGAAGCCCCACGGGACGAAGCCCCACGACCCTGGAACCCCTCCGGCTCCCGGACAGCCAAATGTCTCAACCGCCGAGCCAGTCAGAAAAGGGCCTTCCCCCGGATCATTCATACCACAGAGACCAGGGAGAGCACAGAGTCTTGTTGAAAAGGAAGTTATGGCAAGACCCGAGCGTTTCTCGCCTTGACAGCGTGTATTGCCAGTCATGCTGCGCCAACTTCGCTAGACTGCTTTCTGACACCTCTCTGTGATCTCTGCGTGCCCTGTGGTGGATTATCCGGGTTCCGGCCTTCCGGCCATCCTCGCGACTGCCCTGGTCCGCCCCTTCCCTTCAGTTGCCATCCTCTGCATTTGACCGATCCCGACGCCGTCTGTATCGTCCTATTGTGGAGCAAGCCTCCGATCTTAAGGCTTTTCGCAGCATGAAGAATGGACACTCCGTGCAATCCGTGCAGATGCCCAAGCCCGACGGCATCCGAGATACCATCGAGGCGATCGTCGTTGCGTTCATCCTCGCCTTCGTTTTCCGGGCCTTTGTCGTCGAGGCCTTCGTCATCCCGACGGGCTCCATGGCCCCCAGCCTCTACGGCCTGCACGGCGAGCACCGCTGCGAGGCCTGCGGCTACCACTTTGCCTACGGAATTCGGGAAGCTCAGGTTGTGCCTGACGATAGCATCGTGCAACGGGGCACCCTGAGCAACTCGTTCGATCTGCACTGCCCCAATTGCGGCTGGAGCGGCCACGGCAACGCGGCGTTGAACTCCAGGACAGACCGCGTGGTCCCGAGCTCGGGCGACCGAATCCTCGTGCTCAAATGGCCCTACGACATCGGCGGCGATCTGCTCGGCCCCAAACGCTGGGACGTCGTCGTCTTCAAGAACCCCCAAGATGGCGAAATGAACTTCATCAAGCGGCTCCTGGGCTTGCCGGGCGAGGTCCTCGAGATCATCAACGGCGACGTGTACACCGCCCCCATCGACGCCGTGGACCCAGACATCATCGAGGCACTCAAGCAGCCCCCCAAGACCAGGGCGGAAGGCGGCCAGCCATTCGACCGGAGGCTGAACGACGAACAGGCCGGAAGGCTGGCCAACGTCCTGAAGATCCAGCGAAAGACCCGAGTTGCCCAGGAATCGCTCTGGATGATCCACTACGACCATGACTACAAGCCCGACCTCGCCAGGTACCCTCCCAATCCACCGCACTTTGATCCCCCCAGGTGGGTGCCTGATGGCGAGCCGGGCAACACCGCCTCCGCCTGGGATGTCTCCACACCCTGCGTTCGATTCGAACCGCTGGACAACCAGGTGCACCAGCTCAGGCTCAAAGGAAAGCCCATCCAAGACACGTACGGCTACAACAACGTCGTCCTGCATGACAGCGTGCTCGCCCGCGGAAGACTGCGGTCCAGCGCGTGCAACGTGGGGGACGTCGGCATTCGCTTCGTCCTGACACCACAGGCGCCTCGCGCAGGCGCGCCCGGCGCAAGAGGTTCTCGCCTTGACCCTCGACCCTCGACCCTTGACCCTCACCCCTCAGGCTACATCTCCCTGTCCCTCCGGAAGGGCCCCGACGAGTTCCGCGCAACGATCGCCGCTGACGGGGAGGTGCGCCTCGACAGATCCGGCAAGAACGGCATCCCCATCCCGCTCGGGACGGCCAGAGCAGCCCCCCTCAAAGCAGGCAAGCCCCTGACTGTCGAGTTCGAGAACCTCGATTACCGCGTGGCCCTCCGTCTGGACGGCGTCCAGGTCCTCGCAACCGATGACACACAGTATGCGCCAGACCTCTCGGTGCTTCTGCAAGGCGACAGGCACGGGCACGGGCACGGCACAGGGCTTGCCCATCGCCAAAACGGGCGATTGAGTGAAGCTGCCGTCGGAATCGAAGCTCAGGGTTTGCCGTTGGAGATCCGCCACCTCGTCGTCCAACGCGACGTGTTCTACCGCTCTCCCGCGATTCCAGAAGAACAGGGCAATCCCTTCACCGGTTATCCGGGCTGGGGGACGGAATCGAACCCCATCGTGCTCCGCGGGGACCCACCGGACTACTTCTGCTGCGGCGACAACAGCCCGCAAAGCAAGGACTCGAGGCTGTGGTGGGAAGTCTGTCCCATGCTTCAGCAACGCGGGCAACCCAAAGAGCCCTCAGGGGGGCAACCCCAAGAGCCCTCGGCCTTGGCCGGGGGGGAACCCCAAGAGCCCTCGGCCTTGGCCGGGGGGCAGACGGGGCACGCGGCGTATAGCCGCGCCTACCAGTTTGGCACCGTCCCTGGCGATCAGATGATCGGCCGGGCTTTCTTCGTGTATTGGCCCAACGGAATGCGCTTCTCCAAGGACACCCCCGCAGTCATCCCGAATATGGGCAGGATGCGTATCATTCGCTAAGGCGTCGCGCAGGAGTGAGATGACCGATTGTGCCGATTGGCTTGCCGTGCCGCTTGGCTGGCCTGCTGGCTTGCCGTTTGGCGGACCTGCCCGAGGCAGGCGGGTCAACCGCTTAAGTCGTTTCCGCGTGGCTCCTAACGATGCGTATCATTCGCTAACAGCGAACCTTCCGATGGCAGCAGACCTGTGAGGATTCACCTAGGGAATGGCCTATCTACGCCAGGGTTATCCACAATTCACATGGTTCCGGCCGGGAGTGTCCAGCGATCCCCCAGGCACCCCGCCCGCTCGCCCCGAGGTCATCCCGCCGGCGGGCGCTTGGAGCAGCCAGCGGCAGCCGCCAAATGAGCCGTAGGCAATCACTATGGAGTGCAACTTAGTACGAGGCAAGGAGATACAGGAGATGCGACTGAGGGCACGCTGGATAACTTCGACCCATCGCGAGGCGGACGGTCGCGGAGTACCTTATACTGCCAGCTTCGTCGGTCTGACTTAATGAAGTGTTCCCAGGCGTCGATCCGCGACGATCCGTAAACAGCTTATCAACATAACTTCACAGTAAAAGACCGGATCATCCAATGGTGCAAGACAAGCCGCTTCTCGAAGTCGTGGACCTCATCAAGACGTACGGCGGCAGAATCGTCGTCGACGAGGTCAGTTTCCGGGTCCGCCGTGGCGAGATCGTCGGTCTGCTCGGTCGAAACGGGGCCGGCAAGACGACCAGCTTCCGCATGGTCATGGGGATCGTGCGGCCGGACGGCGGCACCGTCCTGTTCAACGGTGACGACGTGACTGACCTGCCCATGTACCGCCGCGCCCAGAAGGGCCTCGGCTATCTGTCACAGGAGAGCAGCGTCTTTGTGCGACTGTCTGTCGAGAGGAACCTCCTGGCGATTCTCGAACTCATGAGAGGGATCAGCAAAGTTGAGCGCAAACGACGTGCTCACGAACTGATGGAGCAATTCGGCCTGCTCCGGAACGCCAGACAGGAAGCCAGAACGCTATCGGGCGGCGAGCGTCGCAAGCTCGAAATCGCCCGGGCGCTCATCACCAAGCCCGCGATCATCCTCCTGGACGAGCCCTTCAGCGGCGTCGACCCGATCGCCGTCCAGGACCTCCAAGGGGAGATCAAGCATCTGAAGGACGAGTTGGGCCTGTCGTTTCTCTTGACGGACCACAACGTCCGCCAAACGCTGGAAGTGACCGATCGGAGCTGCATCATCCATGAGGGCAAGGTCATCGCCGAGGGTACGCCGCGGGACCTGATCAACAGCCCTGGCGTCCGCGAGGCCTACCTCGGCACGACCTTCAAAGGCAACGAGTTCGATCCCCCGACGAACCACGGGCTTCAGCCCGTGCGGCCTTTCCAACAGCAATAGGTTGGAGCGGCCGGCGGGCCAGGTTGGAGCGGCCAGTGGCCAGCGGGCTGATAGCGAGACCACGCCCTCGACACGGGCGGACGAACCGCCTATGGCATCTGTTCGAGGCTCGTCAGACCGATTCCGCCAAGCTGCGGCACCAAGAACCTGCCTCAGAATCGTGGCACAGACGGCGCACCCTATATCTATGTCGTTACAACCTCTGGCGGCGGTAGCGCACCGGCCCAGTGGGACGAATCCAAGCAGTCCGTCTGGGCCGAGTCAATCGACGTAGTAGCAGATCGTCGGCCTACCCTGCTCCGCCCTCCGCTCCGCGATCCACCGGATCGGTGAGACAGATCGGAGCACCCATCGGACATAGACGATCGAGCGGCGGAGAACCCGTTGGATTCCCACGAGACGTGTGCGTGAGGCGGCACGCATGGCGACCCTCCAGACTGGCCACGGGGACCAACCAGATCGCGAGGTACCCCCGGACCGGGCATCCTCCGTGCCACCCTCGCGAACCCCTCACAAACGCCGATTCCCACCGCCTGTTGGGCACATGTACCCATCGCCCACCTGGACCAAAGGTCCGCCTCTCCCCAGCTTGACCTCCCGTCTTCGCCGTCACTGCACAGCAAGAATGCAAACGAAAAACGGCGAAAACTCCAGCGGATGAAAAGTCGCGTAAGTGGTTGAGAATACGGGCGTT
>JAFGQA010000063.1 GCA_016935885.1 Phycisphaerae bacterium | reverse complement strand
TGGAACGTAAAATAAGGAGTTACGAGAATCACAACGATCGTAACCTTATGAACGCAATTTCCGTTCCACCTTTTCCGACAGGCTGCAGAGATCATGGGCCACTCGCCCGAGCAGGTGTAACCCATGTCTCCGGGCTGTACATTTAGAAAGGATGGGGGCACCCGCGCACGCTAAGGCCGAACGTTGAGGATAATCGGCTTTCAAAACACGATGCGTTTCGAGATTCGGTTCATGTGCTTGTCAGGCATTAGCTTGAATTCAGGAACATTCAATGCCTTTCAACGCGTTTCATGGTTATTTCTGAGCTCTTCTTCCAACTCTTGCCATCTTTTGATTCTTCTGTTATGTCGTGCCATACACCGTTCTTGCTGACATCTATATTGGAACGCCAGAAACGGACTTCGTTTCCTTCTTCCTTCATCGATATACGAAAAACACCGTTCACGATCTGAGCTGTACCTGAGCCGAACTGACCATTGATATCAAAGCCGTGCACACGATATGCTTCGGCACGCTTATCATACGATATAATGTCAAAACCCCTATGAACAACAATCTCACTCTTTTCATTTGGGATCATTACGGTAAAGCGCACATCCAAGAACAATACTACACCTTCCAACTCTTTCTTGACGGAAATACTCGCCAGGAAATCATTACGTTCACCGGAATTCTGTTCAATCCATCCTTGTCCTTTCCATTCACCGAGCATTAAGCCAAGCTTCTTCATGGCATCGATATGAGTCGAATCGGGTTTAACTTGTGCGATTGCAATTCCAGTCGACAATAGAACGGTCATTAAGAGCATGTAACCAAATGTCTTCATTTTCGTCTCCTATGTTAGTGCGTTTCTAAACCCACGGCCTCTGGCCGTGAGACCCTAAAGGTTCGACCTATCCGTCGTGTTTCTTGGCTCTGCCCCAATCTTCTTCGACCAATATGGTGCGATGCCGATGGCATGGGTGCCCCATTCTTTCTGAAGGAAATGGTGAGGGAGTCCCATCGTGCGAGAAGGTGACTTCCCACCCTTTGCTGCGCAAAGGATGGGGCACCCATGCTGCTGCGCAAAGGATGGGGCACCCATGCGCCGTCGCGCCAACAGAGCCGGGCCATGTCGGCCCGGTCCGGCTCGGCACGAGCCGGCTCTGACGATTGTCACTTGTGCGAGAATCCTTTCTCGCGCCTGCCTACTTCAGATTCTCCGGATTCAGCGCCTTCAAATCGTCCGCGACGAACAGCCCGTCCTTGCGAACCAGCTCGCCGTCGAAGTAGATCTCCCCGCCGCCGTGGTCCGGCGTCTGCATCAGGACCATGTCCCAGTGGACCTCAGACTTGTTCCCGTTGTCGGCCTCGTCGTAGGCGCTACCGGGCGTAAAGTGGATCGAGCCGCCGATCTTCTCGTCGAACAGCGTGTCCTTCATGGCCTTTGTGCAATAGGGGTTTACGCCGATGGCGAACTCGCCGACGTAGCGCGCCCCTTCATCGGAATCCAGCACCTCGTTGAGCTTCTGTGTGTTCGTGCTCGTCGCCTCCACGATCTTGCCGTCCTTGAAGACCAGCCGGATGTCGTTGTGCGTCTCGCCGCGGTACATCGTGGGCGCGTTGTAGTGGATCACCCCGTTGACCGAATCCTTCACCGGTGCCGTGAAGATCTCTCCGTCGGGGATGTTCAGCTTCCCGTCGCACGGAACCGCCGGGAGCCCCTTGATCGAGAACCTCAGGTCGGTGTCCTTCGGCCCGAGCAGCCGCACCCGGTCCGTCCGCTGCATCCGTGCCACCAGCGGCTTCATCGCCTCGGACATCTTCCCGTAGTCCATCGTGCAGACGTTGAAGTAGAACTCCTCGAAGGCCTCGGTCGACATCTCCGCCATCTGGGCCATCGACGGCGTCGGCCACCGGATCACCACCCACCTCGTCTTCGGGACCCGCACGTCGATGTGCACGCGCTTCCACACCGTGCTCTCCCACAGCTTCTGCATGTCGCCCGGCACGTCCGACATCTCGCTGACGTTTGGGCTGCCCCGAGCCCCGATGTAGCAGTCCGCCGCTTCCATCACGAGCTTCTCGGCGTCCGCGATCGTGTTCCAGCCCTCGCGGCTGCCGTGCAGCATCATCGCCCGCTTGATCTGATTGGACTCGAGCTTGACCAGCGGAATGCCGCCGGCCTCGCGCGCCAGGCGAATGCACTCGCACGTAAACTCGGGCGGCACGTCGATCGCCTCGATCAGGATTCTCTCGTCGTGCTTGACCGAACAGGAATAACTGACCAGAACGTCTGCAAGCTTGGTGATGCGTGGATCTATCATGCTTTTTCCCTCGGTTTAACGATGATGTTGCCGGCCTCATCGCGGGCGCGATGTTGCCGATCTCGTTGCAGAGAGGATAGACGGAACCAACCGAACACGCCAGCGCGGCAACATGGCTCGCCGGCGCGGCCCTCGGGCGCAACCGAACCGTCCGACTCGCTTCATCGCTGCGTTCCCCGCATGGTGACATCGCGGCCTCCGGCCGCAACCAAAGTGTGGCACGGGCGTCCCGCCCGTGACCCTACCGGCTTTGGCGCCGGTGCCACAGTCTTGCCACGGGCCGCTATCCGCTTCGGTCAGTCCGTCCGCTCGTCCGTGCCATCCTGACCCTGCAACTCGGCCAGGGCGGCAGCCGCAAGCCGTGATATCACGGCATTGAGGGTTAATTCGCCCCGTTCGAGTCTGGCGATCAAGTCTCGTGCGGCCGGCGCAGCTAGTCCTCGACGCAATGCCTGCTCGCACGTCAGCATCGCGCTTCTCTGAATCTCGCCGAGGACTCGGCGGTGCCTTCGTTGGGTCGTGCGATCTTCCTCAGCCCTGCGGTCTGCTCCTCGCGCGGCGCGGTCCAGTTCGATCAGCTTCTCCAGCAGTTGGTCCACGCCCTTGCCAGACTTCGCTTCTATACCGACGATCTCGATACGAGAAGGAGAGGAAGTCCGCGCGGCCGACCCTACACTGCTCTCGCCGTTTCGACGTTTCGACGTTTCGGCGTTTCGGCGTTTCGGCGTTTCGGCGTTTTGGCGTTTGGATTGCCCCAGTTCCTCGCGGACGTCATTGAGCAAGCAGCTTGCCTCAGGCAGGTCACACTTGTTGACGGCAACGATGTCTGCGATTTCCAGGAGACCGGCCTTTGTCAGTTGGATGTCGTCACCGTAGCCCGGGCCGAGGATGACCACGCAGATGTCGGCCACGGAGGCGATGTCGACCTCGTTCTGCCCGACGCCCACCGTCTCGATCAGCACGTGATCGTAACCGGCCAGCTCCAGCAGGCTGGCGCAGTGCAGCGTTGCGTCGGACAGGCCCCCCTCACGGTGGTGCGTGGCGAGCGACCGGATGAAGACGTCCTGATCGACGGCGTGCCGCATCATGCGGATGCGGTCGCCGAGCATCGCACCGTCCGACATCGGGGATGTGGGATCGACGGCGACCACGCCGATGCTGTGGCCGCGCTTGCGCAGTACCGTCAACACGGCGTCGATCAGCGTCGACTTGCCGACGCCCGGCGGGCCGGTGAAGCCCCACCACGGCACACGCCCGGTTGACTGACGCAGCCTATCCTTGAGCGCCTGTGCGTCGGGCCCCGGCCCGTCGACGACCGACATGGCACGGGCCAACGACCGCCGATCACCGTCACGTAGCCTGTCGAGGATTACATCCACAGTGGTGGTGTTCATCTCGATGCATCTATCCGCCAAACGGCAAGCCCCGCCTTCGCGGCTCGCATCGGCGCGCCGCTCGCCACCGCTGGCTGCCTCGTCGCCGGGGGCACACCTGACCCATCGACCACTGAATCCTGTCTTCCGAATCTAGGCGATCGCTCCGCCGCCCGCTGCCGGTGTGCTGGATAACTCCTGTTCGAGGGCGTCGAGGATCTCCGACAGCGGAACGCCAGGCGTGAACACGCGGCGGAATCCCAACGACCTCAGTCGGGGGACGTCCTTGTCCGGAATGGTGCCGCCGGCGAACAAGACGATGTTCTCAGCGTGCTCTTCCTTGAGCAGCTCCGCCACGCGAGCGAACAGCTCGTTGTGGGCCCCGCTCAGGAGGCTCAACCCGATGGCATCTACGTCTTCGTCGACGGCGGTGCGAACGATCTGCTCGGGCGTCCTTCGGATGCCGGTATAGATGACCTCGTAGCCTGCATTGCGCAGGGCGCGGACGATGAATTTCGCGCCCCGGTCGTGTCCGTCGAGGCCGACCTTGCCGATCAGAATGCGTTTCGGTCTGTGCGTGTTCACGGGATCCCTAGCTCGCCTCGCCCAATCGTCCTCTTTCAAGACGATTCACCACGATCGCCCCGACCGTGTCGCCCAACACGTTCGTGGACGTACGGAACATGTCCAGCAGCGCGTCGACCGCGAAGATCAACGGGATGTAGTAGATCGGCAGGTGCACCGCGCTGGCCACCAGGACCATTGTCACCAGTCCCGCATCGGGAACCGCCGCCGCGCCGACCGACGCGAGCACCGCCGTGACGAAAATCAGCAGCGTTGTCATCGCGGTCATGGTGATGTGGACGTCATCCAAACCACCGAAGATTTGGATCAGGAAAATCACGGCCACGCCCTCATAGAGAGCGGTGCCGTCCATGTTCATCGTCGCGCCCAGCGGCAGCGAGAAGTTGGCGACCTTGGGCGAGACGTTCAGGTTCTCCGTCACATTGGCGATCGTGACCGGGAGCGTCGCGGCGCTGCTCCGCGTCGTGAATGCGATCATCCAGGCCTCCCGGATTCCCTGCCACAGCCGAACGGGACCGACGCCACCGACGCCGCCGGCGATGGCGACCAACACGCACACGTGCACGAGGATGGCGCCGATGACGGTTCCGCAATACCAGCCCAGTGTCTTGAAGATCTCCGGCCCGTTCTTCGCGACCAGCCCGGCCATGATGCAGGCGATCGCGAACGGGGCGACGGACATCAGCCAGTGCGTGACCTTCATGATGACGGCGTTGAGCCCGTGGAAGAACGAGATCACGGAGCCGGCCAGCTTGCCGCCGACCACCGTGCAGGCGGTTCCCAATAGCAGCGCGAAGAAGATGATGCCAAGCGAGTTCGGCGGGCTGGCGGACAGGGCCGTGAACGGGTTCATCAAAAGCGGCTGAACGATGTCGTCCTTGAAGATATCACCGGCCGTGCGCTCCTTGGTACCGGCCAGCGTGCTGAAGCGGGCGGCCTCGCGGCCGTGCGCCGCTGCCTCGCCTTCCTGCATGGAAAGCCACGCGAGGTAGTCCGGGCGGGCGTGCCCGTCCTCGTCGATCGCTTCCCGCCCCGAAGCCGCCTTGTATTGTTCCCGGTATTCCTTGAGTTTGGACACGCGTTCCGCACGGACATTCTGCGAGGCGGTTGTCTTCCCAGGCTTGATCGTCAATACAAAGCCAAGGCCGATCACGACGGCGATGGTCGTTGTGCAGATGTAGTAAACCATCGTCTTCCACCCGATCGCGCCCAATTCCTTCATGTTTGGAAGGCTGGTGACGCCGGCGACGATGCTGGCGAGGATCAGCGGCGCGATGATCATCTTCAAGGCACCCATGAACACGACCGGGCCGAACAGATCGAGCCACCACATCGCGTAGCCGACAAACGCCGGCTCGGGATCGCCCGCCGTGACAGCCTGCTTCTTGGCCCACCATAGCCCGAGTCCGGCGACCACGCCGAGGACCATGCCCAAGAAGATCAGGTTGTGCAGTTTGCCCTTCATGCGCTCCTCGTTCTGCTTGGTTGGGTGTACGTGGTGGCAGTGTATCGCGGACAAGGCTGCATGTCATCCGAAATGATCGAACGGGGTTCACACGATCCCGAAGCGCCACGGCTTCAGCCCGTGTGGCGCTACAAGCGCCATCCATGCCTCCGCGCTGTTTGAGAGACCGCGCGGGCTGAAGCCGGCGGCTCCTCTTCGTGTTGAGTGGTTCGTGGTAGGTGGAGCACGGCGCGGGCTGAAGCCCGTGGCGCTTCTTCGTCGATGAGGGCTCGCTCAGGTTGTGGCCGCTGTGGCGCGCCCCGTTCAGTCTTGGAGAGTGAACCTCAGCGCCTTCATCTGCTCCTGCTGGGCATTCTTCGGGAACGCGTGACCGACACCTTCGTACACGTTGAGCTTGACCTTGGCCCCCAACTCCTTGAGCCGTTGGGCGGCATGCTTGTTGGCGTCGAGCAACTGTTCGTTCTCGTCTTCGCCGAGCATGATGAAGATCCTGAGATCGGCCAGGTCATCATCCTCGAAATAGACCTCGAAGGCGGGTCCGAACATTCCGCCCACGGGAATGATGCCGCGGAAGGCGTCGGGGTTCCGCATGGCCAGCCCCCAGGCAGCCCAGCCGCCCTGGCTGAAGCCCGTCAGGATGATCTTGTCTTCGTCGATCCTGTAGTCGTCGAGGATATCGTCGATGGCGTCCAGGACGTTCCCCTCTATGGTGTCAAGGTTTGGGCCCCAGTGAAAAAGACCGTCGCCCAGACTGTACGTGCCCTGCGGCGCCAGCAGGATAGCACCAACGTTGTTCGCCGCCTTCTTCCAACGGTCGGTCGTCGTTTCCATGTTGCCGCGGTAGGGGTGCAGGGCGACGATCAGCGGCACTTTCTTGGATCCGTCGTACTTCTTCGGCAAGGTGACTTTCCATTGGAAATCAACTGCTTCCCCCTCGACGGGAGGTGGCCCGAATCTCAGGCCACGCGCCGTTTCGACGATCTTGACGTAGCGCGGGTCCTTTCGAGTGTTCTCCAAGTCCACATCGCCTTCAATCTGGGCGGCCATATCAGGCGGAAATCCACCCGCCTCGATGCACCGGTCAAGGTGATTGAGGGCCTTGTCCTTCCTGTCTAGCAGCGAGTACATGCAGGCAACGTTGTAATCCGCCTGTGCCAGCAGAGGGGCTGCCCGCTCCCCGACCTGCTCGCGCACGGCCTTCGCATGGTCAAGCGCCTCAAGGGCAAGATCGAGGGCCTTCTCCCTGTTCTCCATGATCGAGGCTTCGACAAGCTTCTGCGTCAACTCGCGGAACGTCGCATAGTGCTCCTCCGGTGACAACTCCGCTCTGTCCGGCTCTTCGGGTTTGTCAGGCTTGGCCGGTTTCTCGGGTTTTGCCAGCTCCTTGGGCTTGGCAGGTTGCTTGGGTTTGATGGGCCTCTCGGCCTTCGCCGGTTTCTGTGGTTTGCCAACCTTCTCGCGTTTCTCGACCTTCGTCGGCTCGGCCTTCTGTGGCTTGGCCTTGGCCAGCCTCTTCGGCTTGGCCGGCTTCTTCGGCTCGGCCGGCTTGTCAGGTTCGTCAGGCTCCTTCGGCTCGACTTTCGTCGGCTCGATCTTCTGCGGCTTGGCCTTCACGGGCTTCTGCGGCTTGGCCTTCACAAGTTTCTTCAGCTCGGCTTTGTCAGGCTCTCCAGGCTTCCCAACTTCACCGGGCTGTCCGGTCCTGGCCGGTTTCTTTGCCTTTGGCTTGTCGGCCTTCGCTCTCTTCTCCGGCTTGTCGACCTTCTCGGACGCAGCGGTCTTGCCCGCTCTCAGACGCTTCACGATCGCCCGAAACCGGTCTTCGCCCCGGATCGTCTTGAAGTCGTCGTCATCGGCGAGATGTTCGGCGTCACGATAGCCCGCCTTGACCGCCTCATCGAGCGAGGCGTACGCCTTGTCCTTGTGACCCAGCAGGCAGTACAAACAGGCCATGTTGTACGGCGTGTCCACGTGTTTCGGCCGAAGCTCGTGCATTTTCTCGGCGGTCTCAAGCGCCTTCTTGTAGTCCGCATTGTTATATGCCTTGTGGAGTTCGCGCTGGAGCTGCTTGAAGTCTGCCGGCGCGCCGTCGCCGGCCCAGGCCGTCGCGGTCGTGCAAGCGAACACCGCGGCCAGAAGCCACGGCAGCACATGATGTGTGGACTTGGGGCGTTCTCGGCTTGACATGTTATTCTCCTGTCGCACGGTAATTCATGATCTATGGGGTGTGCTTTTTCCCGCCGCAACCATTGTATCGCGACCGCCGATCGGCAGGAAGCCCTGCATATAGGTCCACGGCGTTTCCCAATGGCATCGGTCCGGGTATGCCCCTGCTTCACAAAAAAAGGATGACCTCCATCGGATGGGCCTTGCCGCCGTTCGATCATGCCGCATCATATGCGTGGCGCCCTCGCCATCCGGGCAAATAAGACAGGCTAGGCCGAATATGCTGACCATTGACGGTTCAAAAGGTGAAGGCGGCGGCCAGATTCTCCGGTCGTCGCTGGCACTCTCCTTGGTTACTGGCACGCCCCTGCGCATCGAGCGAATCCGCGCGGGCCGCAAGAAGCCTGGCTTAATGCGGCAGCACCTCACCGCCGTGAAGGCCGCCGCCGCGATCGGCGCTGCGACCGTCGATGGTGCAACCATCGGATCGCAGGAACTCAGCTTCCAACCCAACGAGATCGTCCCCGGCGAATACCATTTCGCCGTCGGCACTGCCGGCAGCACGACGCTGGTTCTCCAGACGGTCTTGCCCGCCCTGCTGACCGCCACCGGGCCGTCGAGGCTGATCCTCGAAGGTGGCACGCACAACCCGTTCGCGCCATCCTTCGACTTCCTACACAACACGTTCCTGCCCATCATCAATCGCATGGGGCCGACGGTCGTCGCCACGCTTGAGCGACCGGGCTTCTATCCAGCCGGCGGGGGAAAGCTCAGCGTGACGATCGAGCCCGCCAAGAGGCTCGAACGCCTCGACCTGCTTGAACGCGGAAAGGTCCTGCGGCAGGCTGCCACGGCCGTCGTTGCCCACCTGCCCAGGCACATCGCCGAACGCGAATTGCGTGTGATCCGCGGCAAGCTCAGGTGGGACGAATCCTGTCTCGTCGTGAAGGAAGTCGCGGACCCCCGGCGAGGCCCTGGCAATGTCGTGACCATCGAGGTGGAAAGCGAGCACGTGACCGAGGTCTTCACCGAGTTCGGCCGGCGCGGTGTTCGCGCAGAGACCGTTGCCAGGAATGTGGCAAACCAGACGCAAGCGTACCTCGCGGCGGGCGTTCCCGTGGGCCAGTACCTTGCCGACCAACTGCTGTTGCCGTTCGTCCTGGCCGGTGGTGGTTCGTTCAAGACGATGCCGCTGACCCAGCACAGCACGACGAACATCGACGTCATCCAGGCCTTCTGTAACGTTAACGTTTCGCTGCAACCCATCGATGATGGGCAACGCCTGGTCTGCATCGAGAGCAAATGAGCTGGGGCTGCTTGACTTTCTCAGGACCAAGTACAGAGGTCGAGTGGAGATTGACGCCGCCTGCCTTCGGCATTTGGTCTAACAATCAAGGCAAGAAGTGCGTGACAGCGAGCAGTAGTCCTCGCTCTTACACACGGAGGCATTCCAGGTGCCTGCCGGGAACTGTTACAAGGACCGGACCGAAACGCCGTGCGGAAGGAGGCTAAGGATTGTCCTTATATAGTAGGGCCGGTCGTGGCGGCCGGTCGCTGATATGCCACTGTCTGGCGGAAACGTGGTGTTGGGTGAAGCTTCCGAGAGCTGGCCACGGCCCTGACCGCGATCGAACGCCGCGGTGGCGCGTATGGACACCAAAGCATCGTTCTTGGGGGCCTGCCGTGAAGGCGGGGGCCCGATGGGAGGGATGATGCGCGTTTTGGCTTGAAGCCAGAAAGGATCAACAGAGATGCTTAGGAGAATTCCCGCCGCAGTGTTCCTCGGTATTGTTGTGGTACTCGTGCTGCCCACGGCGTGGGCTGACGAAACCTCACCAGTCTGGCTGAATGACAAGGGCGAGCTAGACAACGCCGCAGCCAGCATGATGTGCAGGGAATGCTGTCTGCTTGCCTGCGACGATTTTTCGTGCTTCTGCATGGGGTGCATTCCTGTCCCTGTCGATAAGCCCTGCCCCCATGGATACATACCTCGTGAGGATTGCCCTGATGGAGGAGGAGGCAGTGAAGGCACCGAGCCGTGGCCGTACGACGTTCTCTTGTTCGCGCGTGAAGAAGCGGACTTTCCAGAGGGTGCACATCCGGGCCAATACCCGCGCCTGGAGGATATCTGTGACGTAACCGAAGGCTTGGCGGCCGACTACGGGGCCCAGGCGGCGAAGCTCTATGAGTTGTTCCCGCCAGACATGCCGCTGGATGACGAACTGGCCGCGGCGTTGATCCGCGAGCTTTACGTTGACTTCGAGCACCAGGGACTCAACGAGCTGTGGCAGTGTGGCCTCTTGTACAAGGTCTGGCTCGCCGCGCATCATCCGGACATAAGCGACGCGGCCCTGGATGCCTTGCAGAGCGGGCTGCTTGACTACTGGCAGACCGTTCCGGGAGAACATTCGCGCACACTCGATGTGAACTTCAAGCACGCCTTGAAGGCAGTCCTCGGGGACAATTCCGCAGACGTGGAAGACCTTGACCTCGATGTGCTTGAGCCCGATGGCCACATCGAGTGCCCTTGTTGCTTCGAGCTGTGTACGTGCCACTTCTATCCCCCGGACACCTATGTCTGTTGGTGTGAGTGGATCTGCTGGGACGGTTGTGATTGCCCTGAACTACAACCTGGTGCCCCGACGATGATCGAACAGCGGCCATAGGCTGATGTCTCAACCGGCCTTAGCCAAGATGTCCGTGGGAAGCGGCCAGAGGAGGCTGTCCGGGCAGCAGAGCGGAACCAGCCGGAAGGCCAGATGGCTGATTGAGAACCTGTGGCTCTCGCCCGCCAGTCAGCCCTCCGGTGAAGCTCTGCGGCTTACCCGGGCAGCCTCCTGCGCGCCGCCCTTCCTTCCCTCCTTCCCATAGCGAAATTCTCGGCGCCCGTTGTTATACTGCTCATCTATGAGCATCCGCTACCACGCCACCTCGTGCCAGATGGATCCTCCTTGCGCCAAGACCCGCGATGAGGTCTTCACGCGGACGGAGTGGATGTGCGAGCTGATCGAGGGGACGATTACGGGGTATGAGCCATTCTTCGACGTGCGACTGCTGGTCTTTGCGCAGTTTGCCCATGGGGCACCCATTTGCGGGACCGTCGGCAAGCCGCGTGAACACATGGCCGTCGTGATTCCTAATGAGCACTCGGATCGCTATGCCTGCCTCGCTGCCAAGCATGGATGCCACATCCAGACGGGGACCTCCCTCAAAGCCGATCCGGACCACACGGAGGCCGTATTCAACACGATCGTCTGCGTTGGCCCAAGCGGAGTGCTGGGGTCCTATCAGGAGCCGCTATGGCCATCGAATTGACCGCCAATGAACTGCGAGCGCTTGGCGTCTTGATCGAGAAGTCGCTGGCCCAGCCCGCCTATTACCCGATGACGCTCAGCGCGATCGTCGCCGCGTGCAACCAGAAGACCAACCGCGATCCCGTCACGCAACTGACCGAAGGCGAAGTCGGCGCGGCGTTGAACGGCCTGCGACAATGGCAACTCGCCAGCCAAGCCCCGCCGGAACGCAACTCCCGCGTCAACCGCTTCCAACACGACGTCGAACAACGCTTCGGTTGGAACGCCGCCCAGCGGGCCCTGATGGCCGAGCTGCTGATCCGTGGCCCGCAAACCGTCGGAGAACTCCGCACACACGCGTCCCGCATGACCCATCTCCAATCCACCGACTACGCCCGCCAGTTGCTCCGTGAGTTGGAGCAGTCCGACCCGCCCATGGTCGTCGAACTTCCGCGTCAACCCGGCAGAAGCGCCACGCGCTTCGCCCACTTACTAGGTGGAAAGACCCCATCGCAAGTCCAACGTGCGGCCGCCGACGAGACGCCGCCAGCCGAGTCGCGTCCTTCGATGGCGGCTGGGGAGGCAACACCCGCTGTCGAAGCGAGGCTCAACGCGCTGGAACAAGAGGTCATCGCCCTGCGCCTGGACCTCGACACGCTGTGCAGCAAACTGGGTGGATAGGCGCGCGGTGGTCCGAATACCCTGCCTGAGCGAGCTAGACACCACAACGTTGGTTGCGGATCGAATGCTGGATTCGTTCGGGAGGCATTCGATTTTATCAACAAACCACCGCCTCTGGCGGTGAGAATCGACAAGGTTCTACCGGTTCGGCGTTTCCGTTGCCGCGATGTCGCTCG
>JAFGQA010000062.1 GCA_016935885.1 Phycisphaerae bacterium | reverse complement strand
GTGCTGGAGCGGGAACGTCGCGACGCGATGGCCTACACGGTGCTGACCGTGCTGGCTACGCCGGTCTTTGTGGCGATGGCGGCCCTGGTCGTCATGGCGGCGGCGGGGTGTCTTTTGGGTCGCGTGCCTGGCGTGGAGATCCGGGATGCCGTGGCCTTCTACACCGCGGCCAACGCCTTTCTGGCCTATATGATCGTCTTCGTCCTGTTCGGCGGCAGGCGCGCGGCGGACGAGTTCCAGTTCGAGGCGGCATGGATCGCCGGCGTGGCGCTCTTCCTGGCCTTGCTGGCGGCGACGTATGCGACGCCTTTGTCGCAGTCGCATCCATTGGGTTTTGCGTTGGCCTACGCGCTGTGCGGTCTGGTGGTCCTCGGACTGATCGGGCAGGTCAGGCTGCCGGACGATATCGCACAGATGCCGGAGGGCGAGAACTTCTTTCTTGCGATGATTCTTGCGGTTTCGGGTTTCATCGTGACGGCGTACGGACAGATCGCCGGCAGTTCCTGGCTGTGGATGCCCCCGAAGGGCGACGAAGTCCGCCTGGGCGCCTGGCTGCTCTGCAAACTGGCGGCCGATCCGGACCGCGCGATGGCAAGCGACGCCGTCCAGGGGCGCATCGTGGGCATCCTGGTCCGCCTTCGGCTCATCGGTGTCACTGACGCCGGCGCCGCCCTGACCCACAAGGGCCTCGAATTCATGCGAGGCGGCATAGGCGCTGAATGCGGAGACGTATCCAGGCCCGACGGTTGAACTGCGCGATCTGCATCTTCGTTTGGGCGCTTGTCTGAAAAGCGGACGTGCATGCCGCGGAGAGCGAAAATGGAGAAGCGATGATATGACAAATGCTCGATCCTGGGAAGAAGAACGTGACGGGTTGATTGCAGCCTTCAAGACACGCACCTGGACGTTGAAGAAATGGACCAGGCAGGCGGCCCTCGTCGCCAAAGACGGCAGCTCCATAGCCTTCTATGGCGGGCAGCCGTATGATGCCGACAAGTTTGACCTTGTAGCTGATGCCTGGGGGCATGACCATTGTGAACTCTGCTTTGTGACGATCTCCGATTTTGTCCGCGAAGGGGACAAGGCCCGCGTCGTTAACGAGGGCTATACCGATGGCGACAATTGGGTCTGCTGCGAATGCTTCCGCAGATACAATGCGAAATGACGGGAGGGCACATACGAACAATGCGATTGCTGAGACCCGAGCTACGTCTCGCCCGGACCCGTGCAGAACCTCGGCACGCCGTGGCAACTGTCCTGGTTTGGCGGCGGCGGGGACCCGAACAGGCCGGTGATGGTCTTTTTCAGGAATGTCGACACCGGTCAAAGCATGATGCTCGCCAAGGGCGAATCGAAGAACGGCGTGACACTCCTGGATGCCAGTTGGGACAAGAAGCAGGCGGTCGTGGAGATCAAGGGCAGGCAATTCACCCTCCCGTCCGGTCCGGCCCGATGATCGCCGTGATCGCATCGGGCTTCGGCGGTTGCGTTGTCATGTGTCTGGATTCCTGAGGTGTGAGATTGTATGACGGGCATCCGGAAATACCGACGAGCCAAGGCTCCGTGGCGGCAGCGAGCGACGCGGCGCGCGAAGATGCCCCGGAAAGTTCTGCTGCCTGAGTACCTCCTGGTTGCCGGCGTGATTATGGCGGGCTTTGGCGCGTTTCTCGGAGCGCACGAGTACGACGTCTACTGCGTCGGCCGGCTGAATCGGATTTCCAACAGCTGCCTGGGAACCGAGTATGTCCCCGAGGTGCCGCCGGGCGATCCAGACCGCCGGACTGCCGCCGTGGCGGGATTGGCCGTGGCGGCTCTCGGAGTTGCGATAGCGGCGTTGGCTCCGGTCTTCTGGGGGCTCGATATATACAATGTGCGCGGTCGGACCGTGATGGAAAAGACGGTGGAGACTCGCTCCCGTGAGAAGAGGATGGCATGACACCGATTCGGTTGGGGTTGATCGCATTGCCGTGGTGGGTGGCGTTTGGTGTGTTCCTGTTCTGGGATCTGTACCTGCGGTATCCGGTGGTAGCCAGTGCGTTGCGTCTGCTGATGCCGCTGGTCTTGCTGTGTAACCTCGTCGGCATCGCAATGGGTCTCGCGCGAATCCGCCGCGACAGCCGCAGGGCGGTCGTGGCGGGCCTGGTCCTGAACGTTGTGCCGCCGGCGTTCTTCATCGCCTTCTTCCTGTGGCTCTTCTTCGGCTTCAAGATGTGAAGCGATACGAGCATTGGGACCACATAGCCTGTGACATCGGACCGATGGGTGTAACGTTGTGCCTTCCGGCGCAATGTGCGATGCAAATGGCGTCGTGTTCCGAGTGACCCGTCAGACCAGGCGCAGAGGACAGAGAATGGCCGAGACTGCAAAGTCACAGATCAGGCGGATCAGGATTCTGCTGGGGCTGTTCGTTGTCGGGTTGCTGCTCAGCGGTCTG
The DNA here is from genome assembly GCA_016935885.1 of Phycisphaerae bacterium. The sequence goes on along the minus strand of JAFGQA010000062.1, from coordinate 1,007 downwards.
ACGGCCTTTCCCATCAAAACCGAAGTGGACTTTCTGCAGCGCGTCTTCGGCGAAGGATCGTCGACGCAGACGTGGTGGCCCTGGCTGGCCCGGTGGATTTCGCACGTGCATCGCGGCGTGACCGAGGCGAGCGAGAACTATCCGTTTCTCTTCTACGGCACGGACTGGCTGGCCTTCGCCCACATCGTGATTGCGGTTGCGTTCCTCGGCCGGTTGCGCGATCCGGTGCGGAACATCTGGGTCGTCGAGTTCGGCATGATCGCGTGCGTCCTGGTCGTCCCAACGGCCCTGATCTGCGGCCCGATTCGAGGTATTCCGCTCTTCTGGCGTCTGATCGACTGCTCCTTCGGCATCGTCGGCATCATCCCGCTGTACCTCGCCCGATGCGCGATCCGCAATCTCGCAGATGCCGGGGAAGATTCTCTACGAGGATGAATACCAAGTGGTCGCGTTGGAGTGGAAGCGAGCGTGATGCGGCGGGGTGGCAGCCTCAAGCCCGGAGGGCTTGGGGATGGTGGGCGCTGCCAACTGCCCGGACCGATACGGCAGCCCAGTCCGCCATCCCCAAACGCTATCGCGTTCGAAGCTGCCACCCCCGGTGCATGGAGAGAGGTTTGCGTACATCGATCCCAAGGCTCGCCAAGGACACGAAGTGCATCCGCAATCCCGCAATGGCCGGTTGCCTGAACGGGCGTGGGGCGGTATCGTAGGGCGCTTCTCGAACGGTCACGAGTTTTGGAGATGGGCATGGCTGAGGTGGTGGCAGGGCGCGCGGGTACGTGGGCCGTCTGGTTGCGGGCGGTGCGGACGTTCTCCTTTCCGGCGTCGATCGTGCCGGTCGTCGTCGGGGCGGCGATGGCGACCCGTTTTGAGGGGCCGGTGGCGTGGTGGCTGGTGCCGCTCGTGGCGGTCGCGTCAGTGCTGATGCACGCCGGGACCAACCTCATCAACGATTTCTTCGACTACCTCAAGGGCGTGGACACCGACTATTCCTACGGCGGCAGCCG
>JAFGQA010000061.1 GCA_016935885.1 Phycisphaerae bacterium | reverse complement strand
GTGCCACTGGCAGCTTGCCTGCCAGTGCGGATGCCCCATGCGTCCACCAGAGACACCACACGGGCGGACAAGCCGCCCGTGGCACCCGGAATCGAATGCCGCCGGAAGTGTCACGGACCCCCTGACGCCTTGGCGGCTTGACTTCTGTTCGTGTTTGGTATATGTTAGGTATAAGCCGCCGGTGGTCGGGGGTGAGGGCGGGCCGTTCTGGACCGAGGGCGCATACAATGACATGCGGAGAGGAGCAACGCGTCTCGCTGGGGGCCATGAGCGCGCGGCAACGGCGACTCGTCGAGCGCCACCTGCCGTTGGTGCATCTCACGCTTCGGCGCCACGGCGATCTGGCACGTTTGTGCCGGGCTGGCCGCGAGCCGAGCGAGCTGCTTCAAGAGGGCTGTCTCGCGTTGATGGAGGCCGTCCGGGCGCACGATCCCGCGCGGCACGGGCACTTCGCCTCGTTCGCCATGGCCCGCATACATTACGCCATGAGCCGCTACGCGCACGAGCAAAGCAGCCTGATCCGGATCCCGTTCATCACGCAGCGGCGGCGGAAGAACAGGCTGACGGGCGGCCCCCCCGATCGCCACCATCCAGACGCGTTGCCACGCGTGGTCCGGATGAGCGACGATCGCAAGACGCCAAGTCAGAAGCTCGTCCGGCGTTTATATGCTGAGGCGGTGGCACGCCGGCGTGACGGCGTGACGATCGGCGATCTGGTTCGCGAATGTTACGACAGGGCGGCGGCGCAGGTGGTGTCGCGGATGAAAAGCTCACCGCGATGCACGACCGGCCTTCGCAAGCTGGTGGACCGCTGTTCGCGCGAACGCTGGACCGTGCCGGAGCCCGATGCACGCACACCGGTCCGCCAACTTGCCGACGCGTTGGGCTGTTCGATGGGTCGGGTCACGCACTGCGAGGAGCGGTTTCGCAAGAAGGTAGCCGCCGTGCTCCAAGCGGACCTGGCGTACGGCGAGTTGCGTCGGATCGGACGCCGGCGTACCGAGGGCTGGCGGCACCGGTTGACGCGCCGGGAGTTGGCTTCACTGCGGAGACTTCAAGCCGAGGACGCGTCTCCGGCGTGACCTAGTCAACCGGGAGTCTTGGCGGTTCTCTGCTCCGGCGGCGCCGTAGCCTCCTCCGGCGGCCGCGTTGCGAACTTCGCCCGCTGCTCGGTGGTGAGGACCTGTTCGTGTAGCCGGGCCTTGAGGCGCCCGAAGACCTCCGCGATCGGAGCCAGTTCCTTATCTAGCTGCTGGGCGTAGTAATTGCGCAATGCCTCGGTCTCGGCGGATTGACTCAGGCGCTCGCATTTGTCGATGAGGTCGCTGCGGGCGTTCCGGAACGTGATCGCTTCGGTCTTGGATCCCTTGAGGATGCCGGCGGCCTGGGTCCGCTGCGCGTCGGTGCACTCGTACTTGTCACAGAACCACCTGACATACTTGTCCCAGGTCGATTCGTCCGTGGCAATCTGCTCTTCGTCCAGCGTATCCTTGAGTTGGGCCGCCTCCACGCGCGCGTCCTTCTCCTCCTCAAGGGCGAGGATGTCCGCCATCGCGCCCGCGTGGATCGGGTCGTTCTGGAGGCCCCAGTCCCGCGGGTCCCAGTTGCCCGCCTGCCATTTCTCGACCATCTTTTCCATGTCGCTGTGACGTTTGCGGAGAGCCTTCATGTCGGCTTCGAGAATCTCGCGCTGCTCCTGCGTCATCGTCTTTTCCAACCGGCCGACTACGCGCTCGACGGTTTGAAGCGACTCATCCATCAGCGGGCTCAACTTCTGCGACCATCGCTGCACCTGCTCAGCCGTAAAGGGCTGGTTGCTCGAGCGGGTCTGGATAGCCTCGATGGCGATCGGCAAGGTCGTTCCGAGGTGCTTCACGGCGACCCTAATGGACTCGCGATGGATGTCTTTCTCGAAACTGGTCCGCTGATCGTGTGTCAAGCCGTAGCGGACCTGCACACCGTCCATGAACGCCTTCGTCCGTTCCTGGGGCTTCCAGGGCGATATGCGGCCGACATCCCTCATCAAACTGCGCGCGTACTGGTCTGGCTCTGAATTCCAACCCTGCTGCTGGAAGACGTTGTCCACAGCATCTTCAATGGCCAGGTACTGACGATCCCAGCTTCCCAAACCTCCCGCATGGTCCTCCAGTTGCTTCATCTGCTTGATCTGCCCGGGCGAGACCTTGGGCTGCTCTTCTGCCCACGCCGGGGTGGGAACGCAAGCGAGGAAGACGGCAAACAGGTGCACGGACGCGAACGCTCGCCCCCCAGATGCTGAGTCCTGATAGCTCTTACAGTCCATTGGCCCCTCGATTCTGAGCGCGACGGATGGCCTCGCGTAGTTGTTCATGAATCTCCAACGGTCGCGACACGATCCGCCAGGAAGCCGCTCCGGCGAGACCGCCTCCCCCTCCGGCGGTCTGGAAGGTGATCGTGCCGACGCGGAGGCAGCGCTCCGGCAACGCCAACGTGGCGGAAGTACTCTGAATCCGATCCAAGGCACATTCGTACAGATCAACGTTGAACACGCCGCGGATCCGTATAACCCGGCGGTTGGTCAGGACATAGAGCCGTGAAACCCATTCCAAAGTCGCCCAGGCCAATCGCGCCCCGGTTAGCCACATCGCCACCTGATACACATACCATCGGGAAGACGGTGGCACGAACTCCCCCCCGGCCAGCAGCACCAGCGCTATCCCTAGTGCGACCCACTTGAGCGAAACCAACAGCACAAACCACGGCGAAGGCTTGATCGCGAAATGGACGACCTCGCCGCCGTCGAGCAGGTGGGCCGGCACCACCTCCGGAACCGCCAGTCCGACCACACCGCCCGAGGGACCCTCGGACCAGTGAACCTGCTCGGCATTCGGCACCGACTTGAGGCCGGCCGCTTCCGTGCCAGGCACTGTGGCTTCGCGGCCCCTCCGGCTGGGCTCCAGATGCATGGTCACGCGTGCAACTCCGGCCGGCCCACCCACAGGTTGGGCCAACTCCGACAGTCGTCGTTGCCATCCCGTCCACGGCCGACCGCCAAGACATCCCGGATGTCGATTCCAACGGATCCCGCCGCCCGGTCTTTCGGATCCTCGGTCGATCCGATTTCCCGACTCCTGGGAACGCGGGTGCGGGCGATGTCTTGCTCCGTTCGGTCATTATAGCCCCCGGATCCGGATGGACAATGACGGCACCGCCTCACGATTCCCTGCCAGCGTACCGCACGACTGGGAAGGAGAGGGACTGTGCTCGAGCGGGTCGTTCATTACCGGTGAGAACAGGCTGGAATGGACGGGTCCGTGACAGTTTAGGCGGGTGCCACTGGCAGCTTGCCTGCCAGTGTGTATGCCCCGTGCGCCCACCGGAGAAACCGCACGGGC
>JAFGQA010000060.1 GCA_016935885.1 Phycisphaerae bacterium | reverse complement strand
TCGCGCCATCAAGGACTGTTGCGATCGTTCTTCAAACATGCTCAACTCAGACTGTGAGTTGTCTCTTTGGATATGCAAAGCTCAATAGGATGTTCCGAAGATGAGGCGGGCGACGACCACGTATGCATTGCTGAACGGCGCGGCGCGAAAAAACGTGACGCCCATGTCCGGATCGCCGATGAAAGGACGCAGAGTCCAGCCCATCTGGATACCAACAAACGCGTATGTCACGACCCAGGCGTAGAGCGCAATCCTGTGGTGACTGTGCCGTTGTATGAGCACCCGATAGTAACGCAGCATCATGATGTGGCCCGCGATGGTTGCGACGGTGAAAGCGCTGACGTTGAAGAGAAGCGCGCCGCGATAGCTGAGCGTGGAACAATACCAGAAGCGGGTCAACGGCGCGAGAGAGGCAAGTGCCACGCTAAGTCCTGCCTGGCCGGCCAGGATGGCTCGCACTGCCCTATGAAGATCATCCCGCAAGCCGAGGATAGTGTTGAGCACGAAGAAGCCGGGCAAACACAACGCGCTGGTCGCGAAGAGCAGCAACGGCATCTTCAGGGCCGAATAAGTGACCTGTAATATCCGATCGGGTGTATGGAAATGATAACTGCCCATCATCGCGCCGTAGACTGGCGCGGCGGTCAGAATCATGGCGGCAAGCCACCATAGGGGGTGATCTGCACGTGCGGTCGGGGCGAATGGGCCGTCGCCCCGCAAGAATTCGGCTGTGTGGACCAGCGCGGTTCGCACGTTGGGCATCCCCTCATATCAACCACCACCCAAGGTCTGGAGATGCTGAAAGATGGACTCGAAAAAGTTGCCCTGGCGGTGGCGAAACCAGGTGAATGGCAGATCAGGGCTGCCAATGAACGGCCGCAAGAGCCAGCCCATCTGCGCTCCGACCAAGCCGTAGATGACGATCCAGATTCTGAAGATCGTCCGCGCCTGGCCAAGGGCTTCATCGGGCAGGCTGCCGGGCGTCTCTTCCAGTGGTCCCAACTCGCGAGATGAGGGCTTCGATCCATCCGCCTTGTCGCCCTCATCGCAGCCTTGGCGAGACGCTGGCAGCGGGTCTGCGTGCGGCGAAGAAGCCAGCCGACGCAGCGTGTGCAACAAGAAGGCTAAGGCGACAAAGCCAGCGATGGCCAACAGCACCACGTTGAGAAGAATCATGAATGAATAACTCTCCGTGCTGAACGTGAAGAATCCCAAGATTGTCCCCAGCGATGCGGCGACCGTCACGTTCACCACAATGGCACCGACCAACAGCCGGAGCGTTGCGCCGAAGCTCAGGCGGCATCCGACCAGCGCATTGAACACGTACAGGGATGGGAATGTCACGACGAGCGTCAAAAGGAACAAGGCCGGCAGTTTCACTGTCGAGGCGATGAGCTGCATGTAGCTCGCCGGCTCCCTACTGACAACCGCGTACCAACCCATGAAGAAGCCATACGCCGCACCGAATATCAGCACCATGGGCACATACATGCCGAGCGGCAGGTCGATTCGTCCCTCGGCAAGGAGGGCCGGCGTTGTCTTTCGACCCCGTAACAACTCGTCGACGTGTCTGAGCCACGAGAGCATGATCAATCTCCCTTGCTTGGAGCAGCCGCCCCTGGCAGCGATGTCGGCCGGCACGGGCCCGCGCAGATAAGACTACGGCAACTGTCCTGACAGTCAATGCCGTCGGATTGAGCATGTGCCACACCTGTTGATACGCTTCGGAAGCGGTGGTAGTCTGCGCATCTCGCTCGCGGGACTGCATCCACAGGTAGGTTCAATGCCCACCTTGCCCGTTGTCACCTTGTTCCTGGAGGATCAGCCATGAAGGGCATCGTGTTGGCCGGGGGGACCGGGTCTCGGCTGTTGCCGTTGACCAAGGTCACGAACAAGCACCTGTTGCCCGTGGGGCGCAAGCCGATGATCTACCACCCGGTCGAGAAGCTGGCCGAGGCGGGGATCGACGAGATTCTGGTGGTCACCGGCGTCGAGCACATGGGCGACGTGGTCAGCTTGCTGGGATCGGGCAGGGAATTCGGGGCGCGGTTCACCTACAAGGTGCAGGACGAGGCGGGTGGGATCGCCCAAGCGCTTGGATTGGCGGAGAACTTCAGCGGCGGCGCACCCCTGGCGGTGATCCTCGGGGATAACATCTTCGAGGATGCGTTGACGGACCAGGTGAGCAAATACCGCGAGCAACGCCGCGGGGCCCGCGTCCTGTTAAAGGAAGTGCCGGATCCGCAGCGGTTCGGCGTGGCCGAGCTAAGGGACGGCAAGGTCGTCGGCATCGAGGAGAAGCCGACGCGGCCGAAGAGCAGCTACGCCGTAACCGGCGTCTACTTCTTGGACGGCAACGTCTTCGACATCATACGGACGCTGAAGCCGTCCGGCCGGGGGGAGTTGGAGATCACCGACGTGAACAACGCCTACCTTGTCCGGGGCGAATTGACCTACGGGATCATGCGGGGCTGGTGGAGCGACGCAGGGACGTTTGAATCGCTTGCCCGGGTACAGAGATTGGTCGAAGAGGCTTGACGATTGGAGATTGACGATTGGAGATTGACGATTGGGGACAAAACGATCACCTGCTCTCAGTCTCCAATCCCCAATCCCCAATCGTCAATCCCCAATCTCCAATCGAAGGAGCTGGCCTGAATGAGTGACGCAGTGTTCCTACCGAAAGTCGTCCTGGTGACCGGCGGCGCCGGGTTTATCGGGGCGAACTTCGTGCGGTTTGTGATGGCGAACTGTGGCGAAACGCGGGTCGTGAACCTCGACTGTCTGACGTACGCGGGCAACTTGGAGAACCTGGCCGACGTGGCGAACGATCCACGGTATGCCTTTGCCAAGGTGGACATCTGCGACACGAAGAACGTCCTCGGTGTCTGTCGCGAGCACAAGGTGGATTCGATTGTCCATTTCGCGGCGGAAAGTCACGTGGACCGATCGATCACCGGCCCGGACCCGTTCATCCGCACCAACGTCAGCGGAACGCTCAGCCTGCTCGATGTGGCCCGCATGTGCGACGGGCTGCGGTTCGTACAGGTGGGCACGGACGAGGTCTATGGCTCGCTGGGGCCGACGGGGCGTTTCACGGAGGACACGCCGCTTGATCCACATTCGCCGTACAGCGCGTCGAAGGCCGCGGCGGACCATCTCGCGTCGGCCTTCTGGCACACGCACGGCCTGCCGGTGTTGATCACGCGATCCTCGAACAACTACGGGCCGTATCAGTTTCCCGAAAAGATGATCCCGCTGATGGTCAACAACGCCCGGCGGGACAAGGCGCTGCCAGTCTACGGCGACGGGCTAAACGTCCGCGACTGGCTGTACGTCGAGGATCACTGTCGGGCGTTGTGGACGGTGCTGACGCGCGGACAGGCGGGCCGTGTGTACAACATCGGCGGCGACAGCGAGCGGACGAACGTCGATCTCGTCAAGGCGATCCTGCGACACCTCGGCAAGCCGGAGAGCCTTATCAGCTTCGTGAGGGACCGTCCAGGGCACGACCGGCGTTATGCCATCGACGCGTCACGGATTCACAACGAGCTGGGTTGGACGCCGTCGATGGGTTTTCAGACAGGCCTGGCCAGGACGATCGACTGGTATCTGGCACATGAGGCGTGGTTGGACCACGTGACATCGGGGGCGTACCAGGAATACTACGAGCAGATGTACGCGGGGCGGTGAGTAAGGATGAAGGCTGAAGGATGGAGGATGAAGGCGAGGATTCGGCGTACAGCGAAACGCAGAACCGCAATGCTTGGCCGATGGGCAGCGACCATGCCAAGCGGTGAACGAAATCTGGCTGCGGCGGGATTCGAACCCGCAACCACGCGATTTTGAATCGCGCGCCTCTGCCGAGTTGGGCTACGCAGCCGTACGTGGCTGGAGCGGGATTCGAACCCGCAACACCGGGGTTTTAAGTCCCGTGCCTCTGCCACATTGGGCCACCCAGCCGACTCGCATCGCGAAGACCGGGGTGGGATTCGAACCCACGTATTGCGGCGTTGCAGGCCGCTCCCTCACCGCTCTGGCACCCGGTCGTTGCCTCGGGTTCCATGAGAAAGCCACCCGCATCTTCTCGGGCGGGATTCAATGGGCGGCGGAGGAATCGAACCTCTCGTCAACCACCCCACCCTGTTCTGCGACGCCGGATCTACAATCCGGTGTGGGGAATGCCGCCCAATGTGCCGCGCTTGAGGCGCGCACGACCCAACTCTCCCACGAACCGGTACGCGAGGCAAAGCGAGTCGAGATGGCTGCGCCTTAGTGCCAGGCCACGCGACCTGCGCACAATCCTTCCGCCACGTCGGCGGTCTGCGAGAGAGCAACCGTCGACACACGTCTCAAACGACGATGTATCCATGCGGCTGGAGGGATTCGAACACTCAGACACCGGGCCCTCAGCCCGGCGGCTTTGCCTCTTTTAGCCTACAGCCGCGTGTGGCCAAGGTGGGAGTCGAACCCACAACACATGCGTTCTGAGCGCACGGCCTCTGCCAGGTTGGGCTACTTGGCCGAAGAAAGCGCAATGAAAAAGCCTCGGCATCCGTCGGAGGTCGCCGAGGCTTTGCGATTTCAAGGCAAACGGTTGTTTACGCGCAGTCTAGGCGGACCTTCCTTCCAAAAGGCAAAGGTAACATAGATAGCCCAGAACTCGCGCCATTCCCGCACTCTACGCGAACATCACATACTCACGCTTAACTACACATACTATATACATCGTTTCTCGCCGAGAAGCAAATACATTTCTCAGTTTAGAAACATTTTTCTTGTCAATCGCGCAGCCGATCGTCAACTCCTTCCGTCAGGCACGGTATCAATTGGGCGATCAGGCTGGGGCGGCTGCAGTCGCGGAGGCGGTTGTGGAGTTCAAAGGCCGGCGTAGGGCGGTCGCGCGGGCGGGTGGCACTGGCAGCTTGCCTGCCAGTGTGCATGCCCACGTGCCCGCCGGAGAGACGGCACGGGCGGGCAAGCCGCCAGTGGCACCCAGAATCGAATGCCGCCGGAAGTGTCATGCACACTCCACCGCCGAGACGGCGGTGCCACAGGTGCGTCCAACCGTGAAGTGCTTTATCCTTGCGATTTCCGCTGGTAGCCCGAACGCGGTCTATCTCAGCCGCCACAGCAGGATGTTGTCGACGATCCTCGCGGTCGAGGCTGGCGTATATCCGCTGCGATTCCAGACGAAGTGCTCGTCCAACCCCGCTAGCAGATCGAACGGGCAGGCAATGACCGCCACCCGGCCATCGATGACTCGCGTCAATATGGGCGGTGGGGCATGTCCGGCCACCAAGCTGGATCCGGCCTTCGTCGTCTCCAAGTCCGTCAGCGGCCGACCGCCGGGCATGGCGCCGGTCGCGATATGGTGGTCGGCCGACAGGATACCCCGTGTACCGACATCGATCGTGTCGACCAACTTGCTGATGGCGGCGATGCCGGCGGGCTGGCCGTCCGCCGCGTCGATCAGCAGCAACCCGCCGCCTTCGAGATAGGCCCGCAGTGTCGCCAGCGTGGCATCATTCAGCCGCAAGGGGCGTCGCGTCGTCAGGTGAACCACGTCAAATCCATCTAAGGCACCCGGCCCCGGGGCCGAGGCGCCGGCCTCGATGGCCAGATCGATCCCTGTGCGGTGCCGCAGGCCGTTGGCGAAGTGCCGCCACGCGCCGGGGTGAGCGTTCCAATGGCCGGCATGTGGCAGCCGCAGCAGCCGCAGGCTGCCGCGTTGTGGCGCGGACGGACCCGCCAGCGGAGCCGGCCGCAGACGCGTTGGCAGTTCGTTGTACGGCGGCGCCGTGTATACCCGCACGTTGGCCATCATCTGAAACAGGGCCTCGCACTTGGCCAATCGTTCCTGGTGCCAGGCTCCCGCGATGTCGACCGGACAAAGCAGCACGGGCAGGCGCGGCCCGTCGGCAATGACCTGCAAAGGAATCTGCCGCTTCGGTTCCCGAGAACGGCAATCGAAGTGGCAGTTGAAAAGGGGGTGGGCCTCATCGAGCGACTCGAAGTGGTAGTCCCGATCGCGAAACATCCGCTCGAAGACCGTGGCAGCGCTCTTGACAAACTCCTTGCTTGCCCGATCCGCGTGGAGGAACACGGTGCCGCCGCGCTCGACGTACTGACGGATGCGCTTCAACGTCTCGTCCGGAAGGTCGAGTTCCTTCCGCCCGCTGATGTACAGGATCGGGGCATCCTGCATCTCCCAAAGGCTGGCGTCGTTTTGAATCCGCTGCCAGCGATACAGCCGCTCAAACGTCCGCGACATGTAGCGGACCAGGCTGGGCAGGTCACGGTGGTAGTAGTTCCAGTCGTCGGCACTATCGCCGTGCTCCAGCTTCTGGACGAGCACCGGGGCCTGGCCGTACACCAGGAAGATCAGGGCAAAGGCGTCCGCGATCTCGTCTTGGCCCCACCGGTGGTTCGCGACGCCGTGCACATAATGGCGAAACCAATCCAGACCGCCGATGACGGCCTGTCCGCTCGCGACGCCGAGGCGTTCAAGCCCGAACAGCTCGTAGCCGTGGAACTGGGCCACGTTTGGCGGCTTAAGCTCCAGGAACTGGTCGCCCATGTGGATCGCCTCGTAGATCCCCTGCATCTCCTTGCGGGCCTTCGTGTTCGGTTTGGCGCCTTTGAAGTACCGATACGGACCGTCGGCTCGTGAGTAATAACGGTCGAGTGCGATGTAAAGGCTGTTGCAGCCGGCGACGGTCATGGAAGAGCTCGCGGTTTCGCCGGAACTTGAGTAGCCCCATCCGCCGGAAGGGACCTGCGCCTCCATCCAGTGTCGGGCCATCCTGAGCCAGATTCTGTCAGCGACTTCGATCCCGCCCGCGGCCCCCGCCCACAGCCCCAGGTTGGCGAACTGCGTGTTCGAATGGTCCCAGCCGCCTCCGGGCGCGGCGGTGTAGCTATAACCCCCATCTACGTGCATGGCCTTCATCAGCCAGGTCATGTCCTCACGAAGCAGCTTCCTGTACTTCGCGCGGTGCGACGATCTGATCGGCCGTTCGAGCAACGCGCCCCACACGCTGGCACGCAAGCCGTGCACGTAGGTCCCCGCCTCATTCGCATCATCCTTTGCCAATGCGTCCAGCAGCATGGCCATGGCCGGGTGTGTCGTGTCCACACCCGCGCACACGAGCGCGAACGCAACCAACGCCGAAGGACCGCCATAGTAGAACCCGCTCATCTCCGGGTAGATGTGTCCCGGTGTCGCCCACAGAACGATGGACCTCCGCGGGATCTTGATCGTCCCGCCGCCGAGGACCCTGACGACGATGACCGGTCCGAGCCTGCGCGTCACCGTGCCACGCACCCTTTCAAGGCCCTGGTTGCCCTGTGGGGTTTGGTATTCGATTTGGTCGTACTCGCTGATCCGTTCGAGCAGTGCCCGCTTGCCCGCCTCGATCGCCGTGGCAACGTTCGTTTCCTCTCCCTGCCAAGCCTGGGCAGGCAAGGCAACGACCACCAGAAGCAGCAGAGACGATGCGGGCAAAACAACGGGCCTTTCGAGCGTGGTCCAGGCCATCCTCAGGCGTGAAAGCGCCGGCGACGGCGCGCGACTGAAGCAACGACTAACCGGCGATGAACATTCTATGCAGGGAGACCGGCCGTTTACAGCTTCGCGGGCGCTTCCGCGTATCCTTGGGTCCGTGACACTCCGGCGGCATTCGATTCTGGATGCCACGGGCGGCTTGCCCGCCCAAGCGCTCCTTCACGTCGCATCATTTGTGGACGATGGCTCGCCGCCGGCGGCCCGCAGGACTCTTCGTACCTCCAACGCGATGCGCGCGCCGACGTGATCTTCCTCGTCGATGACGACCTGGGCCCCGGCGAGCGTTAGCTGCCATCGGTGAATGTGATACCGCGACCGGGCGATGATCGGCGTCTGGGGTGACAGCGAACGAATGCCCTCGATGACGTGTCGGGCGGTGGTCGGGTCGGGCACTGTCACCGCCACGGCCTTGGCCGCGCCGACGCGCAGTTCTTCCAGCGTTTCCGTGCGGGTCGCGTCACCGATGAACGTCTGAAGCTCGTATGTCCGGGCGATGGTCGCGGTCTTGGGATTCTGCTCCAAGACAACGATGCGCGGTTTGTGCCGCCGCATCAGCGTCTCGGCGACGCGCTGCCCGGCCGGCCCGAAGCCCACAATCACGATGTGATCCGTCATCTCCGCGTCGGGCCGTGACGAATCTGGCGCCGCCGTCTCGGCGGTGTCGACACCGCCGAGACGCCTGTGCCACGCGCCGCCCCTGGGAGGCAGTTCTCTGGGCCCACGAGCCGACAGCCTTCCCGCGGCCCGGGCAAGGCGCGGCGCCACGGCCACCAAGTACGGCGTCAGAAACAACGTGATGATCGTCGCCGAGATAATCAGCTTGAACAGATCGCCGTCGATCAGTCCCCGATGTCTCGCCACTTCGGTCAGCACCACGGAGAACTCGCCGACCTGGGCCAGACAAACGCCCGTGGCAACCGCATGACCCAGCGAGGCACGGAACAGGTAGGTCACGCCGCCGGCCAACACCGCCTTCCCGATGACGATGGCTCCAACCAAGGCCAGGACCGTCGCCCAGTGCTCCACGGCCCACACCGGATCGGCCAGCATCCCAATCGAGCTGAAGAACAGCGTCACAAAAAGCGTCCGCAAGGAGACGACGTCGGCGCGGACCTGCGTCGCGAATGGTGAACTGGCCAACAGCATGCCCGCAACAAAGGCGCCAAGGGCCGGTGAGAACCCAACGCGGTGCGCCGCCCACGCCGACCCCACGGCCATGACGATCGCCAGCAGGATGGTCAATTCACGATTGCGTGCCGTCGCCTCGATGCTCAATATCAACGGCACGAGGTACTTGAATAACACGTAGAACACTGCCACAAGGATCGCCGCTCCCCCGATCGCCCGCCCCATCTCCCGCGCGATCTGCGCCGTCGTCCCCTCGCCGCCCAACGCCGTGACGATGAGGACAAGGGGGATCAAGCTGATGTCCTGCAAGAGCAGGATCCCAAGTGCGTTGCGGCCGTGGACACTGTCAATCTCCGCGCGGCTAACCAGGACCCGCAACACGCAGGCGGTGCTGCTTAGGGCGATCATGGCGCCGACAGCCACGGACGCCGACCCACCCAATCCCAGCATCAGACATGCTCCTCCCGCCACCGCACCAGTCAGCAAGACCTGGAGGGTGCCGCCGCCAATGGCAATCGGCCCGATGCGTCGAAGCCTCCGCCAGGAGAACTCGAGACCGATCGTGAAGAGCAGCAGGGCCACCCCCAGTTCCGCGATTGCCGTCACCGCGCGATGGTTCGTCATCATGTCATACGCATTGGGCCCAAGTAGCGTGCCGGCGAGGAGGTAGCCCAGTATCGCACTTTGCCCCAACCGCTCGCACAGCGCGCCAAGCGCCAACGCCGCAAACAGCAGGATCAACACATCCAGCAGCGCCGTCCACAAATCCACGGAAGATCTCCGTACTGCCTACATTCTCTTCCCAGCCCGGACGATAACCAACCCACCCTGCGATAGCATCAGCGCGAATCGCTCCATCCTTTGCGAAGCAAAGGATGGAGAACGCCCATTTCGTATTAGGGGAAAAGCCCTTTCTTGTTTGCCTTTGAAAAGGACAGTGTGCCCTCGCCCGTGTTACGTGGGCGAATCCGTATCACCGAAACCCAGCGATCAACGCGAATCGCCCCGTGGCCACCCCGTCGCGCCGGTATGAGAAGAAGCGGCGATCGCTGATCGTGCATTCCTCCGCAACGCTGATCCGATCCGGCGGAACCCCCGCCGCGACAAGCTGGGCGGCATTCGCTGCCCGCAGGTCGAGGTGCCGCCGGCCGCCGACGGTTGGGAAAAAAGGCTCGGCATCTTGCCAGCGCGCCTGGGCGATTCTAAACACCTCCTCGCCGACTTCATACCGCGTCGCCCCGGCACACGGGCAAATACCTGCCATCAGATCAGCCGGCTCGACCTGGAATTCCCGCCGCAACTGCCGCACAAGCTCGGCGGTCATCCCTGCCACGGTTCCGCGCCAACTCGCGTGGGCAACGCCGAACACGCGCGACCGGGGTTCGACCACCACGATCATCGGGCAGTCCGCCGAGCACATCATCACCGGAACGTCGGGCAGATCGCACACGAACCCGTCAACAAAGCGAATCGCCGTGTGTCGACCATCCCGCCCTGCGCCCACGTCGGACGGCAGGATGCGCACGACATGGGCGCTGTGGATCTGCTCCGCCCCGGTCAGGTTCTGAAATGCCAGGCCAACGTGCTCGCACACCCGCCGGCGCCGGTCCAGCGCCAGGTCAGTATCCGGCCCGCGGTGCGTGGCCATGTTCCACGGGCGGGTCGTCACGACGTGGGCGAAGCCCTCAATGCCCGACAACGCCGGGAAGTACAGCAGACTCGTGTCTTCAAAGGACTCGGACCTGAGCGCCACGCGCTCGACCCCTGCCCCCCCTGCGTGGACAGGTTCTCGCCCGTTCCTCGTCATTCGGCGATCTTCAGGAGGATCTTGATGTGCTCAGGATCCGCCGCAAGCTCCAACGCCTTCGGCCCCTCGGACAAAGGCATCCGGCGGGAGACCATGCTGAGCACGTCGATTCGCTTCTGGGCCAGTACACTGAGCGCGTCACCAAACGGGCCACACCGGCTGCCGAGCACCGTGATCTCATTCACCACGACCGGTGTGAGATCGGCCACCTCGTCTGTCTTACACGTCGTCTTCACGACGATCGTCCCGCGCGGGCGGACCAGCCTCAGTGCCAGCGGCAGCCCCTCCGGCGAGCCCGTGCAGTCCACCACCAAGTCATACTCGTTAAGATGCTTCAGGTCGGCGACCATCGCCGTTCGCAGGCGTTTGCGATCCAGGAAGGCCAGCGTTTTGGGATTGCGCCCGATCGCGATCAGCCGGCAGCCCGTCAGGCCCAATATCTGCGCTACCAGCAAGCCCAATCGGCCGGTGCCCAACACGGCGACGTTCATCCTCGCCTCGATCTTCACCTGCCGAATGATCTGGAAGGCCGCCGCCAATGGCTCGACAAAGACCGCCGCGTCGTCGCTGATCGAATCCGGTACCTCCATGCAGTTGCGCTCGGGAACCGCCACGTATTCCGCGAAGACGCCGGGCCGTCCGCTGACGCCAATGACCGTCCGCCGCCTGCAATGATTCGACAAGCCACTGGAGCACATGTCGCAGCGGCCGCAGACGCAGTTGATCTCGACCGCCACCCGCTTGTCGGCCAAACGTGACGTGCTGGAGACGACCGTGCCGACAAACTCGTGGCCGGGGATGCCCTCGAAGCCGCCGTAGCCCTTCAGAATCTCCAGATCCGTCCCGCAGATGCCTGCCGCGCGCACCTTCACAAGCACCTCGCCCTCCTCGGGCTTGGGCTGCGCCACCTCCCGAACTGTTGCCGTGCCGGACTCGACTACGATCGCTAACATGGCACCAGGACCCCCAAGTCTGCTGGACGGATACTACCGCATCTGTCCCAATCTCGCACCACTGCCGGGTTCCAATCGATTAGGATTCCGGCCTTCCCGCGGATGTCTTCTCCATCCCCGTCGGCGCGGCGAACAGACCATCTTCCCAGTACGGCAGGAAGGAGGGGCCGCACTCGTTACGGACGCGACCATCGGGCACATGGAGGAAGGCAGAACGCGCGGAAGACTAGGGCCGCCAGCCGACTGAGGCACTCGACAGCGAGACCGAAACCAGTCCGTTCCAGCCAGCCCGGTCCGCCTTGACCCGGCGAGCTGCTTCACGTCGGGTGTCACGCGGCTTGCAGCTCCTTCTGCCTCGACGGCCACGTGTCGTTGTTATCGGTCAGCCCGACGGCGAATATGAGGCAAACATACCCAGTCGTCAGGCACCGCCGCAAATCCCCCCCGGCGGGCCCCACCAGCAAGCCCAACCGCCTGGCGTGGATACCCCCCCCGGTCGGCTCCCGTTCCCCGTTCCAGACGCCACTGGCAGCCGTGCTCGGTGGGGCGGTTCAATCCCCGATGAGCAGAGGCCGAGAAGCGCGGCGCCGAAGTCGCTCGCGCCTTGGCGCTTCCACGTTCTGTTGTTTCGGCTTCCGGCCGCCGGGTTTCGGATATGAGTAATCGGATGTCTTGTTTCAGGTTTTGGCTTTCAATGCCTACGCCTGTGCCTCCACCTGTGCCAGCAGCGGCGGCCTGCGCCGGCGTCTGCGCTTCTTCGGCGCCCCCGGCACCCGCAGCTCTGGTTTGCGCGGGCTCGCTTGCCGGGCCAGCTCCAACGCCTCGGCCGCCGTCTCGGCAAACAGGTCTGCCTTCACCTCGCGCCACAATCCGCCTGCCCTGTTGAACACGCCGCCGGAGACCATGATATTCATAGTCGGGCACGCGCTGATCTCCCGGATGTAGTCAATCAGGTTTCGGACCGATGGTGCATCCGTCGGCTTGCTGCCCACGATCAGGAGCGTGTGCGGCTGGAGAGCTCCCACGAGTGAGATGATCTCGTCGTGGGGAACGCCGCCGCCGAGCAGGTACACGTCCCAGCCGTCCGCCTCGAACAGGTCCGCGCACATCTGGGCGATGAACTCCTCCGCCTCGCCCGATGCGCAGGCAACAATGATCCGTCTGCCGAGCAGGGGTCGGGCCTCCATGCGGCTCTGCAGGTGATCGGCCACCGTCCGGTTAATCCGGGTGGCCATGTGCTCCTCCGCCAAGCTGATGCGATCTTCGCGGTACAACCGATCGACGTTCTCCATGGCAGGCCAGATCAACTCGTGATACAGCTCTTGAGGACACGCCCCTCGGTGTATGGCTGTTCTCACCATCTCACGGCACACCCTACGCTCACCACGAAGTAGGGGATCCATGTAATCGCTGAGCAACAAGGACTTCGGCATAATGGACCGCTCCGCCAAGGACCGGAAATCGCAGGCTCAACGCCTGCGAGTCAGCTCCGACATCCTGTCGGAGGCTGCCGTGTGGATAGGGGAATCAATGGACTCGGCCGACATCCTGATGGACCGCACCGCGCAGATTCTGAAACATCCCATGTTACACATATTACACATTCAACGTAGGATGACTTGGAACAGAGAAAATAGGTAAACTAGGTAACATCGATAGACTGTTGATCGGCACACGCCTTCAAAAGTCTTTAGCCCTAGCGCCAGCTTTGCGCTCGAGCGGGCGATCCTTGCACGCCCCCAGCGGCGGCAGGAGGCCGCGGCGCGCGCCCTTCCTTAGGGTTTACCCCAGGACCTCCTGGCGTGCGGTCTGCTGGCTCATGATGGATCGCCGGCTGGAGCCCGTGCCGTAAGTCTTGGGATGGGTCCGTGGCCCGCACGAGCAAGCGTAAGCCTGCACTGGTCACCGGATCAGCGGCTGCGTGGGCTTTGCTCGGCTCATCGTGGATGGATGCTATTCGCGTGGATCTGCATTATCGGATGTTGTCGCCGGTGCAGATGCTGGTTGGGGCACCGGCGCGGTGGTGGGTTGCTGGCTCGGCGCGGGACCGATCGTTAAGCCGGCCACCCGCCAGGCACCATCCACCTGTCGCAGATCGATCGTGAATCGCGCTCGGATGGGAACGTTGAAAGCCGGCTTCTGAGCCAGCGCCTTCGAGCGAGTCAGCTTGACGTACGCCTTGCTGCCTCGGACCAGCGGCTTGCCGTCACCGTCGACCGCCCCGGCAACATCCGGCAATGCCTCCACTTCCTCCAGGCGCTCCCGGTCCTCGGGTCTTTCCGCTTCGATGTACGCACGCACACTCGCCTGTGGGGCTGGGCCCTTGGACGGGAGACTCAAGGTCTCAAAAAGAAAGCCATCCACGTAGTACGCCGCGATCGACACCCACGATTCTGAAACGAGGGTCACCGCCGCCTGTTCCGTGAGGCCCGCCGGCAACGTGGGGGACCGTGTCTTCAGCATCTTCTCGTGAATCCAGGCAGCCGCCGCCAACGTACCGATCTTGCCCATTGCCCGATCATACGCCTCTTCGTCTTCGCTACGCCCCAAGCCGTGCAGGCGGGCGTGTTGGGCTTCGCGGACGGCGGCCAGGAAGGCCCGAGCCACCTCGGCGGGCGTCGCGTCTGACGCGACCGGACACACCACGTCCACGTAGTCGACCCCCGCAGACGTCTGATGCCGCCGCTTGTCCTCACATCCCGGACCCGCGATCGCAACGACCGTGAGCCCCAAGGCCAAACATCCCAACTCCAACCGTCGTGTTCTATCCATGGGCGCAAAGTCTATGTTGCCCGTCCGGGCTTCGCAACGCTTGCGGCGTCCCGGCGCGACGGCTAGACTCCCGCATCGGGGTGACGACGTTGATTACCATGTCAAGAACGGACCACATGCCGCTCGAGGCTTCCATCCGGAAGATCGGCGAGGAGATCTTCCAGCGTGCCGAAGCCGCCGGACCTTCCGTCTTCTCGATGGAGTTCTGGCAGCAGCACGCGATGGATTGGATGACCCGGGATGACGATCTCAAGATGCGGCTCTTTCGATTCGTTGAGGTCCTCCCGTCGCTCCGCAGCCGACGGGCTGTCGCCCGACACCTGGCTGAGTACCTGAAACCGCGCAACGGGGCTCGGCGACCGCCGTTTCGTGGCACAGGCGTCTCGCCTGCGTCTCCCCCCCTGCCCCTGCCGCTCCAGTTGGCCTTGGCCTACCGGCGCGACCGCTCCATGCTCGCTTCCCTGGTAGCGGACGTCGCCCGCTTCGGTTGCGGCGAGATGGCAAAGCAGTTCATCGCCGGCTCCACGCCCGAGGAAGCCATCACCACGGTCGTGAAGCTCCGAAGGCGAGGCATGGCCTTCACGCTCGACGTCCTCGGCGAGACGATCATCGCCGATCGAATCGCGCGGGCTCATCAGGAGCAGTACCTCAGGCTGATCACCGGCCTGAGCCATGAAGCACCCAACTGGGCGCCCGCACGCTTGCTGGACGAGGCTCCTTGGGGACCGCTCCCGCGTGTCAACATCTCGCTGAAGCTGTCCGCAATCGTGACGAAGTTCGACCCCATTGACCCGGTCAAGACGTCCGAAGCCGTCCTGGACCGCTTGCGCCCCGTCCTGAGGGCCGCCCGCGACACGGGCTCGTTTCTCAACGTCGATATGGAGCACTTCGCCGTCAAGGACTTGACCTTGGACATCTACAAGCGGGTCCTCTCCGAGCCGGAGTTCCACGACTGGCCCGATTGTGGCATCGTTATCCAGTGCTACATGCCCGACGGCGAGCGGGACATGGCCAACCTGATCGACTGGACGCGCCGGCGCGGGACGCCCATCACGGTCCGCCTCGTGAAGGGCGCGTACTGGGATTCCGAGACGGCCAAGGCCATCCTGAACGGGTGGCCCATCCCGCTGTACACACAAAAGTGGCAGTCCGACGTAGCCTTCGAGAAGGTCGCCCGGATGATGCTCGAGAATGCCGACGTCATCCGCCCCGCCTTTGCCAGCCACAACGTCCGCTCGATCGCCGCGGTCCTGGCGATGGAGGACGCCCTCGGCCTGCCGCCGAGGACCGTCGAGATGCAGATGCTCACCGGCATGGGCGATCCGCTCA
This sequence comes from Phycisphaerae bacterium, assembly GCA_016935885.1. The sequence goes on along the minus strand of JAFGQA010000060.1, from coordinate 1,976 downwards.
AGCGGGCGTTGGTCGCCATGAAGCAGCGCCTGCGCGTCTATGCTCCGTGTGGTGATCAGATGTCCGGCATGGCGTACTTCATCCGGCGTTTGATCGAGAACACCGCGAACGAGTCCTTCCTGCGGCAGACATTCACCGAGAACACGCCGGTTCAAACCCTGCTTCAGGACCCGGCCGAGCACCATGACGCGGCCGACGCGTCGCTTCCCAAACCATTCATCCAGGACACGCAGGATCCAGACGAGAACCCGGATATGAGCCCGACAACTCCTTTCGAGAATGAAGCCGACGTTGACTTCTCCCGCGCCGAGAACAGGCAGGCAATGGAGGACGCCTTGCGGATGGTGCGGAGCCGGTGCGGCCGAAGGTATCCGGCCATCATCGACAACACGCCTGTGGAGACCCCGGATTGGTTTGACTCGGTGAATCCGTCAGACCCGACGCAGGTCGTCGGGCGAACGGCGGTTTGCGATCGCCGCATCGCGGACCAGGCGGTGGAGGCGGCCCGTAAGGCCGCGGAGGCGTGGGCCGCCACGCCGGCGGAGGATCGCGCGGCCGTCCTGGACCGCGCGGCCGAGATCCTGAGCCGCCGCCGCTTCGAAGCCGCGGCCTGGATGGTCTACGAAGTCGGCAAGACGTGGCCCGAGGCCCAAGGCGACCTGATGGAGACCGTTGACTACCTCCGCTTCTACGCCTATGAAGCCCGGCGTCTCTATCGACGCAACCGCCGACGGGACTATCCCGCCGAGACCAACGAATACATCTATCGCCCACGCGGCGTCGTCGTCACGATCGGACCGTTTTGTTTCCCGATGGCCCTTCTGACCGGCATGACGGCGGCGGCCCTGGTCACCGGCAATGCGGTGATTGCCAAGCCTGCCCGCGGTGCGTCCGTGTGCGCCGCAACCATGGTTGACGTTTTGATCGAGGCGGGCCTGGCGCCCGGCGTGTTGAACTTCGTGCCCGGCCGCGGCGAGGAGATTGGCGACTACTTGGTCCGGCACCCCGGCGTAGACATGGTGGCCTTCACCGGCTCGCGCGACGTGGGTTGCCGCATCATGGAGAACGCCCGGCATCTCAGGGCCGGTCGGGCCGCCTTCAAACACGCCATCGCGGACATGGGCGGCAAGAACGCCATCATCATCGACGACGACGCCGACATCGATGAGGCCGTCCAGGCGACGATCGCCTCGGCCTTTGGCTATTCCGGCCAGAAGTGCACGGCCTGCTCCCGGGTGATCGTGCTCGCAGGCGTTTACGAGGAGTATCTTGCCAAGTTGACCGAGGCCGCCGGCGGCATCAAGCCCGCCGCCGCGGACCTGCCCGGCACGACCGTTGGCCCACTGATCGATGCCGAGGCGGTGGACCGTGCATGCCGGTTCGTCGAGGCTGGCAAGAAGGAGGCCAAGTGCGTCCTCGGTGGCGATCAGCCAAGGGCCGCCGCCGGTACGAAGTCTACGGACGGCTACTTCTTCGCGCCGGTCATCTTCGCCGACGTCCCGCCGGAGGCCACCATCGCCCAGGAGGAGATCATGGCCCCGATCCTCGCGGTGCTCCGCGCCGACGGCTTCGAGCAGGCCATCGACATCGCCAACAACACGGCCTATGCCCTGACCGGCGGCGTCTATTCCCGCGACCCCAGCAACATCGAGCTTGCCAAGCGCCGCCTGATGGTCGGCAACCTGTACATCAATCGCAGGATCACGGCTTCCCGCGTGGATCGCCAGCCGTTCGGCGGCTTCAAGATGTCCGGCTTGGGTACCAAGACCGGCGGCCCAGATTACCTCCAGCAGTACACCCTTCCGCAGACTATGTCCGAGAACACTATGCGCCACGGCTTCGCCCCGGCAAGCCAGCATCCGGACGAGAAACGACGTGCTCCGGTTTAAGGGGTGTACGTCATTTGAGTAGGTATGGCGAGGAACTTGAGATCGCCCAAGACAAATCAGCTTGCAGCGACGTTCAAGAGCCCCCGG
>JAFGQA010000059.1 GCA_016935885.1 Phycisphaerae bacterium | reverse complement strand
ACGGGGATAATGCCATGTTGTGTCGGGGTGTTTGCCAATGCTCTGCGAGCAGTGCGTTTCGACTCCACGCCTGAGCGATTGGATCAAGACCGGCCTGGTGGAGCCACGGAGGCAGGACCGCGTGAGCGCAGGGCTCGGGGATACAACAGAGGGCCGCCCAGTGAGGGCATTCCTGAGGGTGCCGCCTAACAGCCCGTGGCAAAAGGCAAAACAGCCGTTCGGAAACGTCGTTTCTGACCGTGAAAACCACCGGCGAGACGCCGGTGCCACAGTTTTGCCACGGGCTGCTAATGAGGGCATTTCTGAAAAGGCACGCCATGATAAGAAAAACGCTGATGATCGGTCTGTTCACTTGCCTGGGCCTGATTCTGACGGGCGTTACGTTGCTGGCAAGCTACGAGAACCGGTACTACAAAATCCTGCGATTGAAGAAAGCGAGCGAGCGGATTCCCGAAGCCGAGCGCAAGGCAAAGGCCGTGCAACTCGCTGCAAAAGTGTTTCACAAGTACCAGACCACCGAGAATCTGTCGTTCAAGGCCGACATCGTTCACTGCTGGGGTACGGAAGGAACCCGTCCACTGATGATAAGCAGGATTGCTGGGCCGAGAATCCCTTCTCGGCCCCACGTGCAGCAGGATTCTTATCCTGCAACGCTTCGAGGAAGGGATTCCTCTGCGTGTGGGTGCGAGAAGGGATTCTCGCACCAGCGGCAGCGGACGCGTGCGAGAAGGGGTTCTCGCACCAGCGGACGCACGTGTGGCACGGGCAGCTTGTCTGCCCGTGTGGTCCTCACCGGTGGGCGCATACCGCATCCGCGCTGGCGGGCGAGCCGCCAGTGGCACCGGGAATCGAACGCCGCCGGAAGCGTTATGACACTGGACGCGGCGCGACATGCCCCAGCGAGCACGAATAGCCTGTTCAGAAAGACCCGCCGCCATTTTCGTCCGAAATGGCGAGTGCCGTACTCATGGCGTCCTGGTGCGCAAGCTCGACCGAGCAGCCATCGGCTACAGCGCCTTCGAGCCCGGCGGGATCTCCGACATCGGCGTCAGGAGGACCACTTGCGAGTGGTCCTCGGTCGAAGCCGCCAGCAACATGCCCTGGCTTTGCTCGCCTCGCATCTTGCGCGGTGCCAGGTTGGTCACGACGACGATCAGCTTGCCGACCAGGTCCGCCGGCTCGTAGTATCCCTTTAGTCCCGCAACCAACTGCCGCTGCTCAGTTCCCAGGTCGATTTGCAGGACTAGCAGCCGGTCGGCGTTCGGGTGTTCCCTCGCCTCCAGCACCTTGGCAATCCGCAAGTCCACCTTGGCAAAATCGTCAAATGTGATCGTCTCAGGTGTATCACTCATCGATATTCCTCCCGCGGCCAACAACAGAACACAAACCAGCGACCACAAACAGGGGAACGGCAACCAAGCGGCCGCCATCAACGACGTGCGCGCCGGTCCCTCCGATTCGCTGAAACACAGCAACCTGCAAATCACTCAGAGCTGACTCTGTAGCTAGAACCGACCGGCTTGCGAGGCTCCAGGACGTAGACGGTCGCGCTGCCCCGGTATTCCGCGTTGTCCTTCGTCACGACAAGCACCGTGATGCAGTGCTGCCCTGGCGCATCGAGGATCTTCACGCCGCTCGGGTCGTCCCCGATCCAAACGCCGTTATCCATCCATAGGCAATCGGCGCCGTCCAGAACGTTGCGAGGAAGGTCGACGCCGTAGGCGATGTAGTGGGGCGATGTGCCGATCGCAGGTCCACTCAGCCGAACGTTTACCCGCCTGACCGTACTGCCCAGTGGCTCGGAAGCGACGGAAGGCTCGCCGCGACGAGCAGAACGGCGGACCCCCGGATCCCGGGCGGCGTTCTTCGGAGGGTCGGTTCGACGAGGCGTGACCTTCGCAAGCAATTGGTCATAGTCCCGCGGACCTGCATCCCGCGGGTCGAACGGTCGCGATGCCTTTGCAGGCACGGACCGACTCGCCGTTGAATCCTTGGGAGAATCTGTTCCGCCGCCTTTCACCGGTGGGCGACGCCGGCCGGGATCGCGCGTGTTCAGATTCGACGCGGTCGCCGTCGATGCCGACTGACCGTCAGGCTCGCTCCTCACGCTGCCGGCCGATTGCTCGCCGTGCCCGTTGTCGCGCCCTTTCGTGGCGGCATCTGCAAACCTCCCGGAGCTGTCGCTGTTGGTGGCACGGGTACTGGGCGGGCTCTCTCCGCCAGGCGAGCCGCTGCTTCGCGCGACGTTCCGCGTCGGCTCCAACCAGTTCGGCGGCGAAGGCGTGGCCCTTGCCACGCGCGTGGCACCGGCCCCTGTCGGTGGAACCAGCGAGGATGACTGCCTCATTTCCCTCGCGAGATCGTCAGCCGGTGTCGGATCGTACAATGGCGTTCGACCAAACGGGTAGTTCCGGCCCGCCGTCGTACTTTCATATACGACCCTCCGCTCCGGTATGATCGGAGGCAGGCTCCGTCCGCTCTGTTTGTCGAAAGCCCGTTCGGGCCTCGTGGTTTCAACTCCGCTCGCCGCCAGCATCGTTCGCGGTGACATCTTGGCGATCAGATCCTGCGGTGGGTAGTAATCGGTCATCTGGACCTGCGCGACGGTCATCGCCGCCTCCAACGGGTGCAGCGGCTCGATGCCCAACTGCTCGGCGAAGAAGGCCGCAGCGCATTGCGGTATCCGCCGGTGGCCCATCCGGTCAATCATCTTCCCACGGACCACGCGGAACTTCCGCGCCGTGTACCACGCCACGGCGTTTTCGGACTCGGTCTTGCACGCCGGGAAGTCGCCGTCTCCTATGAATAGCGCGACCGGCGTCTTGTCCTTGTACAGCGGCACCGTGTCCCCGATCATCAATTCGTGCGAGAAGTTCGACAACCGCGTGGCAATACAGGAGAACCTGTCCGGGAAGCGGTTGGGGAAGTAGTGCGCCAAGTAGCCGCCACACGACCAACTCGTTGACAACACGCGCTCGGGGTCCGCCAGCGTCGTCGCAAAGACGTGATCCATGATCGCGATGACGTTCCGCTTGTCCTTCAGAACGTAGCCGTGTTCCTTCGTCAGCGGATACTGCATGAACGAATCCGACGTAGCCAGTTCAGGTGCGCACACGATGTAGCCGTAGACGTCTGCCTCTTTCTCCCATTCACGCTCCTGCGGCAGGGCGTTGTCATAGGGCTTCATCCCGTGAAACGTCATGACCAACGGCCACCGCCGAACCTTCGGGTCCGGGTGGCGGCCGTTGTTCCTGACGTAGTCAACCGGCAGATACAGGTGATACCACGCCTTGGTCGTGGGCTCCTCGACGTGCCGGTACATCCCCTGGCCACGTGGCTGTGGCACAACGCAGCCTGTCCACAGACTCAGGCCGATCCCGGTGGTCATAATCAACAGAGTTCGTTTATCCAGCATCAATAATCTCAACCGGTCCGGCTTTGCGCGATCCTCGGTGCCCCGCCTGATGTATCGGCCGCAATGAGTCTCTTGCTTACGCTATTGGCCTCGTGCCGGTTCTCTTTCTCCACCCCCATAACATCGTAGGGAACAACGGGTTCGGGAAAAACGCATCTCGCCGAAAACCTGTTCTCGGACCCCCCAGCCTGCGACCGGGCATGTGGCAGGTGCGCCCCACAAGCCACCTGCCTGAGGTCTCGACCCTCGTGTTATAGCCACGGGCCCCGGCCGAATTCTACGATAACTGCCCGTGGTGAGAAAGCCGTCCGCACGGCCGTCCGTCGGCGAAGAACGCTAACAATCTGTCGAATATGGGGTTGTGGCAAAAAGCCTCCCCCTCCCCAGCGAAAGCACGAACCGGGCTGCGCTTCAGCCTTTGCCCACATTGGCACTGGGATCATGCCCTGGCACGCACGACCGCGGCGCAAGATTCAGGGCTCCTCGCCGCCCCGATATCGAAAGCTCCGGTCGCTCCGCCGCTTGCTATGCCGGGCCTTCTCGGCCAACCGTCGCTCGACCGAGGCCCTGGTCGGCCTCGTCTTCCTCCGCGGGACCCGCCGCCGCAACGCCTCGCCTAGCAGTTCGACAAGCCGGTCCACCGCCGCCCTCCGATTCGCCGCCTGTGTCCGCTGGCGCCGGCTGGTAATCCGCAAGACGCCTTCCTTGTTGATCCGCGTCGCCAGCTTCTCGCGGATCCGGCCTCGCTGCCCGTCGCTCAACGACGGGCTGTTGGCAACATCGAACCGTAGCGTCACACTGGTCTCCACCTTGTTGACGTTCTGCCCGCCTGGCCCCGGACTCCGAGCGTAGGTGAAGCAGACCTCGTCCTCGGTGATGAACAGGTCGTCGTCGATTCGAATCACAGCACTGGTCCCACAGGGTCATCAGGGCAGTCCCGTAACAACAGACGATAGTAACCCGGCGTAGCAGCGCTGGGAATCGCTTGACCGCCATCAGACCGGCCAGTAGCTTCCCATCGGCGTGATCGAATCATGTGGTCGCCAACGCACGTCGGTCGTGCGCGAAATGGACTCCTGAACGATGGAACCATCACAACCGACTCCTGAACCCGGCAGCGTCCGCCCCCTCTCAGTCCTTCGCGCGATGATCGACGCCATCGATCGAGACGTCCTCAACCTCCTTGCCCGTCGATATGGCCTGGTCAGTGAACTCGCCGAGTACAAGCGCGAGCACGGCGTTCGCATCCGCGACTTCGTGCGCGAGCGTGAGATCATCACCGATCGGCGCACCCGCGCCACCCCGCTCGGCCTCCCGCCGCAGCTCATTGAAAGCATCTGGCGCCTGATCATCTGGGGCAGCCGCGACAGACAGGCGGCACTGAAGGCCGAGGTTCCGCTTGACATAGAGCCTCGGACCGTCGCCGTCATCGGTGGCAAGGGCGAGATGGGACGGTGCATGGCCGAGCTGTTTGCCGATCTTGGTCATGTGGTCATGGTCGCCGACCTGGATACACAGCTTACGCCGGAGGAGGCCGCAGCCGCGGCCGACGTCGTCCTCATCAGCGTGCCGATCGACGTCACCATCGAGGTCATCCGCAACCTTGGCCCCCGGGTCCGCAAGGACGCCCTGCTCATGGACGTCACCTCGACCAAGATCGGGCCTCTTGCCGCCATGCTCGAATGCACTACCGCCTCGGTCGTCGGCACGCACCCGCTGTTCGGGCCGTCGGTCCACTCGCTACAGGGCCAACGCGTGGTCCTGTGCCCCGGCCGTGGCGACGAATGGCTCGATTGGCTTCGTCAGATGTTCCATGCCCGAGGCCTGGTCATGCAGGAAGCCACGCCCGAAGAACACGACCGGGCCATGTCCGTCGTCCAGGTGCTCGTCCACTTCTCCACGGAGGTCATGGGCAGGACGTTTGCCCATCTCGGCGTGTCGATCGACGAGACGCTCGCGTTCACGTCGCCGGTTTATCTGATGGAACTGATCATGACCGCCCGCCACTTCGCCCAGTCGCCCGAGTTGTACGCGTCGATCCAGATGTCCAATCCGGCGACGCCCGATGTCACGGCGGCCTTCCTGAAGGCGACCCAGGACGTGCAGGAGCTCGTTGCCCGCAAGGAGCACGATGCCTTCGTCCGAATGTTCCACGAGGTGCGAGACTACTTCGGTTCGTTCAAGGACCAGGCCTTGGAACAGTCCAGCTTCCTGATCGACCGGCTTGTCGAGCGGGATTGAAGCGATCCGCTCGTTGGCGGCCTGCGTCTGGGAGTCCAGCCCAGGCCCCGCTGTGGTGTGGGATCCCGACCCGTGATGCAGCACCGGTGCCACGGCTTTGGCACCGACTCTTAGAGCGTTTTAGGGTTGAGCGTGCATGCTCCATTGACGCTTCGTTGCAGCGTCGGCCCACTGTGGCCGACGGGGATGACCGGTTTGCCGACGTTCCTCAAGGGTGAACGCTGACCGCTCCCTCACGGTCGCGGTTCCGATCGGCGT
>JAFGQA010000506.1 GCA_016935885.1 Phycisphaerae bacterium | reverse complement strand
CTCCGCTCTGGCCCTTCTCTCTCCCCCGAATCATCGAATCATCCAATTATCCAATCATCCTTCGTTCCCCTTTTGTGTCTTTTGCGTTCTTTCGCGGCCAGATCTTCTCTTGCCTTCTCCTTTTCGTGCCTTTCGTAGCTACCTCTTCTCCTCTTCCGTGTCCTTTCGCGCCTGCCACGCACCGTGACGCAGGCTCTGATGCGGGGTGTTTCGTGGGCACCTCTTAGAAGCGATTTCCAGGCCCGAAAAGCGGCTCGTCAGCCTTTGGCTGATCCGCCTGCGGCGGAAAGGCCCTTTTCAAGCGCTTGGATTTCCGGCGAGCACTTGACCGAGAGAATGTCAGCGAGGTCCGGCCTCGGCGTAGCCCTCGTCCCGAAAGGCATCCAGGCGGCTGATGATCTCCCGCTCGACCACCGCATACGCCGCGGGCAGGTCGAAGTTGACCCCGGGCCTGAGAAGGTCGTCCGTATCGTATACAAAGTCCGGATGAACCAGCTTCGGCTCCATGCTCAACTGGTATTCACGAGCACTCACCCGGAGATCCGAAGCGGCCATGTAGCGGTGGAAACACCTGCCTATCAGCTCCGGATTGGCTTTCCCTTGAGATAACCCCAGCCAGAGATCAAAGAGGTCGCGACCTTTCCGCCGTTGATACATGGCGCGGAGCTTCGTGCCCAGCAGCTCCTCGATGCAATAGGTCGGGATGTTGGCCGAACCCGAGAACCATCGAGATGAGACACTGAGCGCGCTCGATGTCACGCCCAGCACGGCGAAGTGCTCACGCGAATTGATTTCCACCTTGAGCCGAAGTGTTTGCGAGGCGGCGCTCGTTGCGGCCATCTTGTAGGTGACCGTAACCACACCCGGTCCTTGTTTTCGCTGAGGCTTGCCCAGGAGATCTCCCAGGGCCCTGCGGAGGGCATCGAAGATATGCCCGATGGGACCGCCGACAACCTGCACCAGGTCAATATCCTCGGAGTAACGGCTGGCCGGTGCGAGGTGGAGCTTGTGAAGTGCGGTGCCCCCTCGAAATGCCAGGTGCTTGGACAGGACGGGCTCGGAGAAGAGCGCCACAAGGCTCCGGCAGATAATGAGATCCTGCTCCACCATGCCGTCGGTCTTCCACGGCGCCTGTTCCTTCCATTCGCGCAGGTAGTTCTCAGGTATCATGCCCGTTCCCGACCATCAGATATCCGGCTCCACGTCGGTGTTTTCGACGATGTGCCAGCGATCGTTTCGTTTCCCTTCCTCCGGCAGCCGCGGGTCCAGCACGCGCCACTGCGGCTTTCGTTGCTTCAAGGCGTCGTGCAGTTTGCCGGTGAGCTTCTTCCAGCCCGTGCGGTCCAGCAACCATCCCAATCTCTGAAGCGGTATGGTCTCGCAGTCCATCGCGCAGAGGCCAGCCAGCGCGGGACCCTTCATGGCCTCGCCAAGCTCCACGAAAATCGTGGCGACCCGGCTCAAGGACCGGCACGCACGCGGAAGAAACAGCAGGTCATAGGCGGTCGTCTCGGGCGTACTGACCCGGAGATATCCCGTGGGGGTGCTTTTCTGCACCCACATGTGATCCGTAATCGGCGTTTTCCTGAAGAAGGAAATGCGCAGATCGCCGTACCGGAACGGGCGGAGGGCGCGATCCACAACGACTTGGTAGGTCTGTGGGCGCTGGTGCGCCGCGCCGTGGATTTCCGCCGCGCTGATTCCGCCCACGTAGTACTGGAATCCGCGATGCTTCGCCCAATCGTCCAGGAAGGCTTGCGGAGGCGCGAAGCCGTATCCCTGATTGCCGGGCTCGATTACAGCGTAGAAACCCCGCCCGATTGGCATGATCCAGCCGGAATCCGCCAGCCGCGCCAGCTTGTTGCTCAGGCTGGGACCTCCGCCCAGTTTCTTGGCGGCGGTCTCACGGGAGAATGTGCCGTATCCGCGGCGCAGAAGTTCCCTTACAAACTCGATTCCCATGTTTCGTTTCGTTCTCATAAGTTCACGTATAACGTGAATCTATGCATATGAAACGAGATTGCGCGGCGGGATGCAAGCACCAAACACCACAAGAAAAATGGCCAAATCAGACCTTGTCTCGTCCGTCCAGAGAGGGGCAACCACTAATTCGCACTAATGCCCACTGATGGAATGGGAACCGCGGACTCCGCGCACTACTTGCGCACTACTTGCCTGTCCCCCATCTTCCTACTACTTGCCTGTCCCTCTCTGCCCCAAGAAGATGTGAGCGAGGTCCGCCCTCGGTCGCCGCTCCAACCCGCCTACGGCTACTTCTTGGCTTTGGCTCGAGGTCGCGAAGCATGGCGTGCTGTGGTGTACGAAGCCCTTTTCTCGGCCACGATGCTGAGGGGTCTACGGTTCTGTCCGGACATCATCCTCTCCAACTCTCTGCTCGTCGCCCCGAGCTTGAAACAGGCCCGGGCCAGGAGGTCCAGAGAGACTGAAGGATCCCCAGCCTCCATTTTGGCCACCCGGGATTGGCTGGAACACAGCGCATCTGCAAGTTGTTCCTGTGTCACGCGCCTCTTGCGACGAAGCTTCCGCAGGCCTTCGCTCACATGAATCTTGAGATCAATCAGCATCGCCTCTTCGTCACTCAGCCCCAGCAAGTCATAGGCCGTGCCGACCTTCCAGCCTTTGGACTCCAACTTCTGCCGCTTGACGGTTTTCATCATCCGTATTCCTATGTAAGGTCGCGATCGTACTGCTTTATACGTCTTCTGCAATTATCGATGACCCATGTGGGTGTCTTGTTTGTGTTCTTGTCGAAGATCTCCAGGATCACAATCGCATCATCGTCGATTCTGTAGATAATCCTCCAGGTCGCGCCTGCGTCTTTGATGCGCAATTCATGACACCGCTTACCGATCGAAGGCATCGGCCGCGAATGCGGCAGCCCCAGGCTTTCGCCCTTCTGGAGCAATCTCAGCCGATATCCCGCTTCGACCCGCGCCTCCCGTGAGAACGGGGGCGTTTTCACTTCACCGCTGCGCCAGACCAGGGGTTTGTCTCCCGGACTCATAGATTGACAATATGTCAGATACGACATATCGTCAAGAGCTGCCTGCGAGATATGTGTTGCTTGTGCTTCGTGGGTCCCCCCGCCAGGCCACGGCGATGCCAAAGACACTGCCGAGAGAGTCCTTAGAAGCGATTTCGGGGCCCGAAAAGCGGCTGTAAGGGGTCGAATCTGCCGTTTTCGTCGTCGTAAGTTGTTGGTGCTCTAAGGAAACCTGTGGTCCGACCCCGCGACTGCCATGCACGTGATGGTCCATCGCGCGCACCGCCTCGCCCGAGCGGTCGAAATTGTTCCGGCGCTGGGTGGACATGGCCAGGATCCAGCCGTTCAGTTCCGCCCCCTTCACGTAGCGCTGGACGTCGTATTCCGACCCGCCCATCGGCCCGAGGATGTAGAGCACCGGCCACTTGCGGTCCGGCTTGTATGCGCGCGGCAGGTACAGCAGGTAGGACCACTCCGGCTCTTCCTCGCAGGCGACATCCTTGATGATCCGGCCGACCGGATGCTCCGCGGCCTCGGGTGTGGGCTCAACCTCGCCGAGCAGTTCCCGGACGAAACTGCGGTCCGCCTCGCTCAGCTTCTCCAGGCCGATCTTGAGGTCCTTGCCGTTCTCGCCCCTGAGCACGACGAAGTCGCCCTGCTTCTCGACGAACTCCGCCGTGACCTTCGCGCCTGATACAGACGTCCAGACGCGCACGTCCGCCCGCGCCCCCGCAGCCATGCCCAGGAGCAAAGCGAGCCAACCCAGCACTATCTCATGCCTGACCATGACACCCTGACTTCAGTCACGACCTCTCAGCCTATACCGGATCGCCCGTCTGCTGTCGAGCGGCGGCCCCCATCCTTAGTGCCTGATCCAGTCCCGTTGGAGCCCCGACCGCAGGTCCTCCCTCCACCCCCCTCCTCCAACCCGCGTAATCCGCGAAATCCGCGGTTCCTCTTCTCTTCTCCTCTTCCGCTTTTCGTGCCTTTTCGTGTTTTTCGCGGCCATTCCTCCTGTTCTGATCTGGAACACTCTCTCCCCCGCCTCCTGCTATCCTGGCCCCTGTTCTGAAATAGAACAGGAACCAGCACAGACCGAAGGCCCATCCGCCATCAGCCATCAGCCATTAGCCATCTGGACGCACCCATGGCCAAAGTGAAGAACATAGTCGGCTCCCGCGTCCGCCTGGCTCGCACCAAGTACACTCCCCTCTCTCAAGACCAAGTCTCCGCCCGCCTCGCTCGCCTCGGCATCCAGATCGACCGCGCCGGCATCTCGAAAATCGAGAACGGCATGCGGCGAGTCTATGACTTTGAAGTCAAGGCTCTCGCCAAGGTCCTCGCTGTCTCAACGGGGTGGTTACTCGGAGAGGAATGACGGCGGAAGAGTAACCGCGAAAAAACGCAAAAGACGCAAAAGAAGAGACGCACCACAGAGGGCACGGAGAAGGCAGAAACAGGACGCGGAGCACTCCAGTTTCCAGTTTCACGTTTCCAATTTCACCCCCATGTTCACCCCCGGCCAGATCATCCACTACCTCGAAATGTGCAGCGAGGAGGGAGTCAATCTGCAGCGCGGCATGAATTTCCGATTGCATGGCGGGCCCAGCATCATCCTGATGAGCCTTCGGAAGAACGCCCCGTATGCCGATCGCGTTGAAGACGATGGCAAGACCCTGATCTACGAAGGGCACGACATTCCGAGGCAACCCGGTGGACCGTATCCCAAGAACGCGGACCAACCGATGTTCAATCCTGGCGGCTCTCTGACTGAGAACGGCAAGTTCCACAAAGCGGCGAAGATGCACAAAGATCATGGTGCCGAAGCCGACCTGGTGAAGGTCTACGAGAAGATCAAGTCCGGGATCTGGGTGTACAACGGCATGTTCAAGCTTGTCGACGCGTGGCAGGAGGACAGCGGAGGAAGAAAGGTCTTCAAATTCCGCCTCGAACTGACCGAGCAACGTGCCACAACTGGCCGAAAGCGTGCGCATCCCAGGAGCGACTTGCCTCACAACCGCGTGATCCCCTCGCGCATAATGTTAGAGGTCTACAAACGCGACGGCGGGAAATGCGTCATCTGCGGAAGCAGGGACAACCTGCACTTCGACCACATCCTGCCATTTTCCAAGGGCGGGACATCGCTGAAGGCAGAGAACATCCAGCTTCTGTGTGCCAGGCACAATCTAGAGAAGAAGGATAAGATCGAGTGAACAAAATCGTCGGCATAGACCTTTCTGGGCCGGCGAATAAGACGGACACCTGCGCAGTCGTTTTTCAGGACAAGACCGAATGCATTATCTTCGAGAACCTGGTTGAACAGGCCAGTGACAGAGCGATCATCGACTGCGTGAGCAACATGGCCAAGCATGCTTGCGTCCTAGTCGGACTTGACGCACCTCTTTCATATAATCCCGGCGGTGGGGACCGGCCGGCCGACACTGAGCTCAGGAAGCGGGTCATTCAAGCCGGACTGCGCTCAGGGACAGTCATGGCGCCCACCATGACACGCATGGCTTATCTGACCTTGCGCGGGATATCTCTGACGCGTGCCTTGTCATATCTTCCAGCCACGATCTTAATTGTCGAGGTGCATCCAAGCGCCGCGATGGTGCTGCACGGTGCTCCAGTAGCAGACATCAGAGACATGCGCAGAAAGCATTCATGCCGCGAGAAATTGCTCCAGTGGCTGAGCACGCAGCAGGTCAAAGGCATACCGGGCCACGTGGCGGATTCAGACCATGCGGTCGCGGCATGTGCCGCCGCCCTCGCGACATGGAGATGGTCTCAGAGCAAATCAGCGTGGCTCGTGAAAGCACAAGCGCCAACCCATCCATTCGACTTCGCTTGCTGATCCGGCCCGCCCCAGTCCGACCCCAGATGATGAAGGCAATGAGACCGCTTGGAAGCCATTTCCGAGCCCGAAAAGCGGCTGTAAGAGGTCGAATCTGCCTTTGAATCTTGGAGAAGTCCTTGACGAAGAACACGTTAGCGGGGTCCGCCCTCGAGTGACTGGTGCGACGATACGTGCCCAAGGGTATACCGTTGTCTCAAGTGACGGATGAACAACTGAGGGACATCGCCAAGAAGCTCAATCACAGACCCAGAAAGGTCCTGAACTTCAACTCACCTGTGGAGGTTTTTTACGCCGACGTTGCACTTCCTTTTTGAATCTGCCCTTGTATTCTGCGCATCCCTCTTTCCGTCAATCACTTAACGAGGTCCGACCTCGGTCGCATTACGCCTGCCTTAACCCACGTATCCGGATCGCTTCCTCTGCGACCAGCTTCGCTGCGTAATCAACTTCTGCCTCCGTCGTCGGCCGCCCGAGCCCAATCCTTATGGACGAGTGAACATTCGCATCACTCATCCCCAGGGCCTTCAGTACATGCGATGGCACTACAGCGGCAGTCGTGCAGGCGGAGCCGGAGGAGATCGCTACGTCATTCGAGAGCGCGATAATCAGCGCCTCACTGGCCACGCCGGGGACGCATATGTTGAGATTGCCCGCCAGCCGCTGCTCCCGATGACCGTTCAGCTTGATGTTGCCAAGTTTCTCATGAAGCTCCTCATACAACTTGTCACGCATCCTGCGCAGCCTGCTCTGTTCGGCCTTCATCTGGCGAAGCGAGATCTCCACGGCCTTGGCGAACCCAACTATCCCCGGCACATTTAGCGTGCCCGATCTCAGTCCACGCTCATGACCTCCGCCATCGATGATCGGCTGCACGGACACGCGCGGCAGGCTTCTGCGGCAGTACAACGCTCCGATCCCCTTAGGGCCATACATCTTGTGTGCAGAGCAAGTCAAGAGGTCGATGTTCATCTTCTCCACGTCGATCGGGATCTTGCCGAACGCCTGCGTCGCGTCGGTCATGAAGAACACGTCGCGCTCCCGGCAGACTCTCCCGATCTCGCCGAGCGGCTGGATGACGCCAATCTCGTTGTTCGCGGCCATGACGCTCACGAGGATAGTCTCGGCGCGGATCGCCTGAGCAACCGCAGCAGGATCGAGCATCCCCTTCGCATCCGCCCGTAGATACGTGACCTGCGCCCCTTCAGATTCGATCCGCTTCATGGAATCGAGCACAGCCTTATGTTCAGTTACTACTGTGACAAAATGAGGCTTCTTGTCCCGATGGGCGTAGAAGACACCTTTGATGGCCAGGTTAATCGCCTCGGTCGCTCCGGAGGTGAAACAGATGTCCTGTGGCTTGGCGTGAAGACCTGCGCCAATAGTCTCGCGTGCTGTCTCCACAGCCCGATGGGCGTCCCGACCGAAGGCGTGATTCTTAGAAGCCGCATTGCCGAAGACCCGGCTGAAGTAGGGCGTCATGGCCTCGAGCACGCGCGGATCCACCGGCGTTGTGGCTTGGTAGTCCAGATAGACTGGCAATCTCAGCTCTTCGGGCATGATGCCCTCTCACTTTCGCCGTCTTAGGCCAGACCGCCGATTACGCTGCTTCGGCAAAAGTCCTGCCAGGTCCGCCAGACTGCGAACGCGCGCGACCATGATCTCCACACCACGATTCATGTGAGCAACGAACATCCCATCGATGCCGCCTGCAGAGGACGGTTTGACCTTATTCTCGTTCATCCACGCCAGCATAAGCGCCTCATATGCTCGCGCATGTTGCCCAAGCAGGGTGTAGCGGTCGATTTCCCTAGCCCCCACCGCTTTCTCTGTCGACGCGGTCGGTACTCCTGGTTCCTCGAGCGATAGACAGAATCCCATTCGACATATGTAATTTCGGTCGAGTCCCGTCCGTGCCTTGAGCGTTCGCAGCCGGTTGTCTGATTCTGCGGTGAACGGGATCTTCCGAAGGGCTAGCTCACGCATGAATGTGCTCCTTCCAGAAATACTCCTGCCGTGCGCACGTCCGCCGTTCTTGCTTGTCGTACACCAGGTGATAGCAGTGTGAGATGTGTGGCTTCATCTCCTCAAACAAGTGCCTGTCCACCTCGGTATCCGTTGAGAGAAGAACCACTTGGTGCCCGGCATGCGGGAAGTAGTTCTGCACCAAGTTCATCCTGTGGGCGCTGTCGAGTCTCCCGAGCGGAGTGTCAATGATGACCGGCAGGGGGCGCCCTGAAGTCCTAGCCAACCCCCACAGGATGGAAATCGCTAGGATCTGTTTCTCTCCGGCCGACAGTTCCCCGCGGGGAATCGTATACCCCTCCGCGCCGTGCAGTCTCACCTCGAACGTCTGCGGGTCGATTGAGATACCGTGCAGCAGGTCCCCTTTCCGCGACAGGCGATTGAAGCATTCTGTCACCGCACGGCACAGCGCCCCTACTTTGATCTCTGTCAGCCTCGCCAGATACCGATTCAAGGCGCCCTGCACTTTCCCGACTACTTCAAGCCGACTCCGCACGTCAGCCTTCTCCTTGCCTCGTGCCATCAGTCGTTCTCTCTCACGTTCCTTCGCCGCCATCTCATTTCGAGCGGAGGCTATCCTCTCGTCGAGGGCCTTCAACTCCGCGCGTTTCTGCCCCAATAACTGATTCTGCACGCTCAGATCAGCGAATACAGGCGCCAGGACCATCTGGTCAGGTGCTCGACTGAGCTGGCGTTCGATCTCCTGGGCTTCTCTCTCTTTCGCCTCGATCTCCCGGCAGAGCCGCCGAACTGTAGCCGCGGCAGCCGAGCGCGCTTCGTGGAGCCAGGCGAGTATCTGCCCCTCATCTGACTTCGAAAGACCAAGCTGCACGCCGTTGCGGGCGCTTCTTCTTTCATCATGCCCCAACTGCGCAGCCACCGTCTCCCGCACGATCTGAACAGCTTCCCGCCGGCCTCTTGGGTCTGGCAGGTTGACGGCTCTTGAGAGCTTCCGGATGATTTTCCCCTGCAGGTCCTGGATCTCCCCTTGCACAGCCGCCCGCCGCCGAACCCGACTTTCACTGTCAATCTGCTTCTCGAGAGCCTTTGCGACGCCCGGACAAAGCCCCAAGGGAAACAAGCCCTCGCTTTCCAGGCGAATCCTACGCTGTAGGTCTTGGATTTCGCCCTCGAGCGCTCTTCGCCGCTCCTGCTTCAGCGGTCGCTCCTGCGCGAACGCGCCGCCTTGCTCCTGGAGCTGCCGTTCGAGCCTCTTGATCTCCCCCTCAGCGCCTCGAATCTCCGTCTCGATCTCTGCCCGGTTCTGCTCCTCCGTGGCGACCGCTACATCCAGCGCCTCGATCTCCGCAAGTACCCGATCGAGGGCGCTAGCCTCGGCCCTATCCAGATGGTCTTCTGTCTCACGCGCTGCCAAGATCGTCAGGTCAGCCTTCAACCGAACGACGATGTCTAGCCCGAGCAGAGACCGTATGGAGCCGGCTATCGCCCTGTCTCCCGAGATGTCATCTGCAATGCTCTTTATCTTCTCCCCGTCAAAGAAGAAGAGCTGCGAGAGCCGTTCTGGCACAACATCGCTGACGAACGCTTGCCAGTGCTCGGGTTCTAGATCGGGCAAGCTCGGCCATGTGCTGTAGTCCCCGTTACGCGACGCGGCGTCATGTTTGCAGACCTGCAGGCTCTCCTCAACGCTGCCCCCGGTCCGCAGGCTCCAGGACCGTTGTACGTAGTAGGTCTCGCGGGTCCCTCTGAACACGAGATCGAAGTCCACGCCCACGCGCGCAAAGTCGAATTGCACCAGAGAACTCCGCGATCGGTGCACAAGACCCCGCAGGTGTTCTTGGTATCGTTTCTCGCTTATCCGGTCACCGACTGCGCTTTTCCCATAGAGTGCCAACCGCACAGCGTCCAGGAGTGTTGTTTTGCCCGCACCATTCATCCCTCCGATCAGAATGATTGGCCGCGACAACTCACCTTTGGACCGTGGTGCAAGTTCAAGCTCGTTCCGACCCGAGTACAGTCCGTAGTTCTCCAAGACTACACGATTAATGCGCACTGGGCTCCTCCGCGACCACCTGTGCGTCCTTGCTGGCGACCTCTTGGCCTGCCCACGCCTCCTCCAGTGATCTCCAGTCCTTCTTCAGAATTCGCCTGAGTTCCGCGCACACGCCTGCCCTTCGACTCATGCCGTGGAACTCCCGTTCCTTGTCCATGAGTTCGACAAGCAAGCCATCCGGCACACCATATTCCCGGCTAATCTCCTCCAGGACCTTCTTCTCAGCGCCCCCCATCCCCGACCAATCGTCATTAAGCCACTCTAACCGCTCGCCCATAGTCTGCTCATAGATGACCGGCAGCGAATCTCCCCAATCCCCCTCCTCATGCAGCCAGATCTGTCTGATCCGATGCAGCTCCTCATCACGGATCAGCTTAGGTGTGGGGTCGGCTCCCATCCTCCGCATCTTCACCTGCGCGTCGAGAAGCCGCTTCAGGATCTGCCCACGAAAGGCCAACTTGAAGGGCCCATGGATCAATTGCCTCTTACGGTCTGCATCGATGAAGAATTGGATTTTTCCTGTTCTCCGTCTGAAGTCCCGGATTGCGCTCTTGTCCGTGTTCTCGTCACCTGTGGCGGCAAGCCAATTGCGAAAATCCAACATGGGTTGGAGCCAAGTCTCGCCGTTGTCGATCATGGCTTCCATCGTGCGATCTCGATCCACAACGGTGCACACCCAACAACCAAAGCGCCCGCCGCCACATGCCGGTGTTGACTTGTCGATTACCAGCGGGCATTCGCCAGCCTGGGCGTTGCGGTACATGGTCACGAGGTCACTGTTGTTCCCGCCCCAAGGGCACGGTGTGCTCGTGAGGTAGGTCCAGACATCCTGAGTAGACCACTCCTCTATCGGCGTGAAGACCCACGCATTCGGCAGGGAGCTGTGTTTGAAGACCCTCGACTGAGAACCGCGCGTTTTGCGATGCTTCATTACTTGTGCGCGTGTTGCGCTCTCAGCCTTCCTGGCCCCCAGCAATATGGTAACCTCCCCATGTTCGGCCACCTTGCTGCGAATGAAAGCCGTAGCCGGCGCAATCTTCATCCGATCCGTACACCATCGGAAACTGCTGTACGGCGCCGGGTACCCGCGCCCAATGAGGTTGACCCAGAATGAATCATCCACGGTTGGCCCAACTACATGAGCCACAATTGGCAGCCCGGCCTTTCTGCTGCCAGCATTGATCAAATCGAGCGAGGCGGCAAGGTGCCGCTCTACCGCAGGACTCTCCACAAAAGTGTCTGACGTGATCACATAGACCGGTTTGGTCAGCTTCGGGGATGGCAACTCTGCCAAGGCACACCACGCCAGCTGCAGTACGCAGGTGGAGTCCTTGCCGCCGCTGTAGCCGATGACCCAGGGCTGACCATCCGAAAGATACTGCTGGCGGATCAGTTCAAGGCAGGCATCCAGAGACTCCCGCGTCAGCGCGGGGTGGTTCGGCCTCACAACATCGCTTCTATGCTCTGCCCGCTTTACCATAGAGGTGCTCAACTTTCTCCTCGCTCGGCGACAACCGAAGCCCGAGCTGCCGCTTGATGACATTTGCGGTGAGAATCACATTGTTCTGGGCCTTGTTGAGGCGGCCCCCAATAAGCGCCCGCCCTTCCCACAGCGCGGCATTGCTCCGCGACCAATCGATCTTCCGCAACCGAGTCAGCTTCCTCTGCCACTGTCGTGGCTGTTCTGCAATCAGCGCAGTACCAGCGATTGCCAGCGCTTGCAGGGCGACCCCATGCGCATGTACGCAGTCGGCGCGGAGTTCGCTAGGTGAAAGCTTGCGGTCTGCCGCGGCCTGCCAATCTGGGATCTGACGAGACACCTCCGCCCAAAATGCGACAGCCAACGCCTTGTCCTTGGGCGTCACCGGCTCGCCATCTTTCTTGTTCAGAAGCCTCCGTGTCGCTTGGTAGATGCTGCTCAGCGTGAAGAGCTTCCTGGACCGGTTAGAGATTGTACTTCTGGCCTTCTCGGTCATGTCACGAAAGACGGGAACTTCGTGCGACACTTCATGTGCCAGGTGTGCCATTGGATCTCGATGGTCGTAGAGAATACCCAGCGACTTGGTTGGGCGAATCGCATAGCGGTTCAGGTCCGCGAACATCTGCTGGCTGCGCGCAAGTCCTGAATCTACAAAGAACACAATCGAGATGGCGTCATACCTGAGCGCCGGATTCTCCTCCAAGGCTCGGAGAATCGCGGCGCGGCGGTGTTGGCCATCGTTGATCAGTATCCTCGCGTTCATCGGAACGCAGAGTGTCCCCAGCTTGCGGCTGACCTGATCCTCGCCCGAAGGCGAGAAAACAACACTACCATCAATTGAGGCGGTCAAGGACGAGAAGACGTATGACTTGGGATTGTCCAGAATGTAGCGGGCGATGGCTGGAATCCGGCTCTTGTTCAGCGCCCGCTGAGCGCGAAGTTCCGGTAGAAGGTCGGTGTCGGGCACGTTGAAAAGGCGCGGCACATACTCCATGGGGCACATGGTCACATAGAACTCGCGCCCAGCCTGGACGCCACGGATGGCGGGAAATGAATATGCAAAATCCTGTGCCTCGGCGAGCTTCATGATTGTGAGGATAGCCAAGCAGCGATGGAAGTCAACAGGTAAACTTCCAGATAGTCTCAAGATACTTCCAGTTCTTGAGCACGACAGTCGCGCGACGTTCTGCTAGACCGACAAGCCGGTCGTCGCTGCGACCGAAATGGAGTCATTGTCCGTCTTTTCTGCCGACTACCCCTTGAAGATCCGCTTCAGTTTCTTTTCGACCAGTCTGCAGATCCTCTGTATGAGCAGGTCCTCCTTCGCGTATCCCTGGTAGTCTTTGATGTCGAGATCCTTCAGCAGTCCCGCAACACTTTGGAGCGAGTCGGTGAATTGCTTCTTGCACGCGCGGGCTTCCACCTTCTCCCTAACATCCTGCACAAGGAATCTCTTCGTCTCAATGTCCCTGAGGTCCTGTTCAGTACCATGAACGAAGACGAAGTGAAAATGCCTAAACCGCTGCGGGTCGTGCACAGGGCATTTGGACTCCGCACAGAGCCGGTTGAAGCGCGAAAGCCCCTGCTTCGAGAACTGAAGAACACCCTCATCGAAACCAAAGTAGCTTCGCCGCAGATCTCTCTTGGACAGCACCATGTCCAACAAGGAGTAGTGGTCGGCTCGAACTTCGTAGTGACCCGCCTTGAGCTGCTCAAAGACTCTGTACACCGCGAGATGACGCCATATCTTGCCCAGGGAGTCGCTATAGAGTTTCGCCACTTCCCGAGCGACTGCCGCCTTGTACGTTGGTTCCGATCTTGGAAATCGCCGTCGGTACTCCCGCTCGTAGCTCTTGGAGATGAAATGCGCCTTCTCCATTGCGCCCCAGGCTTCCGGTCCCTGTATGTGGATCATGCCAAGCAGACGATCCTTGACCTCCTCCTCTGACAGCGAGCTCGACGGGTCATACGCAAAGAGCTTCACATCGAGTTTCTTGATGGAGTTCAAGATCTTCGGGTCGAGGCGTGCGCCGTCTAGCAGGAGAAAACGGATAGCGGTTAGTCTGCGATTCCCCTCGATCACCAGGTACTTTTCGGTTCGATTCACTGACTGGACAATCATGTCTCCCAGACCGGGAAGGAAGCCACTTTCACCAATGCTACGGATGAGCTTCTGAATATGGTACTCGGACTTGCTGATCTTGTTGTAGATCTGATTCTGAACTTCAGAACTGGCGATCCTCGCTGGCGTATACCTCCCCTCCTCGAAGGAGCTGGAGATCAGTCGAGGATTGTTAGGGTCCAGCAGCAAATCTCCAGGGGACACCCTCATAGGTGTGAGCGTGTAACAGTTTCGAATCCCCCGAAGGTCCATTGCCCGTTCCCGCTCAGTATCGGTGGTTATCCCACCGCAGCATCTCCGTTGTCCTCCGCTATTCCTCAAGTTGGGACGAGAAACGCAGAGTAATCTCGGTGAATGCCTGAACAGCCTTCCGATTGCTGAATTTGAAGTTCTTGCGTGTCTTCTATCCGGCTTCAGTCATCTGCCATCGGCAGAGCGCAACGAAAGGCTTCTGTGTCTGAGGATCCCTAACTAGTAGGACAGGT
Source organism: Phycisphaerae bacterium (assembly GCA_016935885.1). The sequence continues at coordinate 10,970 of JAFGQA010000506.1, read as the reverse complement.
GTCCACCAGCGAGATCGTCTCCGCGCCGAGGATCTGATCCTTGTAGTAGTCGCTGACCGGAAGTTCTGTCCGAGCGCCGTCTTTTACGTCCCCCATTCGTGTGACGATTCGGATTTCGACGGTTCAGCTCTGATGCCGAGCCGTCTGGTGATCGCTCTCGCGAGCTCCACGGCATGCCCGCCCCGCGAGTTGTCTGTGACGACGTACTCCGCCCCGGTTGCCTTGATATACTCCAGTGTGCCGTCAAAATCCGCATGATCGCTGAGAGCGATACTCAGAGCCCGATCAGAGTACTCAAGTACGGGGCTGTCAGGGTTCGTTCTGAATGCGCTCAGAACCAAGGTTGTGCCGTGAGTCACTTGAACGGGAAATTGGTCACCGGTGCCATAAAAGCGAATGAACCGACCGGACTGGACAGCCCCCACTGCTTCTGGTGACCTCATGCACACAACGGGGCCAATCGGACAGCCGAACTCCCTGTACACATCGATTTCCCTGCACATGCGTGGGCTCGCAAGAAAGGCACAGCCGGAGATCTCCGATAGCACTTGAAGGCCACGATGGACCGTGCCGCGGTGAGCCTTGACGTGCAGGGGTCCCCGCCTGAGTTTCTCGACCGCTATACAAAGAAGCTGTTGCTCGACTTCCTCCTGTGAGTAATGCCGCACGCTTTCCTCAGAACCATATGTGCTATCCAGCACCAAGTCGTCGACCTGGATAGTTGCACTGAGCGGCCACTGGAAGTCCCCGGAATACCCCACGCGGCGACCATCTTGGAGTTCCACGGATACTTGCACAGAACCAAGCATGTGGCCCGAAGGGAGGAGCATCACGTGGGAGGATCCTGCAAGCTGCGACTGTTCGAAAGGAAGCACAACAATGTTGGTTTCCGTGCGCGCAGGAAGGTCTGCGTTGAACTCGGCTATCAAGAGTTTCAGCGTTGCCTCGCTCATGAAGATGTCCTGCAGCCCCTTACTGGTCTCGAAATTGCTCATGTGATCCACGTGCACGTGCGTCTGAACACGGACGCCGTAGTCTCGATGGAATCCGTCGCACGTCACGTCCGGGCCCAGCAAAATCACCCCGGAGGCCGTCACCCCTATCTCTCCATCGTTCATGCCTTGACCACCCTCGCCGCGAGTTGTCGGTTAATGACCACCTCGAAATCAGAACCGCCCGGACCTCTGAGCCGCGCCGCGCCATTCTGATCGGTTACGATTGTGAAGCGCTCAATCCCCAACCGGCCAGACGTGTTAAGCATGGGGCCATACGAGCTCTCCATGGAAGCTGCAATAAGCCCATCCCGATCATTCTGTTTGAGCTTAGCGAGGGACCGCCTGACTTTCTCGTCTGTGATGGCGCCCAGGAACACATGACGCCGATCAACAACAGAGCGCATTCGTAAGACTTCTGCGATGCACTTCTCAACTCCACGTTTTGAGCGCTTCCTCAGCTGAATGACCTGGCGCACCTCTTCCTTCCCCATCTGATTCGCGATGGCTTCTCTCGCCACCGTCTCCTGCTCGTCCTCATTGAGGTTGCCGAGGCGCCACGCCGATGCGAATGCCAATGTCGAGCCAGTTTGTCCCCAGTCCACGAGGTGTTGGATTGTGGAACTGAGCCGGAGAAGGCGGAGGAATCTCGGAATCATCGCAGGTCCAGTAAGGTTCACGAAGCGCGCGCAGGTCATCGGCGTCGCGCCGGACGCTATGGCCTTGCCGAAAAGCCGGGCAACTTCAACAGGAGACAGCCTGCGTTTCCCGTGATGAGTACCCACGGAGAGCAGCAGATCGCGTGCCTCTTCTGAAGTCAGACCGGGGAGCATCATCACTCCCCCGTTGCGTAACCCTTGCCGGACAGGGCCTCCTCAATCAAAGAACACGCCGCATCGTCCAGCGAGGTGTCCTCATCCTTGGCATACTGCTTCAGGGACTGGTGTAGTCCTGTTCCGATGGTGACCACGATCTGTGTGATCTTCTCGCCCGTTTTTGCCGCCTCGATGACATCTGAGACATCGGCAGTCGGATCGTCCTCGCGCTTCCTGACAACCCGGTCCTGCTGTGCGCCGCTCATCTGTGCCAGTTCTTTCGCCAGTACAACAGCTTCCTTTGAGTTGTACTTACCCGAGACAGACGCCGCATCCTGCGCCCGCAGAGCAACTTTCAGATCCACCTCATTCGCATCCACGAGCTGCTTCAGTTCTGGCTCCAAGCGGTCGTACTTCACATACAGCGCCACTTTGGGATAGGGGAGGCCAGTCTCATCGGCCACATCCTTGATTGACCCATACTTCCGGTAGAGTGCAGTGCAGGCGTCGATGAGATCCTTTCTGTTCAGATCGCGACGGACCAAGTTCTCCGTTACGGAGATCACCTTGGCCTCTGTCTCGTCGACCTCGCGGTCGAGGATGCAGGCCATGATTTTATCTTTCCTAATCTGTTTGTGGGCGAGATAACGGCGTTGGCCGGTTAATATTTCGAATTTGCCCTTCTCCTTGGACGGGCAAACCACAATGGGTTCAAGTTGGCCGAGCTGGGCTATGCTCGCAGCCAATTCGTCGATCTCCTTGCCCACATCTCGCACTCGAACTTGGCCCTTGCCGATAACCAGACTGGTTAGCGGGATTTCCTTCACGTCCACGATCTTCGCCTTCATGTTGCTTCCTCCTAGATCGGGCTTACTACGCCCGCTGTGCATCCGTGTCAACCACCGTCAACGCCAAGACCTTTCTCAGCTCATCGCGCGTGAACAACTTCACTGGCGCATTGTCGGCGCCCTCGATGTAGCGCTCGAAATCTGCCTCCTTGTCCTTCAGCACTTCCGCGATCCGCTCCTCGATTGTGCCCGCAACCAGAAACCGGATGACATGTAGCGGCCGTGTTCGCCCGAATCGATGTGCCCGCTGTATTGCCTGATTCTCAACAGCAGGATTCCACCAACGATCAAAGAGCACGACTGTGGACGCCTCCTGGATGTTGAGCCCGACACCGCCGGCACGGAGCGACATCAACAGCGCCCGGGGACCGGGCAACTGCCTGAACCTTGCCAACACATCGTCCTTCTCTTCCTGCGACTGTTCGCCAGTGTAGATGTCGTACGCAAAGGTTCCCAGCCCGCCTGCAATGAACTTGAGTGTTTCAACATACTGCGAGAATACGATCACCTTGTCGTCCGTCTCGGTACATTCCTCCAGGACTACCCCGAGAGCCTCTGACTTCACGGACTCCCCGGTTGTCGGTTCGTAATTGCAGAGCTGCTTGAGCTTCGTGAGTAGGGCGAAGAGGGCCAGGTCAGATACCGGGACCCCCTCCTGGCGAGCGCTGGTCCGCCGGTTCACCCAGAGATCTGTGTATGCGGCGTCCTGGGCACCAGCAAGTTCCAACATCATATCTTGCATGATAATAGGTGGCATCTCCGCCAGTACATCCTTCTTTCTCCGGCGAAGGAAATGAGGCTGAATCCGGCGATGCACTTCGGCCGGCGGCATCCCGCTATCCACGAGTCCGGGCGAGAGCAGCACGAACAGCGATACCAAGTCCTCAACGCTGTTCTCGAGGGGTGTCCCTGTCAGTATCCAGGCCCGTGTTCGGCGTAGCATTCGGCACCCCAGCGCTGCTCGTGAGTGCCGGTTCTTGATCCGTTGCGCCTCGTCCAACACAAGAACGTCAAAGTGGATATCCGGGTCCATGTCCAGAGCATCCGCCCGGATCTGCTCGTAAGTCGCAATCAGCACCTGGATTGGAAGTTGGTATGTTGCCAGTCGGTCCTCGGCAGTTCCCGTCACCCGTCGTACCACCAAATCCGGCGCCCAGGTCGCCAGTTCCCGTTCCCAGTTGTACGCAAGCGCGTTCGGTGTAATCACAAGGACTCTTCCCGAGGGCGACTGCCGCAGGAGTAGTCGTAGGGCGACAATCGACTGGACCGTCTTTCCGAGACCCATCTCGTCGGCTAGGAGTGCGGCTGTATTTCGCGCCAGGAAGCTGACTCCCTCCCACTGGTAAGACCTGAGAGGGGCTGGCAGTTTAAGCTCCGCAGACAACCCGTCCGGGTCGTCCACCGACACCTCTGGTTCTGCAAGAACGGCGGCCTGCGGCTCGAACTCGTTGTTAGCTTCCGCGACTGCGGCGGGAATTTCCATGCGGAGATACTCGAGAAAATACCAATTCGCAACGTGAATCAGGGCGGCGAGGCATGGGTCGATGTATGCCCGCGTTATGGAGTGCTCATCGCCCTGGAAGTGGGCTCCATAGTTGCCGTACTGCTGTATCACTCGAAGCGGAATCTTCACCCGCTCGGGAACCCTGTCCTTGTCCGACAGCAGCTCGATCAGCTTGTCCAGCCGATTGTTCCCAGGATCTCCGATCTCCCGGGCCAAAACAGTCGAACAGATGGCTTCGGCAGACTTGCGGGCATGCATGAGAGCTGTCTCGGGGTCTGAAGGCGCATAAGTCATTGCCTTCACCAGCATTCCTGCAAGCGAGTCAATACCGCATTCCCCCGGCCTCCTCTGCAGCTGACCGTGCTCCACGTCTTTCATATCCGGCACCAGACTCAAGTCGCTGCCACGCACGCTAACCCATGCAATCGTATCATGAACCCAGAAGCGCACTCAACGATGTGCGTAAGGCAGCATTTGGGTCCCGGGGTCGGACCACGACTTTCTCCAGAGCACCAACCACTTACGGCTGCCAAGACCCCCGATTTGACACCTTACCAGCTCTTTTCGAGCCCCAAAATCACCGCTAAGGAGACTGATTCCTCACGTGCACCGCCATGCGGTCGGCGATGAGCGCGACTTCCTCTGGGTTCAACCTCTCGGGCAGTCGCCGGATCTTGACGAGGAAGCGGTCCGGGTTCAAGACCCAGACGCGGCTCTCTTGCGCTGTCTCTCGAACGTGCCAGCCGGGGCGTGGCAGACCACGGGACAACGGGACCCTGCACCAGAGCCGACTTCGGCGGCGCCCTGAAGCAGAGTCGCTCCGCGACACGCTTCAGGGCAGGCGGAGCAGGGCAAGCCGCGGACGGCGGAGAAGACGGTGATTCGATGATTGGATCATTCGATGATTGGGGGGAGGGAAGAAGGAAGGAGCGAGGCTCACCACCATTCCAACATTCCACCATTCCATCATTCCCTCCGCGAATCGGGATCTCCAAGGACTGGCCGGGTTGGCGGAGGGGCTTGTGTTTGAGCGGCGATTTGTCGTGTGGCGAGGCCATTGAATCCACTCCCAGGTACCGGGGGGGATTGTGTGGTGAGGGCGGCGGGCAGTCAACCCCGTTCATGGCAACGGCGCGGAGAAGAGGAACCGCGAATTAACGCGAATTGACGCGAATGGAAGAGGAGAAGAGCTGGCCACAAAAAACACGAAAAACGCAAAGCGGAATGGAGGGACTGCAGGACCATCCTCCTTCGCCTAGAGGCTTCCGCCGTCGCCCGTGGGGCTATGGCGGACAAGACGGAGGACAAGCAGGACTACGGGACCTGCACCAGAGCCGCCTTCGGGGGCGCGGTGCAGGGCAAGCCGCGGGGCATGCGGATGTCATTCGATCACCCACTGCGCTACGCAGTCTTTCGGCGGCCGGGCGTGGGCGAAGTCGGCGAGGTCTTCTTGTTTACGCTTCCGGCAGCTCACCCCGGGACGCAGCAACCGCCGGAGACGACGCAACGGTTCAAGGTCGGCCCATACGCGTTCATCGGCATTGAACTGGTCGGCGAGCGACTGCGTGACCTGCTGGCGGTCCGGCAGGTTGGGATGCGAGAAGACAGGGTGGACTCGACTCATTTCCGGGTCCTGTACCTGGCCCGCGATTCGGCCACCATGGCCGGTCTTGGCGCGGCCGTGATGGTAACTTTCACTTCGGCATCCAGCGCCCGCGCGACGCGGCGCAACATGCTGAGGGAATGGCCTTCATAGGAGGGGGATTCAAGCCGGCTGATGTTCTGTTGCGATGTCTTGAGTTTGCGCGCGAGTTCTCTCTGAGACAGGCCGGCCTTCTCGCGGAGGGCGGCAATCTGCAGGGCCACATCCCAGGCCACGCCGGCGGCTTTGAACCGCTCCGCGAACACGGGATCCTTCAGTTGCTGCTCCAGAAAACGGTCAAAGTTGGTCTTCTTCATGCGTAAAACCTTCTCCGCCAGTCGCGCATCCGTGCCCGCGCCGTACCCATTTCGCCCGCCGGGATGGTTTGCCCTTTGTTGCGAATGCCATGCACGGCAACAATTCTCCTGCCTTTCATGAAGAACCAGAGGATGCGCGTATTCAACTTCCCGACATGCCGCAATTCAAACAAGCCATCTCCAAGCGCTTTCGTCAATGGCTCACGATGGCATTGGCGATACCGCAACTTCTCCAATCCGGCCATGACGGCGGCAAAATCACCGGGATCGCTGGTCTTGAGTTCCACAAGGAAGTCCTGCACGGGTCTGTTTCCCCCTTCACTCTCATAGAACTCTACGCTGAATTCCATGTCTTGTCAACACTAATATTGGTGTATTTCCCGATCGCGACAGTCGCTCTGCGCATGCCGGGAATCTCCGCTCCCTGGTTTTGCACAGGCAGCCCCAGGCAACAGCATCTCGCCGCCGCAATTCGATGCCCAAGAACCGCGGGGGATTGTGTGTTGCGGGCGGCGGGCAGTCAACACTGCACATGGCAACGGGAGAGAAGAGTTAACCGCGAACCTCCTTCGTCCCGACCTCTTCGAGTCGGGACTACGGAGGTCAAGAAAGGCGCAAAAGACGCAAAAGGAGAAGAGAAGAGGAACCGCGGATCCTACTTCGCCGCGCGGCTCCGCTCGCGGCTACGTAGGACAGGTTTCGCGGATTACACGGACGTGTCCCGCCGTAGCCTCTGGGCGAAGGCGGATGGGGGCGGTGAGAGGACCTTTGTGGCGGGACACCGTCCCTGGCTGGTACTTGGCTTGGCCGCTGTTCAGACCTGCGGTCCCTGCAACGCCCCATTCGCGTAATCCGCGAAATCCGCGGTTAGATTTGTCTTCGGTAGTCGTTCCTTTTGCCGTCCGGGGATGGCAGAATCCCGCCATGAGCCGGCCGATGCGCAGATACCTCGCTGCGGTTCTTCTCCTGTGCCTCCTGATCATGCTTGTGCTCAAGGTGGGCCCGTCTGCCGGGCGGTACCTTCTGCAACGTGTCATCGTCGGCCGCCTCCGGGCCGGCGGGTTCAGGGTGGATGGCGTTGAGGTAACCGGGTTGGGGCTGCACCGGGCTGACCTGGCCCGCCTGACGCTGCGCGGCCGGGAGAGCCGGAGCCTGCGCGTGGGACATGTGTGCGCGGTTTACGCGCCGTCGCGACTGCTTCGAGGCTGGATCGACGAAGTGCATCTGTCCGGCGTCGAGATCAACGTGGCACGCAGCGGTGATCAACTGATGATTGCCGGCCTTGAGCCGCTCTTCGAAGGGGGCGCCGTCTCGGCCCCGGGACTCCTCCCCATCGCAACGTTGACGGTCAGCAACTCGGAGGTGCGCGTTCATACCGTCGGGCCGATCGTTCACATGCCCTTCTCGCTTGAGATGCGTGCCGATCCCGACCGTACGGCAGCGGAAGGAACCATCAGGTGCGCGAATCTCGAGATCGAGCCGCTGCTTGCTGTGATGGGCTGGGAACCCCTGGAGGCGTCAGGCGAACTCGGCGGGAGCGTCGACTTCCGGATCCGCGACGGCGTGGTCGCCGGGCAGGGGCGTCTCGAAACGGCCGCCGGCAAGGCAGGCCGTATCGCCGTCAACGGCGACCGCTTCCTGACAAAGTACTTGCCGCCCGCCGACCCGCGGTTCACGTACGTGAGCATCGCCGAGGAGGCGCTCAAGGACTTCCGCTGCGACTGGGCCCGGCTCGACGTGAGCAGCAGCAACGGCCTGCTGAATGTGGAACTGCAGATCCGCGGAGCGCCTGCAGGAAGGCTTCCCTTCAGCTTCGATCTGCGCCGGCGCACGTTCGTCCGCACGACGCCGGAGAAGAGCAATGCGAACTTCGGGAACGGCGTGGAGTTGCACCTGCGGTTCATTGACCTCTCGATCGAAGATATCCTTTCCAGCGGGCACGCCGTCGGTATACTGCTTGAGGACTGACGAAACAGGCTCGGAGGTGCGCGTGAACAGAACCGTTCGTTTGGGAAGCGATGTTCTGCTGTTTCTGATCGCTTTTTCGGCGCTGGCAGGTTGCGCCAGGCTGAGAGTCGAACCCGTCCAGGTTGACGTAAGTCCGATTCACGTCACGGTCGATGTCAACGTCAAGGTTCAGAAAGTGGACCAGGCGCTCGAGAGCTTCTTCTCGGATGTGCAGGCTCCGGCGCCGGGCCCTGCCGCACCGGCGAAAGAACAAAGCCCTTCGAAGGAGGCCAAACCATGAAACGCGTGCTTGCTCTGCTCCTGTTGTCGTTTGTCGGGATCGGGTTCTGCCTGAGCGCGTCCGGCCAGGGCTCCGAGGAGCTGAAGGCCCGCTTCCGCGACCGGTTGCCCGCGCTGAACGAGCTCAAAGACAAGGCGATCATTGGCGAGAACAGCCGCGGCTATGTCGAGTTTGTCGCCAAGAAGCGCCGGGGCGAGGATATCGTGAAGGCCGAGAACGCTGACCGGAAGGAACTCTATGCGGCCATCGCGGCCAGCACGGGTACCACCTCGGATCTCGTGGGCCAGCGCCGCGCGATCCAGATCGCGAGTGAGGCCCGGTCAGGCCACATGCTCCAGAACGACAAGGGCGAGTGGTACAGAAAGCCTTGAGCCTTTCCTTTCCGGGCCAGGACACCGGGACCACGGACGGAAGAGAAGACATAGCCGCGAAAAAAACCCCGCACCAGAGCCTCGCCGACTCGTCTCGGTTCCGGGCGCGGCGCAAGAGACGCAAAAGAAGAGAAGAGGAACCGCGGATTTCGCGGATTTCGCGGATGGGGGCGGTGAGAAGACCTTTGTGGCGAGACACCGTCCCTGGCTGGTACTTGGCTTGGCCGCTGTTCAGACCTGCGGTCCCTGCAACGCCTCATTCGCGTAATCCGCGTAATCCGCGGTTAGATTTCTCTTCGAGACAGGGGGACAGAGACAGGGGGAGACAGGGGGACAGGCAAACAATCAACATCACCCCCACACGCTGTTTCGCCGCTCCCGCACCCTCCTGGCAGGTAGACATCTATAACTCGTGATATTGACACTGCTGTCGATTTCACGTATTGTATCTGCGAGGGGTGAAATATGAGCGAATTCACCGGCAGACAATACGTGGAGATGTTCCACCTTCTCTTTCTGGCCCAATTGGGCAGGAAGGTGGACAAGCGGTTCTATGCCCTGAAAGGCGGATGCAACCTCAGGTTCTTCCTGAAGAGCCCGCGCTACTCGGAGGACATGGACCTGGATGCCCGGGAAATGCCCGTGCACCTGCTGAAGGACAAGGTGAACGGGATCCTCCGCTCCACCCCCTTCGCCCAGATCCTGCAGGCGCGGGGGATCAGCATCGAACACGTCAACGACGACAAGCAGACCCAAACGACCCAGCGCTGGAAGCTCGGGCTGGTCGTCCCCCGCATCGAGCGGCCCCTGCCCACCAAGATCGAGTTCTCCCGCCGGGACATGGCGGCCGGCGCGAAGTTCGAACCGATCGACCCGGCCGTCATCGCCGCCTACGGGCTTCAGCCGCTGATGACCAACCACTACCCCAAAGAGCTGGCGTATCGCCAGAAGGTCCAGGCGCTGGTCGATCGGAAACAGGTCCAGGCACGGGATGTGTTCGACCTGCATCTCCTCCTGGCCGCGGGCGTGAGTCCGGGCGATCTGCCGCAGAAGCTGCGCTCGAAGACGAGGGCGGCGCGGGACAACCTCATGACGGTTGATTTTGATGTCTTTGCCGGCCAGGTTCTCGCGTACCTCGCACCGGAGGACCAGGCGCTGTATGACGAGGAGACGTGGGACACCATGCGGCTGAGGGTGCTGGCGGCGCTGGAAGAGGCGGAGAAATGAGGCTGATCGAGGCACAGGCGCGGTTGCTGGCGATGGGTCAGCCGGCGTTCACCACGGCCGACGCGTCGGCCTGCCTGGGCATTTCGCGCGCGCATGCCAGCAAGGTCCTGGAGAGGCTCTCCCGCGCGGGAGAGATTGTGCGCCTCCGTCACGGCCTGTGGGGCGCGAGGGACAGAATCCAGGTCCTCGCCCTGCCCCAGTATCTCGCGGCGCCCTTTCCAAGCTACGTGTCCCTGCAAAGTGCGCTTTACTACCACGGGATGATTTCGCAGGTTCCTTCCGTGACGTATGCGGTTTCCGTTGCCAGGACGCGGCGATTCGAAACCCCGCTGGGAGCCGTTTCGATTCACCACGTGGACCCCGCTTTCTTCTTCGGCTACGAACGGGTCGGGGAGGACGGAGCGAACATGGCGGTGCCCGAGAAGTCCCTGCTGGATGTGCTTTACCTCAGTCCCGCGAAGACGCGCCTGTTCCGGGTCCTGCCCGAACTTGAATTGCCGCGAACGTTCAGCATCCGGGAGGCGCGTGGGATGATCCGGCGCATAAGGTCGGCCCAGCGGGGGACGCTCGTTGAGAAGCGCTTCGAGGAGATCATGTCAGGGCAAGCCCGGAAGAGTTAACCGCGAACCTCCTTCGTCCCGCCTCTTCGAGTCGGGACTACGGAGGTCAAGAAAGGCGCAAGAGACGCAGAAGGGAAGAGGAACCACGGAGGACACGGAGAAGAGGATGATTCGATCATTGGATGATTCGCGGGAGAAGAAGGAAGGAGCGAGGCTCACCACCATTCCTACATTCCACCATTCCATCATTCCCGTTCAGGAAACGCCATGCCGGCGAGGGTCTGCCGGAGCTTGGCGATAAAGGCCTGGAAATCCTGCAGGTCGAGCGGAGCGAGGACGTAGTCGGGGACACGGTCAACCCGGACCCGGTCCAGAAGGTAGGACAACATGGCCGGATCGAGTCCGCCCTCTTTCCTGCGGGCCTCTTCGATGTGGTCTTTCACGTG
>JAFGQA010000058.1 GCA_016935885.1 Phycisphaerae bacterium | reverse complement strand
GACGAACCGGAACCTACGTCGTAGCATCAGGCCGAGTCGGACGTTCGCAGGCAGTGGCTTTCAGCGCCGGGAACAGGTAGCTCGATCCACTGGTGCGAGAATCCCTTCTCGCACCCATCTTCAACAGGGGTTCTTACCCTGTGAGGAACAAGGGCCGAGAGAGAACTCTCGGCGCAGCGATTGTCACCAGCATCAGGAAGATTCTCCCGCCGCGAGCACAACCGCGTCGATACGCGCCCATGACGGATTGAGGATATCAATCGCGCTGAAGCGGATCAATCGGCTCGGGCTTCTTGCTGTCCTTGGGGATGGGCGTGCCACATTCGGCACAAACGCCACTGACGTTACCCGTGAGGTTGTAGCCACAGGAGCGGCAGTGGTGAGCAGGATGTCTGCGGCGGTCACGCCAAAACATAAAAGCGGTCGGTATCGCCACAATCGCAAAGGGCAGCCAGAGGGGTAATGCCAGGCCTCCTGGTTCGACGCGTGGCCACCGAAAGAAATACGGAATCTCCAGTCTCATCGCCCTCCACGGCATAGGAACGGCTTTCCAGCCAGGTGGATGCAGCAGTTCCTCAAGAGCCTCCTGCAAGTGTGCTGGTTCCATACTCCAATCACCGAATCCGATCCCTCCAACGGCGAGAGAAAACGCGGATTTCTCCATGACGTAATAGATTTTCCACTTCAACGTAGCTGCCATCATGACTAGGATCAGGACGCAAAGGAACACGCCACTCCACTTGAGAATTTGGTTGATCTGAGGGCGCTTACGCATGGCTACACTGGGAACAGCCGCTGCTGCTGGTGCGAGAATTCCTTCTCGCACCCATCTTCAACAGGAGTTCTTTCCTGTGAGGAAGACGGGCCGAGAAAGGATTCTCGGCCCAGCGAGGTAACAACGTCCGGCTCAGCGAGCAGCGCGGCTAAAGCACTTCACGGTTGGATGCACCTGTGGCACCGCAGCCAAAGGCGGTGGATTCACGGGCGTTGGCGCCCGTGCCACAGTCGCAGGCAAGCGTGAACTGCTTGCCGCTGGTGCGAGAATTCCTTCTCGCACCCATCTTCAACAGGGGTTCTTACCCTGTAAGGAACAAGGGCCGAGAAGGGATTCTCGGCGGCTTGCTGCCGATCCGCCGGCGTCGCTAATCACCGACGTGCTGAAACAGGAGTTCGCGACGGGGGCCGCGCGGCTGGGGGCCCACGGGTCGAAACCCGCGGGCCCTTGTTCATCCTGGGCAGGTCGCTTCTACATGCCCATTCCACCGCCGCCGGGCATCGGCGTCTCCTTCTTCTCCTTGATCTCGCTGACGATGGCGTCGGTGGTCAGCAGCAGGCCGGCGACGGAGGCTGCGTTTTGGAGCGCGATGCGCTCGACCTTCGTCGGAACCAAGACGCCCATCTCGATCATGTCGCCGTACTGGCCCGTCAGGGCGTTGTAGCCGAAGTTGACATCCTTGGACTCGAAGACCTTCTGCGCTACGATCGAACCGTCGATGCCCGCGTTCTCGGCGAGGACCTTGATCGGGGCTCGCAGGGCGCGGCGGACGATGTCCACGCCGGTCTTCTGGTCGCCGCGGAGCTTCTTCTCCTCCTTGTCGAGGACCGCGGCCAAGGCCCGAAGCGGCGGTACGCCACCGCCTGGAAGGACGCCTTCTTCCACCGCGGCGCGACAGGCGTGCAGGGCGTCTTCGACACGGGCCTTTTTCTCCTTCATCTCGACCTCGGTGGCCGCGCCGACCTGGATCTGGGCCACGCCGCCGGATAGCTTGGCCAAACGCTCCTCGAGCTTCTCTCGGTCGTAATCGCTGGTCGTCTTGTCGATTTCGTTCTTGATTTGCTCGATCCGACCCTTGATGGCGGCCGTCGTGCCAGCGCCCTGGATGATCGTCGTGTTGTCCTTGTCGATGACAATACGCTTGGCCTGGCCGAGATCCTTGGTGTCGATGCTCTCGAGCGTGATGCCGAGATCTTCGAAGATGGCCGTCCCGCCGGTCATGACGGCGATGTCCTCGAGCATGGCCTTGCGGCGGTCGCCAAAGCCGGGGGCCTTGACGGCGGCGCACTGGAGCGTGCCACGGAGCTTGTTGACGACCAGTGTCGCCAGGGCCTCGCCTTCGATGTCCTCGGCGATGATCAGGAGCGGCTTGCCCGCCTTGGCACACTTCTCCAGGAGCGGGATCAGATCCTTGATCGCGGAGATCTTCTTCTCGTGGATCAGGATGTAGGCCTTGTCGAGGTTGACCTCCATGTCCTCCGGATTGTTGATGAAGTGGGGTGAGATATAACCCTTGTCGAATTGCATCCCCTCGACCAACTCCACGGTGGTATCGATGGACTGGCCCTCCTCGACGGTGATGACGCCGTCCTTGCCCACCTTGTCCATGGCCTCGGCGATCTTCTTGCCGATCTCCGCGTCCTGGTTTGCCGCGCAGGTACCGACCTGGGCGATCTGCTTCGACTCCTTGACCGGCCGGCTCATCCGCTCGTACTCGGCGACGATCGCGGCCACGCCCATGTCGATGCCGCGCTTCAGCTCCATGGCGTTCGCGCCGGCTGCAAGGTTCTTGAGCCCTTCGGTGAAGATGGCCTCGGCGTAGATGGTGGCGGTGGTCGTGCCGTCACCGGCATCGTTGGACGTCTTGCTCGCGACCTCCTTGACCATCTGGGCGCCCATGTCCTCATACGGCTCTTCGAGTTCGATCTCCTTGGCGACGGTAACGCCGTCCTTGGTGACCGTGGGGGAACCGAACGATTTCTCGAGCACGACGTTTCGGCCGCACGGACCGAGCGTCACCTTTACCGCCCTCGCGAGCTGGCTGACGCCGCTGCGAATGGCCTCGCGGGCTTCCATATCAAACGCGATCTTCTTTGCTGCCATGATCTGTTTCTCCAGTGTGGTTGGCTATCTTGCCTTCTTCAAACCTCTGTAGGCTAGTCGTCCTCGTCGCCGATACCCTGATAAGGCTCGTCCTGCCAAACGCTGCCCTTCTGCTTAACCTGCAACTCCACGGTCTCGATTGAGGCGGCATCCACGAAGATGACGTCGTCGACCACCTCCGCGTCGTCGAAGCTGGAGACGCGAACCTCGATCCGAAAGCCGGCCGTCCCAATCCTGTTGTAGGCCAGTGGGTGCATGTGCATGGCGTCCTCGTTGCCGGGGAACGTCAGCACAAGCCTGGCGGCCGGTCCAAACTTGATGGCCTCGTCGATCGCGGCTTCGAAGAGCTCGGAGTGCATGCAACCCTGACTTATTGAAGTCTCATTCAAGGATGGCGAGGATGTCGGACTCGTCCATGATGAGGAGTTCTTCGCCGTCGACCTTGATTTCGGTGCCGGCATAGCTGGTGAAGAGGACCTCGTCGTTCTTCTTGACCTGGAGCTTGCCGCGCTCACCGGTGTCCAGGAGCTTGCCATCGCCGACCGCCTGGACACGACCTCGCTTTGGTTTCTCCTTGGCCGATTCGGGCAGGACGATTCCACCCGCCGTCATGGCCTCGGCCTCGATCCGCTTGACGAGCACTTTGTCTCCCAGGGGCCGAATCTTCATCTTTGTGACCGCCATTATGCGACTCCTTCTGTTGTTGCCTGTTCTCCAACGATCTTGTCAGTTTTACCCGTACCCGTAACGGTTCTCCCAATGTCTGGCACCGTCGTGCTCGGCCTGGCGTTCGGACCCGTCGGGAGCGGCAGGACCACAGTGCCGCCTCATCCCGCCGCCGACGGGCCAGTCGGGCTGACACACGCGTCGCACGACCTTGAGCACCATCGGCCCGAGCCAGTTTGCGTTCGCCTCGGCCTGCACGACGCTGAAGACGTCCAACTCCAACGCTTGCCGCAGGAGCCGCGCATCGGGCTGGTTGCACACCAACAGACATGGCATGTCCAGGCCGAGGAGGCGAATCCGCCGAAGGACGTCCAGCCCGCCGGCGCCGGGCAACTCGTCGTCCACCACTGCGGCGTGCATGCTCCGGGACGCGACCAGGCGTATTGCCTCGGTGTCCGTGCGCGACCAGTGCAGATCGACGGGCAACCGGGAGAGCAAGTTTGCCAAGCCAGTAGCCCAGGTGTTCTCCGCCGCCTGTGCAATCATGAGGTTGACTTTGCCGGGCTGCTTCATCGCCACCCCGAGAACATCGCAAACCAGTTCCACGGCGCGGACGTCGCGCTCTGCACGGCAAGACGTGTGGGCAAGCCCCGTGCCACCGACCAGAGAATGATGTCCGACCGAGCGAGATTCAGTAAGTGCGGTCTGAAAAGGAGGTTACATCCTCCGCCGGCACGCGGTTTCTGTGGGGCTTCCGAGACCTCCATCGCCGAAGCGACCGGAGTGGCAGCCCATCACAGATCAACGGCCCGTAGACTGTCAATTTGGCATTCCATTCAGGCGTTTTGCAGTTGCCAGGGAGTTGCCTATGGCACACCGGCCCTTTCCCGGTTGCGAGCACTCACTTAGCAGCCCGTGGCAAAACTGTGGCACCGGCTTCTCGCCGGTGGTTTTCACGGTCAGGAACGGCGTTTCCGAACCGCTGTTTTCCCT
>JAFGQA010000505.1 GCA_016935885.1 Phycisphaerae bacterium | reverse complement strand
CTCACGCCAGACACGTTCCACGGCGATTGGAACTACACCATTCGTCCGCAAGGCATATAGTGTATGTTATTTCTTGACGGTCGCTTACTCAAACGCCGCGGACGCGATCTACATCCTCGCGAATCGAAACTCCTTATGGCTGCCGAAGTACATCGACCCATCCCCGCCGGCCGGTACGCAGGCCCACGTGGTGCTACGGGAACTGCAGGAATCGCTGTCGAACGGGGCGATGATTGTTTGGTTCAAGCGGGTGGCCTGGCGACACAAGGCCCCCCACCGGATAAACTGCAACAGTATCTGTCGCTGCGTCTTGTCTGCGAGACCAGCGATGGGGCGATCTATGCCGGTAGCGGGGAACCGTAGCATCACGAGGAGAACCGTGGGAGCAGAGAGAAGTGGGGGCAGCAGCTTTTGGAGCAAACGATGCAGATCAAAGCAAGGTATGAAGATGCCCGCGAGAGGATGTTTCCGGAGCAGGTAGCCATCGTCATCGCCAAGGACGCCGAGGGCAAATGCAACCCGATCTCCGTGAGCTGGACGATGATGACGTCGCACGAGCCGCCGCTGATGGCCATCTCGATCGGGAAGACGCGGCACTCGCTGGAGGTGGTCCGGCACGCGAGGGAATTCGTCATCTCGCTTCCCTCGTCAGCGATGGTCGACGACGTGGTCTTTCACGGCACCAAGTCCGGGCGCGATATGGACAAGCTGGCCGAGTGCGGCACGAAGACGCAGCCTGCGGCGCGGATCGATTGCGTCGTGCTCGCCGATGCCGTGGCCAACTTCGAGTGCAAGTTGGTGTCCGAGCACGAGACCGGCGATCATTTCATCTTCGTCGGCGAGGTGGTGGCGTCGCACGTGAACGAGGACGCGACCGTCGGGCGGCTGTACACATTGGGGAACGAACAGATGGGCGGCGTCCGGCCTGTCTAGACGGTTGTCCTGTGGCGATAGCCCTTGGCGCGGCAGATCACATCCTGCGGAGGTGCTGCCATGTCTGGGCCTCCATCGGCGTCGGCTTGGCGCCCACGCCGAAGCTGTGGTACAGGCACCCCGCCTGTGTCGCGACGACCTTCGGCGGCGGTGCCGCAGGCGCCGCACGATCGCCATCCCCGTACCCGGTTTGCCCGGGCCCGCACAATCGTCGAGCTTTCTCCTTGCCCCCATTCCCAGGGAATCGTATGTAAAGATGGGAGGTCTGGTCCTTCTGGAGAGAAGAATGTCAGATACGGTCTGCACGGTCCCCGAGGCGGATCAGCCCGGTGAGTCCCCAGACACGCCTCCATCTGTGGTTCACCGATCGCGCGATTCCCTACTGTTCGTATTGGCCGTGGTTGCGCTTGTTGCGAACGGCATGGCTGGGTGCGGCACCAAACTCGCGCCCGAGAACATCGAGACCGCCGCCTCGGAGGAGCGGGAGCCATCCGGTCCCGAATACAAAGGCCGCACGGGCGAGGTCACAGACTCGGGCGTTACCGGCGCCGAAGGCGAGACCAACGGCCTCATGGCCGGTGCTTCGGCGAGGCCCGGTACGCCGACGAAGCAGGCGCTGAACGTGTCCCAGGACGCCGTTGCAGCCGAACGCGACGCCCCTGACGACGATGCCCGTGGTGAGTCCGAGGTTGATGACGCGGCCGATTCCGACGCCGGCGAAGACGAGCACGACGACACGTCCGCAGGAGAGACGCCACCCGGGCCTGAAGGCACGGAGAGAATCGCCACCGGGATACCTTTGCCTGACGATTCCGGCGAGCCGGTTCCCTCAGAACGCGATCGCACGGTTTTGCTGGCTTTCCCGGTCGGTGGACGCGAGCCGCAATGGCCGCTGAAGACTGCGCGGGCGCTGTTCACCGATGACCAGATCTTCCGCGTCCGGCAGCTCTGCGACACCGATGCGCTGGCGATTGCCCTTAAGAGGAAGGTCGTTCAGAAGGCTGCCAACTGGATTGAGATTCCTGATGAGCAACTGTATTGGCTTCTGCCGGACTCGCGCGTGCCGCGGGCGTTCAACGTCTCCGCCAAGGGGTGTCCGATCCACGGCACTGCCATCTACCAGCATGGGCGGTACCCGTGGGTGCTGGACCGCGAAGCTCCCTTCACGATCACGTGTCCGGTCGGCGGCGAACAATACCCCAGTAACGACTTTGGCGCCTACCTCGCGAGTGGGATGCAGGATAGGAGTTTGCTGACCGGCCCCTACGCCGACGACGGTCGCGGATGGGTCGCGCCGGATGGCGAGAAATACTGGTTTGTCGCCCACGCGTGCCACGAGCATTGGAAGGAGATCTGGCTCCCGGCCGTCAAGTTGCTCAGTCTGGCGTATGCCATGACCGGCGATCCGGTCTACGCCAGGAAGGCCATCGTCATGCTGGACCGGATTGCGACGGTCTATCCTGAAATGGACTACAGCCAACAGTCGCGGTACTCCGAACTCACCGGGGGAGCGTACCAGGGCAAGATCCTGAACCACATCGCGGAGACGTTGGTGCTGCGCGATTTGGCCGTCGCGTACGATCTGGCGTTCGATGCCCTCGTAGGTGACGCGCCGATATCGTTGCCATGGAGGTCGCCGCAGCAGATCCGTGCCAACATCGAGGCCAATCTGCTCGAGGAGGGCATCGACGCCGTCGCCCGCTATCAGATCGTCGGCAACTTCGGCCTGCACCAAAGCGCCTTGGCCCACGCCGCCGTTGTGCGCCAGCAGGGGCCGACCGAGGAATTGCTCGACGGCATCTTTACCCATACCGGCGGAGCTCGTTGCCACGAAGGCTTCAACTACGCGCTTTATAATCTCGTGTTCAAAGATGGGATGCCGTTCGAGACCTCGCCGTGCTATTGCGCGGATTGGGTCAACGCCTTGAACACGGCTGCCGAAGTGATCGCCAAAGGCGGGTGCGACCTGTATCAGCATCGCAAGTTTCCGCTGATGTTCCATGCGCCGCTCAAGCTCCTGTGCAACGGCCAGTTCACGCCCGCCAACGGGGACTCGGGCTCCATCACCTCGAACTGGACGTTGCCGGCCAAGGCCTCGTACAGGGCCGCCTATCGCCACCTGCAACGGCCGAGCTATGCCTGGGCACTCGGGAAGCAAGGCGGGCTGAGCGGAAGCCAGTACACCACCTTCGAGGCGTTGGTTGAGGAGCCGCTCGCCGACGAGGCAAGTCAAGACGCAGGCCTGTATGCGTCGCAGCTCCCCAGTCGTGTCCTTGACGGTTACGGCATGACCATCCTCAACAACGAGAACGATTCCACCGCGGTCAGTCTGTACTATGGCATCCGCGGCGTGCACGGCCACTACGACCGCCTCAGCATCGAGTTGTTCGGCCACGACCGCCGGCTCTCGCCCGACCTGGGCTATCCCGACTTCATGAACGACTTTGTGCCGGGCATCTTCAGTTGGACGCACAATACGATCAGCCATAACACCGTCATGGTTGATGAAAGCAAGCAGCGCGGCAACGTATCGGGCAAAGTGCTGCGGTTCCACAACAGCCCCGCCGTCCAGGTGGTTGATGTCGACGGCGCCGGGTCCTACGAACAGGCAACGACCTACCGTCGCACGCTGGTCCTGGTCAACGTGGGAAACGAGAACGCCTATCTGGTTGACGTCTTCCGGGTGCAGGGCGGCGAGAGCCACGTACTCAGCATACATGGTCAAGAGGGCGAATTCAGCCTGGCGGGAGCCGGACTACTGCCCCCGCCTGTGACGGAGGGCACTCTCGCCGGTCCCGATGTGTCCTATGGCGAGCTGTATGACGACCCGGTTCTCGGAGCCCCCGGTTACAGCGGGTCCTATTACCCTTATGACGGCAGCGGGTATCAACACCTGTTCAACTGGCAGAGCATCACGCCGGATGTGGTCGTGACGGGACAATGGGACCTGGCGGGGGAACCGTCGGCACAGCTTCGCGTGCACGTCGTGCCGCACCCTGGGCAGGAGTTGGTCGTGGCAGACGCCCGCGTGTCGCCAACGCTGAAGATTCCCACGATCCTCAAGTACATGCTGCTGCGGCGATCCGGCGATCCTGCGGGCAACACGTTTGTCACCGTCTGGGAACCGGCCAGTGGGCCGTTCATAGATCAGATTGTGGTAAACGATGACCGGTCGCTTGGGTCCGGCTGCGACAAGGTCGTGGTTTTGTCGGTGCGCCGGGGGGACACGGTCGACGTCATCGCCGTGGCACCGGAGGCTGGAAGCAGCTATTCGATGACGCCCGAGATTTCTTCCGACGCCGCCGTGGCTGTCGTGAGCGTGGAAGGCGGGCATTGGATCCAGGCGTTCGCCGCAGGCGGCTCGTGGGTGACTGGGACGCAACCGGGCCACACGGCCGCTGTTCCGCAAACGATCACGGGGCAAGTCATCGCCGTGGATTACGGCCAGAAGGCAATCACCGTCGATATCGGCGATTCTCCGGTCGACGCAAGCTCGCTAGCGGGACTTGCGGTGCGCATTTTCAATGACGAACACGCGTCGATCTATACGATCGCCAGTGCCGCCGGGGCGGGAACGTTGCTGAAGCTCCACGTCAGCGGTTCGGATGTGTTCACCGGACGGATCAAGCCCAAGGCGGTCGATTGCGCCGCGCGGACGCTAGCCACCGATACGTACATTCTGTACGCGTTCAACATGGCCGGCATGTGCCTGGTGACCGAGGACCTGACGCACGGCGTGCAGATCACTTCGATGGATAATCGCAAGTTCCAACTAATTGGCGACGCGGACCTCGGGCCTTTCGCTGCCGACCTCGCCGAAGGCAAGGACGCCTGGATCGCCGATTTCGGCGTTGGCGATCAGATCGAGATCGAACGGTTCGTACACGAGCAGTAGTCGTGCGTTGCCGTGCGTCGTCGTGGCGGCTTCGACCGGATCGAGGATCGCCCCTGACATTCAGGGGCAGACAGGATGCGAGCCCCAGCGTTCAGGAAATGGCAAATGCCCGCGAGCAAGTCGTGCTCACGGGCGATTGCCTGTGCTTGTTCCTCAGAATGCACATCCCCTCCTGACGAGGCAAGATCGGGGACAGGCTGCTGAAGCTAATCGCCTCGGTCCGCTTCTTGGACGCGGACCTTGATCTCGCCGTCGGGCGTTTCCAACTTGAGCCCGTCCGGTATCGCGTCACCGGGTCCCGGGCGTTTCGCTCGGGCCTTGATGACCTGGACTTGGCCTTGGCCGTTCTCGAGGGTGATGGTCACCAGGCCGTCGTCGTTCACCTGGACGTCTGGCTCGAAACCGTCAAGGAGCAAGGGGCGCGGCGTCGTGGCGACAAGACGCACGTGAGCCTCGCCATCCTCGTTGGTGGTGACGATGAGGACCCGCGAGCCTTGGCCCTGCTCGTCTGGCAGGATGTACAGTTCGCTGACCAGACCGTCCTCGCCAGCCCACTTCTTAATGGGCTGGGCGCCGCCGAGGTCTGCGAGGGTGAGATCGGGCTTCTCGGGGTCTATTCCGATTTGCTGTTCATCGCCCACTCGAACCTTGGTGACCCACTCGGCCCGGCGCTCATCTCCGGCGAGATCGTTCGTCTTTGTGATCCTGACCCGCGTCATCTCGCCCTCGTCGGGCGAAACGGCTTTCTTGATGTCAACGGTGGCAGTGCCCCCGTCGTCGGTGTTGATGGTGAAGGTCTTCTCTCCATTCTCGTCGAGTTGCACCTCGGTGACCTGTCCGTTGATCTCGACCCTCAACAGCCAGTTCTTGACCATGTCCACGCCGCCGGCGGCGGCGAAGCCAACGCTGCCGAGCACGAGGACGGCCAACGCCGCGGCCAACACACGATGCCGGCCCAGTCTTGAAACAGAACAATTCGATTGGGATTCTCGCATGAGTCTTTCCTCTAATTCGATGTTGTGACTCTCTCCTGGCCAGGCTTGGCTCCTGAGAGACTTGATCGCCTGATCGACAGGATCCTGTTCGTATGGCACGGTACTACCTCCGTTTGTCCGGTAGCTTGGTCCGCGCGGCGGACCCTACTGGATCAGCTCCCACTGTTGAGTTCCTCGCGGAGGGCGTCTCGCGCTCGCGCGAGTCTCGATTTCACCGTCCCGACGCGGCACCCGATGACTGCGGCGACCTCCTTGACGGCCAAGTCCTCGAAGTAACGCAGCGACAGAACGGCTTGATGCTTCGGCGAAAGCGACAACAGGGCCCGACGGGCGCGCTGATGATCGATTCCGCCGGTCGTGGACGGCGCGGGCGCGGCGATGTCTTCAAGCTGGCCGGTCTGCAACGTCGCGGCGGCGCGGTGGCGTCGCCGTCGGGCCCAGCGGTTGACGGCGTTGGTCGCGATCCGGAGCAGCCAGAACCGCACGGGGACGCCTCGGCACCGATAACGCGGCAGCGTCCGTAAGGCGGTCAGGAACACGTCCGACACCAGGTCTTCCGTCGCGTGTACGTCGCCGGTGCGACGGAAGACGTAGTCCGACAGAAGTCGGTAGTGTCGGCGGTACAGGATGGTGAAGGCCTCGCGGTCGCGCTTGGCACGCTCGACGAGGACCGCTTCATTCTCCGCAGGCGACCAGCCGGCTTTGCTCATGCCCACTTGCAGTTGCACCAGGCTCATTCCAGCCTCCAACGCAGCGACACGAAGTCCACACCTAAGAATAAGCCATCAGGAGGCGGCCGGTTCCGGGAAATGCGGTTTTTCTTACTCTCCGACGGTCGCGCGGGCTGAAGCCCGCGGCTCTTTGGCGATTCTCGGGTCGCTCGTTAGGAGCCGCGCAGAAACAACTTAAACGGTAGACCCGCCTGCCCGCGGGCAGGTCCGCCAAACGGCAAGCCGGCAGGCTAGCCAAGCGGCGCAATCGATCATGTTGTTTTCGCGCAGCGCCTCACCCGTGAGAACTGGTTCGAACGGATGCTCACGGGTAAGCTCCGCCGCCGCTGGCGGCTCCGCTTACCCATGCCACCACGCTGAACACATACGCAGTCAAGCTGCCCGTGGCACAGACCAGTTGGCCAGTGTCGGATCACTACTCGCCGATGATCTTGACCAGCACGCGCTTCTTGCGTCGGCCGTCGAATTCGCCGTAGAAGATCTGCTCCCAGGGGCCGAAGTCGAGCTTGCCGTCCGTCACTGCGACGACAACCTCGCGACCCATGATGGTGCGCTTCAGGTGGGCGTCGGCGTTATCCTCGCCGGTGTCGTTGTGGCGGTATTGGCTGACCGGCTCGTGGGGGGCGAGTCCTTCGAGGAACCGCTCGAAGTCATCGTGCAGGCCGCGCTCGTCGTCGTTGATGAACACGCTGGCCGTGATGTGCATGGCGTTGAGCAGACAGAGGCCCTCTGTCACGCCGCTTTCTGCCAGGGCGTCCTCGACCTGGGGTGTGATGTTGAAGTAGGCCCGACGGGTCTTGGCGGTGAACCAGAGTTCCTTGCGGTAGGACTTCATGCTGTGCCCTCCACGATGGTCCGATGGGTTGATCGTTAACGCTGGCAGGGTCGAAGTCAACCACCGGTAGGGTCGATCTCGGTGGCGTGGTGCCGATCTGGGCCCGTAGTGGCTGTCGATCAAACTTGAAGGGGCAGCGATCGCCTTCCGTCGCGATCGCCGCCCCTGCCGCAAATGTCACCGCAAAGGAGGAAGATGTTGTTTCTGCTGATACGTACGAGCCCGACGGCGTGTGGTTCGGCGTCGGGTCAGGTTTTTCTGGATTGCCCGGTGAACGTGCGAGTCGTGGCCGGGCCGCGTGATGCGACGAGGGACACCAAGGAGCATAACTAATTGTTGTGGCTGGGTTTAGATTGCGCCTTGGGAACTGCGTAGCACCGCCAATGTGGCGTGGTGGGGTCGCGTCGTTGCCGTGGCGGGGGCCAGTCCAGCGGCCAGTTCTCGCAGTTGGGCGAGATCAGTGCTCGGCACCCGGGACCGCGAGGGATGTTGGGGACCACGTCGCAACGGGTCCGTGACGGTTCAGGCGAGCTCCACTAGCAGCTTGTCTGCCAGTGTGTGCCCCACGCATCCACCAGAGAGGCCGCCCGGGCGGGCAAGCCGCCCGTGGCATCTAGAATCGAACACCGCCGGGAGCGTCACGGACGCCGTCGTGCCTGGACGCAGGCCTGTCGTCTTGACAGCGAACGCCAGGCAGCCGCACGCGTGCGTTTCATCATGCTGGGGGCATTCGCCGGTGGCGATTCTACCACCGGCGAATGCCAACACCGTATCATCACTTATGGGCGAACCTGCATGGGAGGTCCGGCTTCCACCGGCAACGTCCCACCGGACGCATTCCCAGGCTTCTTGCCTCCCAGATCCGCACTCGGTGGCGGGGCGCCCGGATCCCCAACGAATTCACGGTAGCACAGCAGCCACATCTGGTAGTCGATTCCCGTGACGATGCCGTCACCGTTGTGGTCGGCCGCCGGATACATGTCGTATTCCGGATCACCGGCACTGTGGCCAAAGGCCGCCAGGAAGATCTGGTAGTCCGCGTAGCCGATGTCTCCGTTCTGGTTCAGGTCTGCCCAGTCGCATGGAGCCCGGAGCGAGACCGGCATCTCGCAGGTGTTGCCCACGCAGTCGGTCACGCGCACGGTGCCTGCGCCATCCACCGCCGTGTTGTCGAGGTCAACGGAGTATCGCACGATGGCGGCACCGGGATCGAACGGATCGACGATCAGCGTGACATTGGTGGCGCCCGGCAGCAGTTCGATGGTGCAGATTCCAGCGTCGTGTGCCTCGCCGTCTTCCGCCCGACCGTCGAAGCGCTCGGGGAACGTGGACGACTCGATGGTCAATGACCAGCTCTCGAACGAGCCGGTGTAGTTGGTGGCGTCGTCGACGACCTTGAGCGTATACGTTCCGACTGCCGGCACGCCGTCCAGCGCGGACAGCGATCCACTCTCCGGCTGCCACGACCCGGTGAACGGCGCCGCAGAATACGAACTCGGGATCACCTCCGCGGCCTCGTCGTCGAGCGTCACGTCGATGAAGTCATTCCCCGTGCTGCCGCGATCCGAGAACAGGTCGATGAACGTCGGGCTCGTCATCGTCATGTCAATATCCATCGCGTTGGGGTGCAGGATGTTGAACGTGATGTTCACGTCCTCGACGGTGTCGATGTCGGGCACGACGATGCTCGACGAGACGCCGGCCGTGTTGTTGTCCGGGAGGTCCTGCGGCAAATCCGTGCTCAGGTATCGCTTCGTGTTGCCGACCCAGCCGGTGCAGACCGGCCCAAGGCCATCGATCTCCACCAAGGCGTGCCCGCGCAGGCCGCAGCCGTCGGTCACCCGTACGTAGCCGCGACCATTGGCCATCGGATCCACCAGCCCGACCACGAAGCTGACGCTGCCCGCGCCGCCCGGCGGATCGGGCGTGACCGAAACGATCCCGAGGTTGTCCGCGTACGGCAACAGCTCCACGCTGTCGATCCCGGTGTCGCCGGCCCCGTTGTCCGTGGCCGAGCCCTCGAATTCGTGGGTCGCGGGGTTCACCGCACCCGTGGCGACGGGCGGGCTTTCGTCGTCGCCGGCCGCCGTCAAGTTGATCGGCACCGTCGTGACGTTGGTTGCGCAGTCGGTGATCTCCAACGTGCCGCTGCCAGGCTGCGACGGGTCCACGAGCGTCACAACGTAGTCGACGATTTCGTCGCCCGGCGTGAACGACGCGTCAACCGCGAGGTTCGTCGCTCCCCCCGCCAGCGCGATCGAGCAGATGCCCGTGCCGGGGTAGAGGTCCATCGCTGTGCCGACATATCGATCGGGCCCGCACGGATTCTTGATCGTCGCCGACCAGCGCCGGAATATCGTCTCGTTGCTGGAGGCAAAACCCAGCCGAACATCGGCGACGTATAGATCCCACTGGCCGGCCGAGTCCACACCCGCAAGGGCAAACAGCATGTTGTCGCGATTGTCGGTGTTGATGCCATTCAGCAGGTATTCCCCACGCCCGTCTGGCTGGTGGAGGCCGAGGAACTCGATCGAGCCCAGGGCGGGCTCGAGGTGTGCGTCGTCTGCCGCCGGGGCGTCGTCATCGAGCGTGATCTCGATGTTGTCCTTCGTCAGACCAACGGAGTATCGCTCGTCCATCCCGGTGCGGTTGAGCAGCGAAGCGAACGCACCGCCATGGGAGAGGGTCGAGGTGATGCGGCCGACGTTGTCGGTGTCGATGGTGACACTTGCTTCCACTTCGCCGACCAACATGGAATCGGGGATGATCACAGACGAGACCACGCCGGCCGGATCGTCGGTGGGCACGTCTGCCTGAACCTCCGCTCCGAACGTCAGATCGGTTGTCACGGCGCCGGAGTTCGCCGGCCCCGTACCGTCCGCCAGGCCGTTGAGAGCCACGATGCTTTGGCAGGTGTTCTGCTGGAGGTCGGTGACCGTCACCGTGCCGGATCCATTGGCGGACGTATCGAGCAGCGTCACGGTGTACTCGACCGCCAGGTCACCCGGTGCGAAGTCGGGCGGCAGGTTGAGTTGCACGTTGGTCGCGCCCGACAGCACGATCGACTCGATTCCTTCTCCATCGCTGGCCGTCCCGGCGAATGTCTCGGGACCAGCGAATCCCGCGTCAACGTCGAGCGACCATCGCACCAGTCTGGAGCCGCCGCTGCCGCTGCTCGAGTCGTCTACCACGTTCAGCTTCCAGGTGCCCAGGGCGTCCTCGCCGTTAAGCTGCGCCAGTCCTGCTGGGTCTTCCGGCAGCCATGTGCCTGTATACGGGGCATCGCCGCTCGATGTGGACATGATCGAGTCGGCGTCGTCGTCAAACGTGGCGTCGGTGATGTCCCACGCCAAGCTGCTGCCGCGGTCGGTAATGAGTTCCACACGTGTTCCCGTCGGGCTCTCAAGCCAGGCGTCGATATCCGTCACGTAGATCGTTTCGACCGTGATCGTGACGTTGACGTCAGTGATGATGCCGGACTCGGCGATGTCGATTGTGCCGTCGATCCCGGGGCCGGACGGCTGGTTGTCTGGCACGTGAATCGGGTCGTGCAGGCTGACGGGCGACCGGTTCGAGAAGTTGACGCCGTCGCAAACCGGGGCGTCCACGTCGATGCTGGCGATCATGCAGGTGGTGTTGCCGGCGCAGTCGGTCACGAGGAGCTTGCCCCAGCCGCTCTCTGCCGGGTTGATCAGTTCGATATCGAACGTGACCGGGCTGCCGGGCATGCCACTCAGATTGGTGATCTGGAGGTTCGTGTCGGCGAAGAGGGACACATCACAGATGCCGCTGTCCGCGTCTGTGGCCTCGCCGGCGATCTTGTCGTTGGGGTAATCCGGGGTGAGGGTTACGACCGGATCGAGGTCTTCGGTGGTGATACCGCCTGCCTGCTCGTCGATGAAGATGGCCAGCTCATACGTCCGGTCAGGCCCGTACTGTGATATGTCGCCGCGAGAGACCTGGACATAATGGCGCCCAGTGGTTCGGGCAATGAAGAAACCGCCCTGGGCGGGATAATCAGGCGCTGACTGGATCGAGTTCGAATCACTGATGTCGCTGATCAGGATGTCGCCGGCTGGATCCGATATCACCAGCTTTGCTGCGATGACATTGGGGTCGCTGCTGGGTGCCGTGGAGCCGGTGCCGTCTCGCTCCGGATCGCCGTCCAGGGCGACGAAGACGCGATCACCAACAGTGGCATCGAAGGCGAACGAATCCACGTCGTTCTCTGTGCTGACGACACCGGCATAGTATTGCTTGCCGGTGGAGTCGGCGGCGGCGAGTGTGTCGTTCGGTTCGCACTCGGCCAACGGCGCACGGGTGGCCGGCTCCAGACCCGTGTGGAAGCGATAGCGGTGCACCGTGCCCGTCGCGCTCTGGTCCGTCACGCGGAAGTAGTGCGTGCCGTCCGCTGTCATCCGCGCCCCGGCGATGACCGGCGAGGTCGTGGAGTAGATGTAGTAAAGGTCTTCGATGGGCGCGTTGGCCCCATCACCGTCCTCATCATCAAACTCGATAAGCGTGGCGCCGTCGGTCGCGTAGAAGCCGACATCCGTATCGAGCGTGCTGTTGCTCGAACCACCGTTGTTGACCCAGGTGTAGACGCGGTCGCCGGTCAACCCCGTGACCGCGTACCAGTCTTCATCCTCGGGGCCGACGAGTTGTCCGCCGTTCAGCGGCGTCGTGATCGGCGTCGCTTGGAGGGCGGTGTCGTTCGGCTCGATCTCGTTGATCTCGTAGTTGAATGCATCGTCGATGATCAGCGCGTAGGGCCCGCTGTTGTAGCTCGTGCTATCGTCGTCCACGTAGATGTAATACGGATTGCCGGCGAGGAGACTGACGACCACGAGTTCGTGCTTGCCGCCACTTGTGCCGCTGGTGCTGTGATTCGATGCACCCAAGCAACCGTCGAGGAAGAACGGGGGACAGGAGTCGTCGACGTAGATAACTCCGGGAAACCCACTATAGATCAGCTCGATGGCATAGTCGCCATCGGCCGCCGGTGTGAAGACGTACACGTGATCGATGCCGGGGCCGGTCGTGGGCGTACTGCCCGAGACGGCACACCGGCCGCCGTCCTGCTCGAACGCGAAGTCGTTGGCCGCGCCGTCGATGTCGTTGAGCACGAGGACGGGCAACGCGCTGGGCAACGTGATCGCAGACATGCAATCGTCTGGGTTGGTCAGGACCAGTTCGTCGACGATCAACGTGAATGGGAAGTTGTCGTGCGTAGCGCTGTCGTGGTCAATCCCGATCTTGTACTCGGTGCCTGACGTCAGGGTGACGTCCAGGTTGACCGGTCGTGCCGAGCCGGGCGCCCGGACACCATCCACGAAAGTGTAGCTGCCGCCGCCGAGGTCCTCGAAGACGTAGATGACAAACTGGCGATCTGACGAGCGGAGGGGCGCGTGATGCCACGGCGCCAACTGGAAGCGGTAAGTCGCAGTGTTGGCCGGTGTGATCTTGTAGAAGACGTCCGGCCCGTCCATGTAGCTGTTGATGGTCGGAAGCGCCCCGCCGGAATCGTTGATGTCGTTGGCGGCGAGGACCGTTGTGCCATAGATGACGACCGGAAGCGTCGCGCCGAGATCCTGGGCGTTGGCGGGATCGTCATTGGCAGGACTCGGTGGGATCGCAGAGACGGATGCCGGCAAACCGATGCAGACAGCCGCCACTATCGCGATCGTGGCTAGCGTTCTGAGTCTTCTTGTTCTTGTCATGAGACAGCCTCCTCATAAAACCTCGGACCGATTAGAAACCATTGGCCGACTTGAAGGCCCTCCAAGGGCCCGAATGCCCTCCGCGAGCGCGATGCGACCGGGGTGCGCGCTGCGGGAACCAGACAAAACCTGTGGCACGTACATCCTGCGTGTGTATTCGTGCTGTGGCCGGGGCGTCCCGCCGGTGTGGGCACAGCCAGTGGCGGCGGTGCTACGAGGTGGTGAGCTTGCCCTCCGACCGCGCCGATTGTGATCGTTAACAGTGCGTTTCGCACGTTCTCGGCGCCGAATCGTGCGGTGTTCATTCATGTCTGTTTGCCTCGATGCGTGCGCTTAATCGGGGCGGGATCACGCAGTGATCGAGAGACGGTGCCCCGTTCGCGAGCCCGCGAAGCTCGGAGACCGCCACGTCGATGGGATGCAGGGCTTGGTGGGGCCGCGTTCTGCCGTGCCGCCTGCTTTCCTCTCTTCTGATCGCCTTGGCCTTTACCCGCTACGTCCGGCCGAAGACTTCAACACTGAACCCGGCGCACCCACGGCCGCGTCCAGAGACTCCACGCGGGCCGCGAAGAGACTGGGCTCAGTGACACGAGGATACCATAACGGATCAAGGCGGTATTGTCAAGAACCCGTGCGCTCGATCGCAAGCCGAATATGGCCCGGATTCGGGCTTCTTCGCCCTCGACCGCCCTGATTGAGTCAGTGACGGTCTGGAACCGGGTGCATGACAGTTTAGCAGCCCGTGGTAAAGGGGAAAACAGCGGAT
>JAFGQA010000057.1 GCA_016935885.1 Phycisphaerae bacterium | reverse complement strand
ATGTGGCCGCAGTCGGCCGAGCTGCTCGAAGACCTCGGCATCTTCGACGAAGTCGTGCAGCACAACTTCCAGTGTGATCGCTATTGGCGCTCGCTGTGGACGACGTTGAAGCTCCGTCTGCGGCGATATGACGTCAGCATCCTGGCGTTTCCGGCCAACCGGTTCGAGTACAACGTCTTGGCCTATCTGCTCGGGGCCAAGCGGCGGTACGGGCACACGTACATCCGCGGCGGCGACGGGCAGTACGACAGCTTCGCCGATCCGAAGACCGCAGGCGTAGATCAGGGCGAAACAGCCGCGGTAGATAGGCTTCTTGATCGCGGTGATCAGGCGGCGGCAGTCCGCATCGCTTCGAACGTCGGGAAGGCGTTTGCGGTTGGGTTGGCGGACTTTCTTTGGGTCAGCAGTGGCCAGTCGTAGCCCAGGGTATTGACGAAGAAGAACTTGATGCCGAAGAAGTGTGCCCGGAACGTGCCCTTGGCCACCTTGCGAACATCACGCAGGTGCATAAGGTAGTCGCGCAGTTGGCGTTCGGTGAGCTGGTCGGGCGAGACTCGAACCTGCGACATCCGGGTTGTGGGTTATACGAACCCAGAAACCGTAATTGCCTGCCACCACGCGATTTACGCATAAAGCCTAGCCGCGTAAGCAACAACCGGAATCCGCATGTTGCGCATGTCGTGCGCAAAACCACCGACCATTTCACTGCAGTCGGCGGCGCATTCTAGCACGTCGAGAGAACTCGCGCAAGTGGTTGCCTTGCCGAGTCGGCAGGCGCGCCTTCAAGCTTCGACACGCCGATTCTAACCGACGACGTCCAGTTTGGGAGATGCGAAGGCGAAGCTGCATGCGTCTAACGGTGACCGCCCTTGGCGTCGCGGACAGCTTGACTTGGGTGTCTCAAAGATCACAATTGCCACAGCACTCAAAGTAACTGCCCTGATTAAGGAGAATACGAGGTGACAAAACGAGTCCTGATCATCGATGACGAGCCTGAAATCCGCAGAAATCTGACGGTCGGGCTCGCGCAGGAGGGATTCACCTGCACCGCCTGCCCGGACGGAATATCTGCAATCCACGAGCTTCACAGTTCTCGCGAAAAGGGAGCCGGGTACAACTACCTGGTAACCGATATTTTCATGCCTGACATCGATGGATTGAAGATACTCAAAGTCATAAAGAGCGAATTCCCGAAGCTCCCCGTTCTGGTCATTACGGGCTTCGGCAACGAAATACTCGAGCAAACGGCCCTTGCTGAGCACAACACCGGATTTCTCGACAAGCCGTTCGAGATATCCGAGCTGGTAGCGGCCCTTGAGAAGCTAACGCCCTCCGGCACGACCGCGGACACCACTGCAAACGAGGCCGAGGAAGCAACCGGCGAAATCAGGGAATCGGTCAGTTCCTACATCACGCTTCGAATAACGGACCCGGAAAGGGACATGGAGGCATATCGTAAGCTTCACGACATGAACGGCATCACCTCCTGCGACGCGGTCCACGGGGACATCGATCTTGTTCTTCTCGCACAGGCCTCATCCGAGGAAGAACTACAAAGAATATACGATAACGTGAAGTCTATGGAAGGCGTCGCGGTCGTTTCCCTTTCGGCCATCGAGCGGCCCAAGCTCGACAGAGATGTCGCGGAGTTCATCAATATCTACAAGAAAGCGGTCAAGGAAAGCGAGCGAAACCACCTCCCGAAAATACACGGCACGAAAAGCTATGTAATCGTGGATATCGATAAGAACGCCATCCAGCAGGTTTTCACAACACTGTTCTTCCTCGACGAAGTATTCTTCTGCGACGTTGTGGACGACGGCACGAAGCTTATTGGAATCATCTCCGAGAGCGGTGCATTCGGCAAAACCCCCAAAATAGTTGACAAACTCTCTCTCATAGATGGTGTGCTCCGTGTCAAGGACGCGAAGATAATCAAGCTGATTGACGCATAGGACTGCATATCAAACGTCCGAAGCCGGCTGGTTCACTCTTTTCGACACTACCACCCCGGACGATGGTGATACCTTCGGGTAGTAACTAATTAGATGGAGGGACGCCAATGAGAATAGAAGAAGCCGAGTTCACCTACCGTCTTTGGCGCCATGACGGAGCACCCGGTGAGCTTATTCCACTTTTGCAATCGGCGCAAGAGTACTTCGGCTACATCCCCCGGCGTGCTATCAAGTACATCTCCGGCGTAACGAATACGCCGGAATCGACCATCTACGGGGTCATCACTTTCTACAGCCAGTTTCGCCTGCAACCGATGGGCAAGTACCAGATCCGCCTCTGCTGCGGAACGGCTTGCCATGTGGCCAGCGCGCCAATGCTTCTTGACACGCTTCGCGACGAACTCGGCGTCGAGGAAAACGGAACCACCGAAGACGGCCTCTTTACGCTTTTTACCGTGGCTTGCCTCGGTTGCTGTTCATTGGCGCCGGTCATGATGATAAACGACGAAACATACGGCAAGCTAACCCCAGCCAAAGTCAGGAAGACCATTCGCAAGATACGCCGCGAAGAAAACAAGAAAGCTACCAAGGAAGAAGAACCGGCGATTACAGTTGTGGCCTGATCCTTGTCGACGAACCGTTCCACGGCGTTCTCCTGTTCATGGCTGCATGATGACACCATGACCAGGATTGGACGCCTTCTTTGAAGTCGGATCGGATCAGGACTTCTCGGGCGGCGGCAGAAGGACGGTTGGGGCCTTCAATACAGCGGAGAAACCAATGGCGAAGATACTGGTCGGCATGAGCACTTGCGGTCTTTCCGCCGGCGCACGCGACACATACGAAGAATTAGAAAGACTCTTTTCGGGCGATACATCCCACCAGTTGACCCTCACCGGTTGCATTGGGATGTGCTACCGCGAGCCGCTCGTAGAGGTGAGAGAAGACAGCCGGCGCACGATCTACGGCGACGTTGACCCCGACCGGGCAAGAGAGATAGTCGATAAGCACCTCAAGAACGGCACGGTGATTGAAAATTATGTCGTCTATACCGAGGATTCATCCGGACGGAGAGGCGGCGTGGAGGAATCTTTCCTGGCCCAGCAAACCCGCATAGTTCTGCGTAACTGCGGCGTTATCAACCCCGAGTCGATAGCCGAGTACATCGAAGGCGGCGGATATGAGGCGACCCGCCAAGCCCTTACCACCATGACTCCCGAGCAGATCATAGAGACAATAAAGGAATCTGGCCTTCGGGGCCGCGGTGGCGCCGGTTTCCCCACCGGCCTCAAATGGTCCTTCGCGGCAAGCAACGAGGCCGACCAGAAATATGTGGTGTGCAACGCCGACGAGGGCGATCCAGGCGCATTCATGGACCGTTCGGTTCTCGAGGGTGATCCTCATGCCGTCCTCGAGGGAATGGTGATATGCGGCAAGGCCATCGGCGCGACCTTCGGCTATATCTACTGCCGAGCTGAATATCCGCTCGCCATCAAGAGGCTACAAACGGCCATAGAAGCCGCCCACCAGAAGGGCTATCTCGGTAAGGACGTCTTTCGCTCTGGTTTCGATTTCGATCTGAAGATAAAGCAGGGAGCCGGGGCGTTCGTGTGCGGCGAAGAGACCGCCCTTTTCGCTTCCATAGAAGGCGAGCGCGGCATGCCCCGCATCAGACCTCCCTTTCCGGCGGAAAAAGGCGTCTGGGGCAAGCCCACGAATAATAACAACGTCGAGACCTATGCGAACGTTCCGTGGATTATCGTCAACGGCGCCTCCGAATTCCGCAAGCATGGAACGGAGAAATCGCCCGGAACGAAGGTCTTCGCGCTGACCGGCAAGATAGAAAAGGGAGGCTTGGCCGAGGTTCCAATGGGTACGACGATAGACGAACTGGTCTTCAGCATTGGCGGCGGAATCAAGGAGGGCGGGACGTTCAAGGCCGTCCAGATGGGAGGGCCGTCAGGCGGCTGCATCCCTGATCACCTCAAAGAGACTCCCGTAGATTTCGAGCACATTCCCCAAACCGGAGCCATCATGGGCTCCGGGGGAATGGTGGTCCTTGACAATAGCTCCTGTATGGTGGACATGGCGCGTTTCTTCCTGGACTTCACGCAGAAGGAATCGTGCGGCAAGTGTACCTTCTGCCGTATCGGCACGAAGAGAATGCTGGAAACCCTAGAGCGTATCACGACCGGCGACGGCAAACCGGAGGACATCGAAAACCTGCAACATCTCGCCCGGCAGATCAAGCAGGCCAGCCTGTGCGGTCTGGGACAGACGGCACCCAATCCCGTTCTCACGACGATAAAATACTACGAGGACGAGTACGTAGCGCATATAAAAGATAAGAAGTGTCCGGCCGCGAACTGTTCCGCTCTCGTCTCTTTCAACATTGACCCGGATAAATGCACGGGTTGTACTCTCTGCGCGCGCGACTGCCCGGTTGACGCCATTTCCGGCGAAAGAACACAGCCTCACTCGATTGATCAGGGAAAATGTGTCAAGTGCGGCAAATGTATAACCTCCTGCAACTTCGACGCCATCTACAAGGCCTAGGAGGCTAAGATGAATACCGTAAGCATAGAAATAAACGGGAAACCGGTTACGGCAAAAAGGGGCCGGACTATTCTTGAAGTAATCGAGGAGCAAGGACTGGACGTCATTCCTACTCTTTGCTATTCGCCGGAGCTTGAGCCTTACGGCTCGTGCTTTGTGTGCGTAGTGGAGCTTGAGGGCAAGCCGAACCTCGTCCCATCCTGCGCAACCGAAGTGGCTGAAGGGATGAAGATCGACACGAACAACCCCCGCGTGCGCGAGGCGCGCAAGACTGCTCTTGAGCTTCTCTTGTCCAACCACTACGCGGACTGTGTCTCCCCGTGCAAACAAGGGTGCCCGGCCGGCGTCGATGCCCAGGGCTACATCGCCCTGGCGGCGATGGGCGAGTATAGGAAAGCCGTCGATCTCGTGCGTCAAACCAATCCCTTGCCGGCGGTGTGCGGCCGGATCTGTGTGCGCAAGTGCGAGGTCGTCTGCCGCAGGCAGGACGTAGAAGAGCCCGTGGCCATCAACTACATCAAACGTTACGTGACCGATATGCCCGGCGCGTACGCGGGAACACCCGAACGCGAGGAATCGAGGGGCAAGTCCATAGGTATTGTTGGCGCAGGACCCGCGGGGCTAACTGCCGCATGGTTTCTAGGCCTTAAGGGCTACGACACGATCATCTATGAGAACATGCCCAAGGCGGGTGGAATGCTTCGCTTTGGCATCCCTGAATACCGGCTTCCGAAGGCCGTCCTCGACCGGGAAATCGACTACATAACTCGCGCCGGAGTCGAAATCAAGTGCGGAGTAAATGTTCCCAAAGATATGACCATTGATTTTCTCCTCCAGGAGCACGATGCCGTTTTCCTTTCACCGGGAGCCTGGGGCGGAAAGGCCATGCGCGTCGGGGGAGAATACGATACAGAAGGCGTCGTATCCGGCGTTGCCTACCTGATTGAGAAGGCCCAGAAAGTGGAGCCGGTCAGCGGTACAATCCTGGTCGTCGGTGGTGGTAATACTGCCATGGACGCGGCACGAACGTCATGGCGGCTAGGGGCCGACAAAGTCATCATCGTCTATCGCCGTACAAAGGCGGAAATGCCGGCTGATGAGCTGGAGATCGAAGACTGCCTGAAAGAAGGCATCGAGCTAATGGAACTTGTTGCTCCCGTCGGTATCACGAAAGAAGGAAACAAGATAAAAGCGCTTGAGTGTATCCGCATGCAGCTCGGAGAGCCAGATGGTTCAGGCCGGCGGCGTCCCATACCTATGGAAGGAAGTGAATTCGACATTCCCTGCGACCTCGCCATTTCCGCCATTGGGCAGACGCCACTTCTCAGAGAGATGCTCGACGATATGAAGGACCGTCCCGGTGTCTCCAAATGGTCAACCTTCGACATCGATACGAAAACGATGAAGACGGGTATCGAGGGTCTTTTCGCAGGTGGCGACGCGGCCGATGACGGTCCGACCGTGGTAATAGACGCCATACGCGACGGACAGAAGGCAGCCGCGGCCATCCACGCGTATCTCGCCGGCGAAGAACTGCCGAGAAGGCCGTTTGGCGTCAACAAGGAATTCTGGGCAAAGCCCGGAAGGCAGGAACTTGGCGAAATACAGCAAAGCCCTCGCCGGAGAATGCACGAGATTGCAGTCGAAGAACGCAAGGGAACCTTCCGTGAGGTCGCCACAGGCTTTGAAGACGAAGATGTAGCGCACGAAGCCGAAAGGTGCCTTTCCTGCGGATGTGTCGCTTACGACTGGTGCAAGCTCCGCCTGTACGCAGAAGAATACGGTGTTGACCTGGAGAAATACAAGGGCTACGTCCGCAAGCACAAGGTAGACGACACCCACCCCTACCTGGTCTACGACCCGAACAAGTGCATCCTCTGCACAAGATGCATCCGCACCTGCGAGCGCGTTCTTCCAATTAGTGCGATCGGCCTGGTCAACCGCGGCTTCCAGGCTGAAATGCGGCCGGCCATGGAGGATCCTCTAATCGAAACGAGCTGCATCTCATGCGGTAATTGTGTGGACGCGTGCCCAACAGGTGCGCTCGCCGTAAAGTATCCCTTCCCCGGTCGGGCGTGCCTCGAATACGAGGAAACGGCAACGCATTGCGCCCTCTGTTCGGTCGGTTGCAGAATCAAGGTCAAGAAGTTCAACGGTGACCGATACTTCATTGAGTCCTCCGGCACGCCGGGCGAATATCTTTGCTTTTACGGACGCTTCGCGAACAACCTTTTCATTAACCGCAGGCGCCTGCTGAAGCCGGTGCTCAGGGAAGGACTCAGCCATATTGAGACCAGCTACAAGAGCGCGTACGAACATGTGACGGAAGGCCTGAAAGAAGCTGTCAAGCGATACGGACCGGAATCGGTCGCCGTCTTTGTGTCACCGGAGCTTTCAAACGAAGAGATGTACATGGCTTCCAGAATCGCCCGGGAGGGGCTTGGAACCAACAATATCGCCTCGCTCTCACTTCTGGCTTCCGGAATGCCTTCGGGTGCCCTGGACGAATCGCTGGGATTCACGGCCTCCACGGCGGGCGTGGAGGCCTTGCGGGGAAGCGATCTCATATTTTGCAACAACACTGACACTCAGGCTGATCAACTCGTCTTGAGCGTTGGAATCCAGGAAGCCGCCAAGTCGGGCGCCAAGCTCATCCTTTCAAAATCATCCGAAGATCGTCTTGACGTTATGGCGGATCTGAAACTAGATCCGATCCGCGGAAGGGGCGCCATCCTGATCAACGGTATTATGCAACTGCTCATCGAGGATGGCTTCTTTGATCGCGGCACAATCGAATCCGTCGCCGGCGGAAGAGCCTTCCTCCTTGACGCGCACGACTATTCGCTGGCGGTGACCGCGGCGCAAGCGGGAATCACGGAGGATAGAATACGCCGCAGCGCCGAAATGATAAAAGAAGCTCAGAAGGTGTTATTCGTTCATTCTCCCGACCGAGCCCGGGACCGCGCGCCGGGAGACCTGCAGGCGCTTTCCAACCTCGTCTTGCTTCTTCGTTCTGCCGGAATCGATGCTGACCTTATCCTCGCTTATCAGGCTGCCAACGCCGCAGGAGTCGAGGTCTGCGGGGCAGACCCCGCGTTCCTTCCGGGCAGAAAGACATCGAGCGGCATCCCCGGGTCCGCTAGGCGGGTCGAACTGCTGGACGCACTTTCCAGCGGTGGAATAAAGGCCGCTCTCGTTATCGGCGAGGATCCGATGCGCCACGACCGTACGGCGGCACTCTTCAATGCCGTTGAGTTTCTCGCCGCATGCGACTGGGCAGAAACCGAGACAACGCTCTTCGCGAACGTGGCTATCCCCATTACAACGTTCCTCGAAAGCGAGGCGACGAGAATCAACTTCGAAGGGCGCGTCATCAACTTTAAGGCCGCCGTCGGTGCACCGAACGGCATCAAGACCTGGCACGTACTCAAGAACATCGCCGACCATCTCGGCGTAGAGGTTCCCGGAGTGTTCTCTTCCATCTCCGCCGAGATCAGGACGCTTGTTAAGAAAAACCAGGGAGACAGGCTGTGGTTCTATTGGAATACGGGGCAGGATCGGAGATGGAGCGGCACGGGCGCTCTCACTGTCGCCGATGTCGCCACTTCGCTCTTCCCAGGTACACCGGCCCTTACACCGTGCGCCCAGTACAAGAACGAAATCCAGGAAATCGGAATAAAGCACTATCGCGTCAGCTCAAGAGGAACTCACGTGGGAGTGTAGCAGTCTCGTCATCACGACGCGGACTCGTCAGTCGCTTTCGAGGATTTCTTCTATGTCTTCTGGGTTGATTCCAAGTTCGACGGCCGCTTTCACTTTGTCGCCGCCCAAGTGAAGAAGCGTTCTTCCGACATGCTCCCTCACGGCGTCCTTCAGCTTTCGCGGGTGGAAGCTCGTTAGGGTTCTCGTGCCCAATGCCAGGATGTCCCGCATGTAGTGGGCAAGTGAACCTATATCTACCAGTTTGCTCTCTGTGTTTATGACACTGGTGGCTACGATATCGTTAAGCTCCTGCACGTTTCCGGGAAAGTCGTAATTGAGAAGAAGATCCATGAACTCCTTTGTGAAGCCACTCACCTTCTTGCCCATTCTCCTGGCTTCCCTCTGGAGGATGTCGTTGGCGAGAATGGGAATATCCTCCCTCCTCTCCCGAAGAGGCGGCAAATGGAGCGAATTCACCATCAGGTGATACAGGAGATCTCGCGAGAAGATGTCCCGATAGTCTTCCTCGGTGAGGTCGTGAAGTGAAGCGACAATAATACGCACATCAATCTTGTGGATCCGGGGAGAAGATTCCCTATAGAACTCTTTCAGCTGGATAACACGATCCAGCCTTATCTGAACAGGGATTGGAAGAAGCTCGATGTTGTTAATGAACAGCGTTCCCCCGTCTGCCTCTTCGAGAAAGCCCGCGCGCTTCCATTTCCCCTCCCCCTCGGGATTCGCTCCGAAGAATTCCCTCGGAAATTTCTCCATGTCATGGGCGGCCGCATCGACGGAAGTGAAAGGGCCGCCGCGGCGCGGGCTCGCTTTGTGGATGGCCTTCGCCAGAGACATCTTGCCCGTTCCCCTCTCGCCGAATATGAAGACGCACAGATCACCCGCCGCCATCTTCTCGGCTTGGTGGAAGAGCCTTATCATCCACGGCGACTGCGATCTCAGGTCGTCGAAAGCCTCCCTGTAATCAAGATCCTCCCGCTTGAGCTGCGTCGGAAGTCCCTTTATGGAGTCCTTCGTTGTACCGTGCGCTATCGCCTTGTTTAGCACCTCCAGGAGATGGTCGTCATCAACGGGCTTCGTTAAATAATCGAGAACCCCCAGCTTGAGCGACTTAACCGCCAAGTCCACGTCGTTCACGCCGGTCAGGACTACCACGGGCAGGTCAATCCCTCTTTCGCTGATATGCTTGATGATGTCCATACCACTGAGATGAGGCATATCCATGTCCAGCAGCATCGCGTCGAACTGTTCTTTCTCCACAATGTCGGGCACGGTCTTCGAGTCGTTAACGACTGTCGGCTCGTACTGTCCGGTCTGCATGAGAAAAACCATCAAGAAATTCGTAACCGCCACATCGTCGTCGACTATAAGGACTTTTTTCATTGTTGCTTCCCGCTGGGATACCCGGACAGACCCGCTCCGACGTTCAAGTGTTGCCTTCTGTAAGGTATTCGTATCGTGAAAGTGGTTCCTTCTCCGATTCTGCTCGACACCGCAATCGTCCCGCCATGTTCTTCCACAATCCTGTAAACAATCGAAAGCCCCAGTCCTGTTCCGCCTCTCGCCCGCTTTGTGGTGAAAAACGGGTCGAAGATCTGTTTGATTGTACCCTCGCTCATTCCAGAACCGCTATCGCGAACCTCGGCGATGACCTGCGTATCGTCATGTTTTGTGACGACTTCTATCAAACCGCGGCGGTCCTCGGGGAAGGCCTGGCCCGCGTTTATTATCAAGTTGATGAACACCTGTTCTATCTTCTGCACGTTGCCTATGAATTCCGGCAGGTCGTCTGAAAGCGTCAGCTCGACATCTGCGGTTTTGTGAATCTGGTTATGAACCAAACGCACGCCCTCCCTTATGATCGCATTGAGGTCAACTTTGTCTATCAGAAGACCCTCGTCCTTGCGTGCAAATCGCTTGAGCGATTCGACAATGCCCTTGATTCTCTCGGAACCGCGGGCCATGTCTTTGATAAGCGTGATTATATGCTTTCGGAAGAAGTCGTAATTGAGGCGTGCTATCTTCAAATCGGCATGACTCTCGTAATATGCGTCCGTCAGTGGAAGTATATCCTCCATGGCTTGCGCGATTATCTTGACGTTTCCCCGTATAAACTGATTGGGATTGTTTATTTCATGACCAATGCCACTTACGAGCTGTCCGAGCGAGGCGAGCTTGTCGGCCTGCTGCAGTTGGCGCTCATAGTTCTTCTTGTCTGATATATCGCGATAGAATTCAATTATCCCGTCGACCACGTGGTCTTTGTCGAAAATCGGAAGGGCATGGACCTCGTAAGAACGAGCGTCATGTTGTATTTCCAGAGTGATGGGAGTCCGCTGTTTGACTACCTTCGCCAAGCGGCAGTCGAGGCAGGGTGTGTCGCTGTCGAAGAAGGTTTTGTAGCATTTGTTTCCGGGAATGTACTTATCGGTGTTGGTCATCACCACGTTGCGCTCGCGGTCGATGATCGCCACGGTATCAGGAATGGCCTGGAAGATCGTCGCCAACCTGGTTTTCGATTCTTCGAATCCCCTGTTGATCCTGTCCAGGTAGGAATTGAGTGTTTCCAGCTTGCTCTTCTGCCTGTGCAATTCGTCCTTCCGCTTGTCGATGTTCTCTCTCAGCTCTTTCTTCTCGAGCCTATGGACGAGCATCCTGGCAAGTTCATCTAGCATCCGTTGCTTCTCGGGAAGGAATTCGAGTTCTTGCGTGTCATAAGCGACACAGATACGGCCGTGGGTCCGGTCCTCAATCACGAGGTCGGTTGTGATGCGATGCTCCCCATCGGGCTTCTTCCCGTACTCCCGTCCCTGGTAAACGCTGTAAACGAGAACGTGTTCGGGATGATGCATGCCATCGCGCAGGTACCGGGGTAAATGGGTGAAGAAATCCTCGGTGGACTTCGATACTTCGATCCATTCAGCGACCGCGTAGATGCATGCAAGTTCCTTGGCCCGCTCTAGCCTCTTCCAGTCGTCCTTGTATGTGACGTTCTCGAGCGACATGAAGCGGTTTCCCCAAAGCATGAAAAGCCTGCCATTCGCGGTCGTGTCCATCACGGCTCTTAGCGGTATGGATGGCTTTCCAGAGCCCGTTTCCCAGGTGATTAGCTCTGGTCCGTCGGTCTGCTCGAATCTTCTTATCGTGGAACGAATGATATCAAGAGCAGCGCCGCTGAACACGTCGTCAATGTGTCGCCCGGTTAGACCATCGTTCCCGTCTCCAGTGGTCTCCTTCGCAAGATCGTTACTTATGTGGACTATCTTGCTCTCGTCGTCCAGAATAAGGAGATAATCGAAATGCCTCTCGAAAAGGCTGCATATGTGCTCGATCTTCACAGCCATTGTCCTGCTCCCGTTTCATGTAGTAGTCGCTATGAGAGTCGGTCTTCGATTCCTTGTCCGTTTGTTGGCCTGTTGGAACGGGTGGAACGTAGTCCTGGGTGACCACGTTAGCCTCGCGCAGGCTGGTAAGCAGCTCACGGTGCGGCAACTCGTCACAAGCACTTATGATACCGCGATTGCCCTCAATAAACACCCGAGCGACGCTGTCGGAAAGCACCAGACAGGCGTACCGAGGATAAACCGGACGGCGCGCATTTGGTGGGTCAGACGTGCAGATCGGGCGCCCGCGCCACCGGTCGGCGCTTCCGGCAGCTAGCGAGGGTCGCATAATCGCTGATTCATCCGTAATCCGCTGTCAAAACGGTAGTTAAGTGCATTGGTGCCATCCCGGGCGAGACGGTGGCCGTGGTAGCCGACGTTTTCACAGCATGGCGAATGGACGGGCCGACGGGCCTCGCCGGAGACGCGTCTCTTCCCAGGCTTGGACATCGCACTCACGGGCGTAGCGAATTCGCGCGCGCTGCTCATACGGGAGTACGCTCGCCTCCATCGCGTCGATGACACGCTGCCAGCGCATACGTTACTACTCGCGCATCTGTTCGACGGAGAGCCAGCGACTCACGGCGACCCTCCCACCAGGCACACACGAGCCGGGCACCAACGGCGACGGGAGACCGAACACGACCCCAATTGGGCCAGGCAAGCGGCGAGATTGTCGGGGTATCCAGTCATGGCTTTTCAACAAAAAGAGCAGTCGCATTCGCAGTCGGAGTCGCTTCTGAATCCTGATGGAATAAGCAAGGCTACCGTTGCGTGTTCGTGTACATGCGAACAGGGGTCATGAAAAAACGCGCGTAACGAGTCGCTCATTCGTTCTCCGGGCCGCCGGCCAGGGCCTTAGCAAGACTGCCAACTACTGCCTGTCAGAATGACAGGTCGAAGGGGGAGGCGTTCCGGCCCACTCCGCGCAAACCCCTGAATAACAAGGTGATAGGCTCACATAAGCAGGATGCCTGTGTGCTGGCACACTGTTTGCCCCCCCGGCTTGGTGCAACACGAATTTGGGCGGCATCACCCGCTGCGGCGGTAACTGCCGCGTGAGAGGTATGTAGACCTCTGATTCCCAGAAGGGAGGTGCAAGATGTTTGCGAGGCGATTTGTGAACCGACACCCGTTGAACGGGCTGCGTGAGGAGGTCGATCGGCTCTTCACCGATTTCTTCCAGGACGTACCGATGGCAGGTCGGTTGGGCCTCCGGTCGGGATCGAGCTTCCCGGCCATCAACGCTTGGGACGATGCACAGAATCTGTACGTCGAGGCGGAGTTGCCGGGCTTGAAGCTGGAGGACATCGAGGTGCTCGTCGTTGGCGACGAGGTGACGATCAAAGGCGAACGGAAGGACGCGCATCAAGAGGGCGCTCTATACCATCGTCGGGAGCGGGGCGTCGGAGGCTTCAGCCGCACGCTACGGCTGCCGTCCGACGTCGATGCGGATCGGGTCGAGGCGAGCCTCCTGGACGGCGTGCTGCTGGTGACACTCCCGAAGGCAGAGGCAGCCAAGCCGCGCAAGGTCCAGGTCAAGGCCCTTACCAAGTGAGCTGTCAACCAAGCGTGTTTGAGCAGAGAGGAGATATGAACCATGACCACTGAAAGTGCCATCGAGAAGCGCCCTGAGGGCGCGGTCACGCGGGCCGAGCACACGCGAAGCCGGCTGCACTATCGACCGAACGTAGACATCCTGGAGAATGCTGAGGAGCTGACCATTTTGGCCGACATGCCGGGCATCCATGCCGACGGAGTGGACATCGAATTCGAGAAAGGAACGCTCACGATTCATGGCAAGGTGAACGACCGGCAGCCCGAAGAGGTTGGCTACCTGCGGCAGGAGTATGGCATCGGCAACTTCTACCGCACGTTCCAGGTGAGCGAACTGATCGACGCCAAACGTATCAACGCTGAGTACGGCGAAGGCGTGTTGACGGTGCACCTGCCAAAGACCGACGTTGCTAAGCCCAGGAAGATCACCGTCAAGGCCAAGTGACAGGGTTTGCATGTGACGGCCTACAGCCGTCGAGCATGTTTAGGGCAAGGAACAAGTCAGTGGGGCGTCGGGGCGTGTCCCCGGCGCCTGCTCCGATGGCGTTTCACCGTGCCGCCAAGGGGCGACGCTGCATTCAAACGTGAAACGCCTCGAGAGGAGGTGAGTCAAGGTGAATCTGATTCCGTGGCGTAACA
Organism: Phycisphaerae bacterium; assembly: GCA_016935885.1. The sequence goes on along the minus strand of JAFGQA010000057.1, from coordinate 8,428 downwards.
AACACAAGGACAGCGGGGTTGAGCTCGCAGCGCCTGAGCGGTCCCTGACGACACTCCGAACGGAGATGGACCGGCTCTTTGATCGGTTCTTCCGGGGCTTTGAGGGTCCGTGGGATGACCTTTTCTCGCCGCTCGGCCGGTGGAGGCCGACGTGTGATGTCTCTGAGAGTGACAAGGAAATCACGATCAAGGCAGAGTTGCCGGGCGTCGATCCGAAGGACATTGATGTCACCGTTTCCGGGAGCCTTCTGACGATCTCCGGCGAGAAGAGGGAGAGCACCGAAGACCGGAGCGCCACCTCGTTCCGTTCGGAGCGCTGCTTTGGGAAGTTCCACCAGAGCATCGAGCTTCCCACGGGAGCCGATCCGGACAAAGTCGTGGCGGATCACGCCAACGGCGTTCTGACCATCCGGCTTCAGCGGAGCAAGGCCGAGACGCCCAAGCGCATCAGCGTGACGACGACAAAACGGTAGACATCAAACACCGAGCGCACGCAACGCAGTTTAGGGAGTGCCGGGCGGCGCTGGGGCTGGTCTGCGGCCCGAGCGCCACCTGCTCAGGCGTGAGGCGTTGCCGCATGGACGTGCATGACACTTCCGGCGTCATTCGATTCTGGGTGCCACGGGCGGCTTGCCCGCCCGTGCGGTCTCTCCGGTGGGCCCATTGAGCATGCACACTGGCAGGCAAGCTGCCAGTGGTACCCGCCTAAACTGTCACGCACCCGCCGCATGGCCGGCGGCCTTGGCCACCTTGACGACGACGAACGTCAAGTCGTCGGCCTGAGCGCGTCCCTGCCGAAACGTGTTCACCGCGTCCACGATGGCCTGGCCTATCTCGCTCGCGCGGCGATCATGGTGGGACCGTATCACGTCGCGGACCGCATCCTTTCCAAAAAACTCGCCCTGTGGGTTCCGCGCCTCCCAGATCCCGTCGGTACCGAGGAAGATCACTTGTCCTTCACGCAGTTTGACCGGCCCCTGCTCGCTGTATTTCCATTCTCTGTCGAGCCCCAGTGCAAGATCGTCGCCGGCAAGCTCTTCGAAGGTGTCGGCGACGGGGTCAAAGACGATCGCAGGGTCGTGCCCCGCGCTGATCCACCGCGCCTCCCGAGCTCGGGCGTCCAGGACCAGATAGAACAACGTCATGAAACGGCCGCCACTCATATCCGGCGCAAGGTTCCGATTCAGATCGCTGATCAGGTCCACCTGGCGGCTCGATCGCGTCGCCCGGGCGCGCAAGAGCGCCCGCGCCGCGGTCATCAGCAAGGCCGCGGCGACGCCATGGCCGGTGACGTCCCCGATCGCCACGCCGAGCTGGCCGGGTCCCGCCTCGGACATGTCCAGAAAATCGTAGTAGTCGCCGCCCGTTGTGTCGCAGTAGAGGCTCTGGCCTGCGACATCGAGCCCCTCGATTCGCGGCGGGTTGTCTGGGAGTAGGTGTTGTTGGACGTCCTTCGCAAGGGCAAGCGATTGCCTCAGCTCTATCCGTTCCTTCAACTGCGGTATCATGGCGTTGAATGCCTCACCAAGCTGCTGAAGTTCGTCGCGTGTCTTGATGTGCACTCGCGTCTCAAGCTCGCCGCGGGCGAGCTTGCCGGCCGCCCTCGCGAGGTCGCCGACCGGCTTGGTGATCGTGCGGGAGCTGACCAGTGCAACCGCCGACACGGCTAGGATGACGACAAACGAGACGATGCCCGTCATGTCAAGTGTGCCTCGCGTGCGGCTGAGGACCTGCTTCTCGGCAACCGCCGCTTCGGCGAGCACTTCCTCGTAGGGTACGGTGAAAACGAGGTGCTCGCCCTCCTGGTCAACTGGGCCGTATACCCAGAGGGAGTCACGGCCAAGATACGGCATCCGTCGCACGCCCGACCTGCCACTGGCCATATCCGCCAACAGATAATCGGTTCCGATGCGATCGTCCGATTCCAGCCACTCGTGGTCGAGGGGCGCATCCCACCGCTGACCCCTGACGTGCAGACCGGGTTTGGCAACGACACGAGCCCGGCGGGCCGACGATTGGGGACCAGGTTCCAGCGCCACGAGCATGGACTGCGCCTCACCCGAGTAGATGCCGGGGAGTCTCATGGTCTCGACGAGTCCGGCAACCGGCACGTCGATGGCTGTCACGCCCGCAAAGCGACCGTTCGGCCAACGCACGGGCATGCTGAGCGTCAGAATCAACTGCTGGGACGATGCATCGAAGTAGGGGCCGATCCAGACAAACCGGTCCTGCTCCTTCGCGACAACGTACCAAGCTCGCTGGCGATGGTCGTAGTCGTCCGGATACCCGCCGTGCCCCGGGTAACTCGTCAGCACGCCGCTCTCCAATCCTGTGACCTGCCAGTAAATGAGTTCCGGGTTGCTGTCGCGGAGGAAGCGGTACTCATCGGCCATGGGAGCCAGCCGGGCTATGTCGGTCCGCACGGACTCCCGCGATACGCCCGGCACGAGTTTGAAGACTTGTTGGGCTTGGGAGATGGGAATGGGCCGACCGGCGCTTCCCTCGACAAACACAAAGTGCTGACCCGATCCCGCCAAATCCGGTGGCACGTTGACTCCACGGTCGTAATCCTCCGCGAAGTAAACGCGGGGCCTGTCTTCGGTAGAAGTCGCCAGGTGCCTTTCGACTTCTCGGGCCTGTGCACGAAGCGTGAACTCGAGCATCTTCCGCCGCCTCTGCAAGATGGCGGCCTGGTCCCGGATTCTCTCCTGGAGGTGGTCCGCCGTTCGCTCAACGAGAGATCTGTGCGCTAGCATCGAGAGATCGCGCCCGAGTTGCTGGATGCTCCGCCAGTTCACAACGGCGACGCAAGCCAGCGGTGCCAGCGCGATAACCAGTAGCAGCACAAGGAGCTTCCAGCGAATGCTCATCAGTCGACCTCCGCAACCACGAATTCGCTCGCGGCCGGTGTTTCCTCCTCTGGCGACCGGCGCACGCTGAATCAACCACCCTTCTGTCCGCAAGAGCCCCGCGGACATACGCGGTACAGCGGGCCCAAGCGTCGTCGACAAGAGTGGGCGAGTTCCAGGCCGGCGAGATTCGTCGGCTCCAAGCAACCACGCGACATGCACGCTTGCTCGTGTCTTCCGCGCGTAGTGTACCCGATCCGGGCCCTGCCCGGGTCGATCCTTGGGCCGTCGATACCACCAGCCTTTTAACGCTCCTGATTCTACGTCGCAGAGTAGTTGGTCATTGGGTCAAAGAGCCCCCGACCTTGGTCTGGGGGTGGCTGTGCAACCCGTTTGAGCGTGCCCCCCAACCGAGGTCGGGGGGTGTGGCATGGGTAAGCGGAGCCGCCGCCGGCGGAGCTTACCCGTGCGCATCCATTCCAGCCGGTTCTCACCGGTAATGAACGACCCGCCCCGTGGGGCGTGTCGTTCGTTACCCATGCCACCCCGTTTGAATGCTTAATACGTACGTCCGCGCAGCGGACCCCACGGCATACGGGCTGGCCTCGCAATCCGCCCCCATTCCCGACGTCTCGCTGTTCTTTCTGGCCGAGTTCCGCTGCGCCGATCAGCGGTGGCAAAGATACAGCCCCAGCGAGCGAATCGCCTGATCCGATGACCGGAACACCGGCACGCCCGCCGCGCGGATCGTGTAGGCGAGCGGCTCGTAGGTCGGCCCCGAGTCGATCACGACGATGAGCGGCTTGGGCGACTCGCGAAACAGGGCGGCCAGTCGGTGGGCGATGGAGCCCTTGTCGCAGATCTCGTCAGACGTCGTCAGCATCTCCGGCGTCAATGGAACAAAGGAGGCGACGATGGCATCGAGGGCGTCGTCGCGCATGAAGACACGCACGCAGTCCTCGTAAGCCTGGTCGCTTGCCATCGGCGTCACATCGAGCGGGTTTCGGGCGTTGACGAGCGTGTTGAGCTTGTGTTTGGTGAGCGTCTCGGTGAGGCTCGCCGCCGTGGCGTCGGAGAGCTTCGGAATCTCCACCTGGTAGCGCGGCCCGAGAATGGCGTCGGCCATGCCAACCGTCTCGTAGCCTGCGTTGCTGATCGCCCCGACGCGCCGGCCGCCGATCTTCTTACCGTGTAGCGCGGTGGCGAGTTCCATCAGTTGCTCGAACTCCTTGAACGTTTCGGTCACGATGGCGCCCGCGTTGGCGACGGCCGTCTGGCAGATGTCGTAATCACCGGCGATGGAGGCGGTGTGGCCCGCCGTCGCCGACCGGCCCACGTCGGTGCGCCCTGCCTTGTAGAAGATCACCACCTTTCCTGTGGCGGCGACTTCTTCAACCGCCCGGACGAAGGCGATGCCGTCGAGGTCCTTGAAGCCCTCGACGTACACGCCGATGGCGTCGAGATCATCGCGTTGGCCGGTCGCCCGAAGCATGTCGGAGACGGTCAGGTCGATCTGATTGCCGATCGAGATGGCGAACGTCGGATCGAGGGTCACGAGGTTGCTCATGCGGGTGATGATGAAGGCCCCGCTTTGGGAGATGATGGCTGCGCGGCGCGGCGGCGCGTCCCGTCGAGGGTCGAGGTTCTTGCTCGGTATGAAGAACGTATCGTAAAGTCCGGGCCGCGAACGCAGCCCCATGCAGTTTGGCCCGAGGAAGATAGGCCCGCCGTCCGCCCGCTCGCGCGACTTGGCGATGGTCCGGCGAATCTGCTCCTGCGCATCCTCTGTGCCTTCCTTCTCTCCCAGGCCACCGGGGATGATGATGACAGACGCGACCTTGCCGCTGTCAATCACCTCGTCGATGAAGACCGGCATGTCCTTGGCGGCGGCGGCAAGGATGAGCAGGTCCACCTTATCGGGGAGGTCTTTGAGACCTGGCACGCACCTCACGCCATCCAGTGGCTCCATCTGGTCCTTGATGACGTAGAGGCGGTCCGTCGGGAAACCGCAGCTTATGACGTTCTTCAGGATGATGCGGCCGAAGTTCTCCCGCTTGGTGCTCACGCCGAGGATCGCCGCAGACTTCGGCTCGAGCAAGGAGCCGATCTTGGAGATCGGCCGGGCGGGCGGTTGCTTGGTCGCGGTGGCCAACCGGCCGCGACCGTCCAGCGGGACCATCATCTGCTGCCGGAAGGCGAACGGGTTGACCTCCAGCTCACCCAGGTCCGGTCCCTCCATGCCGCGGTCGATGCAGAATCGCCTGGCGATGGCGATGAAAGCGCGGAAACACCGCAGGAGTTCGCCGTCGGCGGTGATGCGGTTGTGACCGCGGGCCTGGCCGGACAGGATCTCGTAGGCCGCCGTCTTCTTGAACGAATCGAGGAATTCTTCAGCCGTCGTGTCGGTCGCTACGGCCTTCGCCACGGCAAGGCCGGGCTTGAGCTTCTGGGCGAGGTACTCCGTGTCGACACCGCCCAGGCCCGCCGCGATGACCGGCCCGAACTCGCGCGTCGAGCGAATGCCGACGAACAGCTCCTTGCCAAAGCCCTGGCCCCCGTGTTCAACGAATTCAACGATCAGCACGCCGGCGATGCGGGGCGTATGTTCGCCTTGTCGCTTGATGAGCGCCTCGATCTCGCGGGACACGATGTCCGCGTGCTTGGGGGCAAACACGACGGCATCCACGTCGGACTTGTGCACAATGTCCGGCGAGACGATCTTCAGGACCACCTTGTCGCCTGGGAAGGGCGCAAGCGTCTCCGCCGTGACGGTCATGCCCGCCGGGATGAAGACGTGCCTCGGTGGCGAAATCGCTCCAATGAGCTCCACCGCGCGGTACACTTCGTGCTCGTAAAGTTGCCTGCGATTGTCCCTCTCGACCTCCTTCAACATTTGGGCCACCGCCGTGGTCTCCGCCTCGGACAAGTCGCATTCCTGCCCGAACAGGCGTAAGGCGGCGGGTTCAGGCGGCTGACCGCCGTCGAGTTCGTCCGTCGGGATAGAACTGATCCACTGTCGCACAGAGTGCGAATCGGCCCCGCGGAGCAGCCCTTCGCGGTAGACGCTTGCGGCATTGCGCCCCAGCGAGAAGGCTTGCAGATTCATGTCGATCAGCTTGCTGCCCTTGCGGGCGAACATCTCCGCGATGGCTACCTCGAAATCGGCGGGGGGTATGTCGATGAAGACCGAGGCCGCTCCGAGGATGACCATATTCATCGCGCGCGCGGAACCTGCTGCGCTGGCGAGGCGATCGGCGTCGAGCAAGACATGGCGGGGATACTTCGCAATGTCCTCCAACACCTGCTCGACCCTGCCGTAGTTGGGGATGTTGACGAGGGGCTCGGTGTTGGCCACGATCACGCCGGTCTCGTTGAGCATCTGGACGTACCGCAGGGCCTCCATCGGCTCGACGGCGAGGACCATGTCCGCGGCACCGAGGGGGATCAGGTCGCTATAGATCTCACGATCGGCCATCCGCAGGTGGGCCTGGACGGCACCGCCTCGCTGCGACATGCCGTGCACCTCGGACTGCTTGATCCGAAGGCCGCGGCGCATGGCCGCCAACGAGATGGCCTGTGCAGTCGTCAGGATTCCCTGACCACCGACACCCGCGAGAATGATGTTGAATTCCATCGCACGACTCCAGCAAACCCACGTGGCGAATAGAGCCCCTGGCCTTGGCCGGGGGGTGCGCTCGGTGCTTCGTTGCCCATCTTGTTAGGCCACGCTGCCGGTCAAGGCCGACATGCACGCGAAGACTGCCCTCCGGCCACGGCCGGAGGCTCCTGGCGACTTCTCGGGCGCTATGTGGTCCCCGTCATCTTCCTGGCTTTGGCGGACTGGGCCAGCTTCCGCGTCACCTGGATGCACGGCCGGCAGGCGACGATCACCGACAACCCGCGATGGTTGATCTCCCGCCGGAGCATCTTGACGTTCTCATCGTGGAACTTCGCCATCGGCTTCATGGTGATCAGGTGCTCTTCCTTGACGCCCAGGCCCCTAATCACGCCGATGAGATCTTCGCCCGTGACAAAGATCTCCTGGCCGCCGGTCATGCCGACCGTGGCGTTGTCCAGGATGATGACGGTCATGTTGGCGTCTTCGTGGGCCGCGCCGATCAGGCCGGTCATTCCGGAGTGGATGAACGTCGAGTCGCCGATCGTGCAAAGCACCGGGTGCGCCCCGGCCTTCGCGGCGCCGAGCGACATCGAGATCGACGAGCCCATGTCCACGCACGAATGCACCGCGTTATACGGTGGCAGGGCACCCAGCGTGTAGCAGCCGATGTCGCTGAACAGGATTGGCGACTCCTCCTGGCTCACCGCTTCGAGCATGGCCTTGAACGTGTCAGCGTGCGGACAGCCGTCGCACAGCCTCGGCGGGCGCGATGGCAGTCCCTCGACCACCGAGAAAGACTTGACCGCTTTCATACCCAAGGCGGTTCGGATACGTTCGGCCGACATTTCGCCGTCCAGGGGGATGGTCCCGTCTCGCTTGCCACGGATCGCCGTGCCCGGCACGCCGAACAGACCGTTGACCTGGGTTTCGATATACGGATGGCCCTCCTCGACGCAGAGGATGTCCTCACAGTGGTTGATCAGGTCCCGAACAAGGCGTGTGGGGACCGGATATGTGCCGATCTTGAGCAGCGAGTAGCTGGAATCCTCCCCGACGACCTCACGCACGTAGTTGTAGCCGATCCCGCTCGTGATGATGCCCTTGGGCCCTTTCAGCTCCAGCCGATTGAACGAGGACCGCTCCGAGTGCTCCCGCAGCTTCGGCTGAATGTCCAGCAATCGCCGGTAGCGCCGCCGGGCGTTTACCGGGAGCAGCGTCCAGTCATTCGTGTTCTCCACCCTGTCCAGATCCCGCGGTTCGGTCGGCGCCGACGTCTGCACCTGCGCGCGGCTGTGGGCCAGTCGCGTCACCAGCCGCACGAGTGCCGGCACGCCGAAACGCTCGGAGAGCTCGAACGCCTCCCGTGTCATGTCGTACGCCTCTTGCTGGTTCGACGGCTCGAACATGGGGATCGAGGCGAAGTCGCCGTAGATGCGCGAATCCTGTTCGTTCTGCGAGGAGTGCATCCCCGGGTCGTCGGCCACGGCCAGGACCAACGCGCCGTGGGCACCGGTCAGCGCCGAGTTCATGAACGGATCGGCCGCGACGTTCAACCCGACGTGTTTCATCGAGACGAGGGCCCGCTTGCCCACGAACGACATGCCGAGCGCCTCCTCGTATGCGACCTTCTCATTGGCCGACCATCTGGCCGCCACGGTGCCGCCGGCCCGCGTCCGGGCCTGTACGAATTCGAAGATTTCCGTCGCCGGCGTGCCGGGATAGGAGAACATTCCACTGATGCCGGCATCGATGGCAGCGAGCCCGACCGCTTCGTCGCCCAGGAGGAGTTCACTCATGATGTCGTTCCTCACGATGTCCGAGTGCCCGAGTATCCGGATCCCCGGCGCAGGCCGTGCTCTACCAGTCCCTTGGATAGCAGCCCGTGGCAAAACTGTGGCACCGGCGTCTCGCCGGTGGTTTTCACGGTCAGGAACGGCGTTTCCGAACCGCTGTTTTCCCT
>JAFGQA010000504.1 GCA_016935885.1 Phycisphaerae bacterium | reverse complement strand
TTCTGGATGCCGATGAGCGGCACGAGCACGAAGCCGGCGACGAGCGATCCGGCGATGCCGCCGGCGGTGTTCGAGGCGTACACCAGCCCCGTGTGGCGGCCTACGGTCTCGCCCTTGTTCACCGCGGTCATGATGAACGGAATCGTGGTACCCATGAGCACGGCCGGGACGAGCATGATGAAGACGCAGACCATGAAGATGGCGGAAAGGATCCAGTCGAAGTGGCCGCCCGCCGCCTGGTTGAAAATGCCGATAAACGTGGCAATGCGGTCGTAGTGCGGAAGAGTGGCGAGGAGCCAGGCCATGATGCCGAGTTCCGCGGCGACGAAGCACCAGATGGGGGAGGAATGACAGGAGATCGAGCTTCCCGCCGACCCATCCCGCCCTGCGGGCACCCCTCCGGGGGAGGGGAACGACGCGGGAATCCCCTCCTTGGAGGGGTGGCCGAAGGCCGGGGTGGGTTCGGAAATCCGGTGCGCCGACGCCGACGCAACGCGTTTGAGTATTGCCCCGGCCAGCGCTCCCCCGATCGCGAGTCCCACAAGGAAGACCCCGAGCATGGCCGTGAACGCGTAGACCGAACTGCCGAGAACAAGAGCTACGACCCGGGTCCAGGCGATCTCGAAGCCCATGGACGCAAAGCCGGCAATGGCGAGGACGGCGAGAAGGTTCAGCGGGCGTCGTTGATCAGATGAGGTGGACGCCGACCTCCGGGCGGCGTCGGACCGCGCCCGGAGGTCGCGGTCCACCACCGTCGCTGGCGAGATTTGTTGGGGAGAAGTCGAAGTCGCCGCGCCGCTCCACATCCACGCCAACACGGCCACGGTGAAATTGATGACGACGGCTGTCAACAGCGTCAGGCGCTCTCCGAGCGCGGGGAGAAGAAGCAGGCCCGCGCCCAGGCAGCCGACCACAGCACCGAACGTGTTCAGGGCGTAGAGATGACCGAGGCGGCGGCCGGCATTGTCCTCGCGGGCGGTGCAGAAACGGACCAGGACGGGCAGGGTGCCCCCCATGCAGAGGGTGGGGGGCAGGAGCACCAGGAGTGAGATCAGGAGGCGGACCGACATCGTGAGAACCGCGTTCTCCTGCTGGGCCACGGGGATGTAGGCGAGGCGTGCGAGGGACAGCAGGGGGTTGACCAGGAGCGCGGTGAGGGCGACCAGCGTTTCGAGGATGGCATAGACCCTGAGGCCGTTCCGTGCGCGATCGGCGCGCCCGCCGAGCAGGTAACTGCCGAGGGCGAGCCCGCCCATGTAGGCGGCTAGAACTGTACCGATGGCATAGGTGGAGTTGCCGAAGACGCGCCCGAAGCGGCTGATCCAGAGCAGTTCGTAGATCAGGCCTGCGGCGCCGGAGAGGAAGAAGAGGGCATAGGCCCGGGAGCGCAACGAGGACCAGGTCGGCGTGCTTGTCATGGACCCGGAGCGTACACCGAAAAAAGAGCGCGGTCAGCAATTTGCTGACCGCGCTCCACAATCTTGCCTATCGCTTCAGGCCGTCATGCGGCGGAAGCCGCGGATCAGGAGGAGGCCCACCAGCCCCAGCGCCGCAATCGTCGGCTCAGGAATCGCGGAGGGGGTGCTGTCCACCGTGACGTTCTGCGATTCGCTGGCGGTCATGTCGTACGTGCCGGGCACGTCATTGTCGTATTGCCAGAGCGCACCGTCCCAGTAACGAACGGACGCGCCACTCGGAACCACTGTGTTAAGGCCGTTCCATGTGGCAGCCGGGTCATTCCAGACGCGCGCATAGAGATACCAGCCGTCCTCAGCCGAACTTGCGGTCATGAGCTTGCCAATATTGGGCTCCCACCACTGCCCGTTGATGGTATAGGTGTCTTCGCCGAACCAAGATACGCCCCAGACAACGTCATCGCCTGTGACGCCCGTGCCGCCGGCGAGACAGCCGTCAATGCCGTCGCCGTCCACGTCGTGAATCAACTGAACGAATACGCCGATGTTGTCGACGGGGTTGTGAATCAACCATGTCGTGCCATCAGAGTCATAGAAGTACATGCCGGCAGCCCACCGGAAGTCGGCCATTGTCGCCGGCACGAGAACCATCGCAAGAACCACAGCAACAGCAAACAGACGTCTCACGGTTATACCTCCTCTTCCTGTGTTCACTCGCACTCGCTTCAATCTGACAGACTAATCAGTTTTATACTAACAACAGCGATCTTCTGTCAACCGCAGAAACGCAAGAGAATTATAGGGTATAGGGGCGCACGGCCACCCAATTGAAATTGGACCGCGCTTGGTACCAGAAGCCTTGGCCTGGGTTCACAATGTTCGTCGCAACGACAGTGTCGGCGAGCGCATTGACCCACTTGTTAGTAATCCCTGCCTTAGAGCTGTTCCTGTAGTAGAAGTTAATGTACTGCTTCGCTTGGGCATCCCAGACTATCAAGTGGTCTGAAAGAGCCCAATTGGCGCCAGCAACGCCGCTTGTAAGACCCATCTCGTTGATATCTCTTTCGGTGCTGAATGGATACGATACCATATTGAAGCCCTGTATGACAGAGCCCGTGACAACGTTGTCATCTACAACATCGCCAACCAGAACAATCGTCTGCGTGGACGAGTAGACAGCGTTAACCCAGAAGCCGTCAGTGGCACGAATGAAGGCGTCTGTCGTCACCGTTGTATCAGCGAGTGCATAAACCCATTTATTCGTGATGCCGGCCTTCGCGCTGTTCCGATAGTAATAGTTGTCGTATGACTGGCTAGACGAATCCCACATTATGACGCGGTCTGCTAATGCCCAGTTGGCCCCTGCGTGAAGCTGCTCTCCCAGCACTTGATTGATTTCAGGATCGCTGGCATCAAACGGCATGCCTGGCATGGTGAACCCGGAAGGCTCTGCACTCACCTTCTGGAACCCCACCACATTAAGCGAATACACCGCGCCGGTTTGGGCCTGCGCGAGGATGGCGGAGAGGACGAGGACTGTGGCGACTGCGAGATAACAATTCTTCATAACGGACCACCTTTCCTTACACCCAACTTCCTGCGACTATCACAGGAAGAGCATAAGATGTAAAGCCATTTTTGTATACAATTATGCCGGTTAAGACTATATGTCAATACAATAAACACTTAATAATGCATAGGGGTGTGCCTTATCGCTGATAAGGGGTGTGTTTTGGGCGCGGGCTTGGTAGAGATGGAGGGCCGAGAGCGCGGAGAAGAGGGGCCCACGGATCACCCCGCACCAGAGCCTCCGGCGCGGTGCGGGGCAGGCACCGGAAGGATTGAACAGAAGATCGCAAAGGACGCGAAGAACGAGGAACCTTGGCGGCCTTTGCGATCTTGAGCGAAGCGGGTGTGGAGTCTTCGAGTCTTGTATGATTTTCGGAGGATAGTCGTACGAAACCATCAACAAAGCACGGCCCGGCCGGCGCGAAGACGGGCCGCGTCTTCGCCCTGGTCACGGCCATCATCGGCGTGGCGGTGTCGCTGATGCTCTGCCAGGCGCGGCGGGCGTGGGAAGGCCGACTGTTCAAGGACGCATTCAACAATACCTCCCGCAATCTCAGCCTCGTCGTCGAACGCGAACTGAACCTCTTCGTGGACGTGCTCGAATCCCTCGGCCGCCTCCACAGCATCTCGGGCGACGTGGACCGCCGGGACTTTGAGGAGTTCGTCGGCAAAGGCCTGATCTATCACCGCTACGTTCTCGATGTGTTCGGCTGGGCCGCCCGCGTTCCGCGAACGGAACGCGCGCTCTATGAAGCGGCCATGCGACAGGGCGGATATTCTGAGTTCCGTGTCCAGGAAAAGTCAGGGGAAGCGTTGGTGGATGCGGCCGAACGTCCGGAGTACTTCCCGGTCTCCTATGCCGAACCGTCCGGCGCGCCGGCCATTCCGCTGGGGCTGGACCTTGCGGCGGAGGCCGCGAACCGCGAGGCGATGACCGAGTCGCGCGCGACAGGGCAAACGAGGATCGGCGGAGGCGCGGGCACGGCCCGATTCGTCTTCTCGCCGATCTACCGCGGAGAACTGCCGCCGGGCACAGCGCGCGAATCGCGCGGCGACGTGGACGGGTTCGTGGTGGCGGCGCTGGATCCTGAACGCGTCTTGCGCCGGGCGCTGAGCTATGTCGGGCCACAGGGAATCCACGTCTACGTGTTTGATCAGGAAGAGGGGGCCCACGGATCACCCCGCACCAGAGCCTCCGGCGCGGTGCGGGGCAGGCACGAAAGGGCACGAAAGGAGAGTGCGGATGCCAAGAGAACGCTTCTCTATGCGGCTCCGGCGAGGTCTTCCCCGGCGGCGACGGCGGAGGAACTGGAGACGTGGGCCGGACGATCCGGGCTGCCGCTGTACCGGAACGATCTGAGTGTGGCAGGTCGAGTGTGGACCGTGATGTGCCTGCCGTCGTCTTCCTTTGTTGATCTCTACCGCACGTGGCAGCCGTGGGGCCTGCTGGTTGGCGGCCTGCTGGTGACGGCGCTGGTGACGAGCCAGCTCCTGTT
>JAFGQA010000503.1 GCA_016935885.1 Phycisphaerae bacterium | reverse complement strand
GCGCTCGGCCAACAGCAATGGGCCACTACCCTCCGGAGGACCGCCCCGCGTGGCTCGACTCAGGAAGTATGAATAATCCGGGCTAGTACGGCGTTTCACAAATAGAACGACTGCACGCTCTGCCGAGAGTCCTTTCTCGGCACCGGCTTCAGGACCGAGAAGGGATTCTCGGTCCAGCAATCGTAGTCGCGTTTCTTATGAAACGCGGTACTGGTGCTCCGACACTGGTCGACTGACGGGGTGGCCGTGACAGTCTGGGCGGGTGCCATTGGCAGCTTGCCTGCCAGTGGGTATGCCCCCCCGCGCCCACCAGAGAGACCGCACTGGCGGACAAGCCGCCAGTGGCACCCACGCATGTTGGCAAGCCATCGTTTCAGCGGTGTTGGAGCACTAGGCTTGGATGGCGCGCGTCATCCCTATACAGACCTGTGGCAGGTTCGGCCGCCGGCGTTACCAAGTGGCCGTACTTGCCGACCGGGTCTTGGTGCGGGAAGTGGGTCCTGGCGCCCCATCGTAGTGTCGGCGGTTTGTGTTCGACAGCCGGCGCGGCGGAGTGGGGGGCGATAACTAGTACGGCGTTTCACGGATAGAAACGACTGTACGCTCTGCCGAGAGTCCTTTCTCGGCACCGGCTTCAGGACCGAGAAGTGATTCTCGGTCCAGCAATCGTAGTCGCGTTTCCTGTGAAACGCGGTACTAGAATCCGGGTATCACGCGCCGCGATATCATTGTCCCTCGGGCTGGCTTGCCACGTCAACCGATCGGTGATATATTCATATTGTTCCCCGTAGCGAGGCGAGCTGGCGAGGGGCAAGGGAGCGAAATGAGGGCTTGCCCTTTTTTCTCAATCGTGGTGGTGCGAGTCTGCCCTCCGGTTTTCAGGCAATCATCCACTAGAATCGTCGAGGAGTGGCTCTCATCCCATTCTGGGGGCCGTTGGATCTCCACGGCGGTGCGGTACGTGCCGTCGGCGGAGACTCCTTGGAACGTAATCTGCTTGCCATTGGGGCCGGAACCGCTTGTGGCAAGACCCGTGGCGGCACCGACGTTTCGGCGGTGTGAACACGGGCGCAATGCCCGTGCCACAGATTGTGCTTGAGTTCCGCAGATTGCCCCTGCTGGAGCTTCCTAGATTGCTTCGTTGAGAACACGGTGAACCAGAACCGTCCTCAGTTGGCATTCGTTAAGAACACACTGACAAGGAGACTATCCATGAAGACGTCCAAGACCTACATCTCCATCGGATCCTATGCCCTGGCGCTGGTTGTGCTATCAATCACGACCGTCGCTGCCGAGGGCACCTGGATCTCGGTCGCCCCTGACGGCAAGGTGGCGATCACCGAATCAGACTCGGTGGCCATGCCCCAGGTGGCGGCAAGCCATTCCGATAATGCCGGGTTCGGCGTCGCGGTCAAAGTGCCGGGACTGTCCGTCGAGCCCCGCAAGACCAAGGGCGGCGAGTTCGTCGAACTGGGTTGGCCCGATGCCTCCACGGCCGGCGCGATCGGCGCGCCGAAGATTCCCGTGATCCGGAAGCTGTTCGTTGTCCCGCACGGGGCAACGGTGACGATCACGACCAATCCGGGCGAGGCATTTGTCCTTGATTCCCGAAGCATTGCCGGTGGTCTGCCGCTGATCCCCGTTCAGCTCCCAATCCCCAAGATTCCCGGGGCTCGCGAGAACGCCGCATTCATGTTCGACCAGGCCGCCTATGAGGTGAACGCCGACTATCCCGCCCAGCGGGCCACCATCGAGGAAGCGGGCATCGCCCGCGGGCAGCGGTTGTTCCTCCTGACGGTTTATCCCATCGCCTACAACCCGGTCAGCGGAACCATCACGTTCTGGCCCGATATCTCCGCTGATGTTCGCTTCAGCGGTGCGTCCGAACCGGCGATCGAGTTGAGTCCGCCGCCGGGCCTGCGCCGGGTCGTGCTCAATCCCGAGATCATGCCGGCCGCCGGTCCTCGGGAAGGCCGCGGCTCCGGCAACTACTTAATCATCGTGGCCGACACGTTTGAGACGGACATCGCCTCCTTCGCCACCGCCAAGCAGAATCAGGGCTTCACCGTGACCACCCATGCCGTTGCACCGGGAACCAGCAACACGACGATCAAGAGTTACATCCAAGGTCTGTGGGGCACGGGCAATCAGCCAGAATACATCCTCTTGGTTGGTGACACGGATAGGATTCCGCACTGGGACGGCCAGGGGACGGCCACGCCGGATACCGACCTGCAGTACACGTGCATGGACGGATCGGGTGACTGGTATCCCGATATCGCCATCGGGCGTTTTCCCGTGGACAACGCCACGGACGTGCAGACGATGGTGAACAAGACGCTCTACTACGAGAACGGCCCGTTGGCTGATCCGGAGTACAAGAAGCGGGCCGTCTTCATGGCCGGCGACGACCACTACACGCTTACCGAAGGCACGCACAACTACGTCATCAACACCTGGCTGGAACCGAACGGGTACCAGTGTGACAAACTGTACGAGGTGACCTACGGTGCAACCACGGCGGACGTGACCAACTCGTTCAATGACGGCCGGTTCTACGGGGTCTACAGTGGTCATGGCGGCAGTACATCCTGGGGCGATGGCCCACCGTTTTCCCAGAGCAACGTCAACAGCCTGACCAACGAGAATATGTACGCGATGGTCTGCAGCTTTGCCTGCTCGACCGGCGATTACGTGTCCGACGAGTGCTTTATGGAAACATGGGTACTGGCTCCGAACAAGGCGGCCGTCACGTCCTGGGGCTCGTCGGTCAGCAGTTGGTGGGACGAAGACGACATCCTCGAAAGGGTGCTTTTCGATGCCATCTTTGATAACGAGGACGATGTCAAGACCGAAATCGGCCCGGCCTGCAACGAGGCCAGGGCGCGCTACCTGGCCTACTGGGGTGCTTCCTTGGATACCCGCATGTACTTTGAGATGTACAACCTGATGGGTGACCCCAGCCTGCCTTTGCCGACCGCCTGCTCGGATGCCGGCGAGATTTCACTGGATCGAGAGGAGTATGCGTGTGAGAGCACGGCCAACATCGAAGTGGCGGACTGCGGACTCAATCTGAATGACGGCGTTATCGACACGGTCGACATCACGATCGACTCAGACTCCGAGCCGGGCGGCGAGACGGTCACGTTGTACGAGACCGACACCGCTTCGGCGCAGTTCCAGGGCTCGATCACGTTAAGCGAGACGGACGGAGCCGGTGTGTTGTTGGTGGCACAGGGCGACACCGTCACCGCCACGTACATCGACGCGGACGATGGGCAGGGGGGCGTCAATGTCGAGGTGACCGACACCGCAACCGTCGATTGCACGCCGCCGAACATCTCCAACATCCACGTCGCGGAACTCGAGCCGCGCAGTGCGACGATCGCCTTCGACGCCGACGAACCTGTGCGCGGCACGGTGCACTACGGCCTGTCCTGCGGCAGTCTGACATGGACGGCCGCGGGCAGCGGCTACTCGACCGCCCCCACCGTTGGGCTCACCGGCCTAGACGACGACACCACGTACTTCTACACCGTCGAGGCCGAGGACCAGGCCGGCAACTCCGTTACCGATGACAACGGAGGGGCGTGCTACACGTTCGCCACACCCGAGGTGCCGGACTTCTTCACTGAGCTGTTCATCTCGGACAACGATCTGGATGACCTGAGCCTGATCTTCACGCCGGACGGCGGCAACGACTTCTACTTTGGCTGCGTCGAAGAGATCACCGAGTTGCCAACCGACCCGAGCGGCGGAACGACCTTGAGCCTGTCGGACGATTCCTACGCGACGGTGACGCTGAGTGGCGGAAACACCGTGTCGATCTATGATCACAGCTATGGCACGTTCTATGTAGGCAGCAACGGCTACGTCACCTTCGTACACGGCGATGGCACGTACGACGAGTCTCTGGAAGCCCACTTCTCCGGTATCCCGCGGATCTCCGCGCTGTATGACGATCTGGACCCGGCTCAAGGAGGGACGGTGAGTTGGAAGCAGCTTGCGGATCGGGCGGTGGTGACGTGGCAGGGCGTTCCGGAG
>JAFGQA010000502.1 GCA_016935885.1 Phycisphaerae bacterium | reverse complement strand
CTCCGGAACGCCCTGCCACGTCACCACCGCCCGATCCGCAAGCTGCTTCCAACTCACCGTCCCTCCTTGAGCCGGGTCCAGATCGTCGAACAGGCCCGAAATCCTCGGTCTGTTGAAGTGATCGTCCAACGACTCGGTGTAGTCGCTGTCGCCGCCTCCGAAGGTAACGTAGCCGTTGCTGCCCACGTTGAACGTGCTGTAACTGGCGTCGTAGATCGAAACGGTGTTTCCGCCGCTCAGCGTTACCGACGCGTAGGAATCGTCCGACAGGCTCAGGGAAGTTCCGCCGCTGGGATCGATGGGCAGTTCAGTGATTTCCTCGGCGCAGCCAAAGTAGAAATCGTTGCCGCCGTTCGGCGTGAAGATCAGGCCCCAATAATCCAGATCGTTGTCCGAGTCGAATAGCTCGGTGAAGAAGTCCGGCACCTCGGGCGTGGTGAACATGTAGCACGCCCCGCCGTTGTCGTCGCTAGCAGAATTGCCGGCTTCGTCCGTAGCCTCCACGGTGTAGAAATACGACGTGTCGTCGTCCAGCCCAGTGAGATTGACCGTCGGAGATGTCGAGTAGCCACTGCTCGTGGCCGTCCAGATCAAGCTGCCGCAAGACAGACCATAATGAACGGTCCCTTGGGTCGGCTCGTCGGTATCGAACGTGACCACGGCGTTTCGCGGCTCGACATCGATCGCTTGCACGTTGGAGATGTTCGGCGGCGTGCAATCGACGGTGGCGGCGTCGGTCACCTCAACATTGACGCCCCCCTGCCCGTCGTCCGCGTCAATATAGGTCACCGTAACGGTGTCGCCCTCTGCGACGAGGAGCACGCCGGCGCTGTTGGTCGCGCTAAGATCAATCGAGCCCACAAACTTGGCCGAGGCGGGATTCGTCTCGGTCAGCACGACCTGTTCGACGCCGGTCTCCGAATCCGAATCGATGTCGACGGTGACAAACTCCACCGTATTGTCGTCCGCGTTCAGGCCGCAGTCGTTCACCAGAATGCTGGCGGTGCTCTCACAGGCGTATTTGTCGCTATCCAGTGTCACGGTACCGGCATCGGCGCAGGTTCCCCTGATGGCAACGGTCGGATCGCCAAAAAGCGTCAACTCGTAGATGCACCATCTCATGTAGTCATCGCTGATGCGGTAGAGGTTGTCCTCCTTCGAGTCGTGGTTGGCGCGGCCCAATTCGGGCTTGTCTTCACCGTAGACCGCATCCCAAAACTCACGGTCGAACCGCTGTGAGGCGCCATCGGTGGAATTGAGTTCCCCGAAGCCGTATCGCGCATTCATAATCACGGCGAAGCCGCCGTTGTCAGTCTTGACGTTCATGGTCTCTGCCCAGCAGTCGGTCCCGTCGAAGTGACCGGCCGAGCAGGTCTGCGAGTAGACGAAGCACAGGTCGTCGTTCGTCAGGTCGCCCGTGACGTCGCTGTTATACAGCTTCATGGCGTAGTCCGGGCTGCCATGGCCGAGATGGTTGATGATGTGCAGGCCGCTGTTGATGCGAGAGACCAGCTCCGACTGTGGCCAGTCGTGGCCCGGCCAGTCGCGATCGTAGAGCTTGTCAATCGTGTAATCCTCCGAAGGAAAACCGACGGTCGTGTAGCCATGCTCGCTCGAGCCATCGACGAGTTCATCCAGGTAGTTCCCGCCGTACTCCGCGATGCCGCCGAAGCCGAGGTACTCGCCGACCAGAAGGACGTTCTCCGGCTGCGTATGCTGATATGTGAGGTACCAAATGGTCTTGTTGACGAAGCGCGTGGCCTCGGTCGTATTGCCGGCCGACGCACGACCCACGTACACCTCGGCCACCAGGTCGACGTCGCCGCCGCCTTCGCCGTCCGTGGGCTCGCCCCAATACGAGTCGCCGTCGTAGTTGTACGTGCCGTCAAGACAAGCGAAGTAGATGTCGGCCGGCATGTTGTATTCGGCTTCTCCGCCCGCATACACCTGCACGTACAGGTCCTTGGCAGGAATGATGTCGTCGTCCGCGCCGATGATGACATACCCGATGCCATCGTTGTTATACCGATTCCGGATGTAGTCGCGCACGTCGTCAGGATCGCTGCTGCCGACGTCGGCGGTGGTATGAATCTCCGTCGGGATGCCGTTGGCGTCGTGGTAATTCTTCAGCGGCACAAACGCACTGGACAGCGACGTGGTGGTAAGGATCATCAGCTCGAAGCTCTTCTCACCGCGTACGCCCGCCGCCGCGTAGGTATCGGCCACATCGGGGTTGTCAACCTTGGCAACGATCTCCGCCCTATCCTCCTCCAGGCCCCGGAAAAGAGAGGAAGACCTGCCTGTATCAACCGTGTCAACCACGACCGTCATACAAGGGTAGTAGTAGAGCTCCCCGGAAGTCGGAACGTATTGCACCGGCTGAAGCCTCAAGATCAAAATCTGATAACCGCGGAAGCCCTGCGTGCCGATCCGTTCGAACGCAGCACCGGGAAAGACGCGGTCCGAATCGTAAATGGCAGGGTCCGGCCGTGGCGGAACCGCCTCGCTGGGCACGTCCGACAGCTTGCCCTGGTAGGGTACTGGTTCGATGAAGTAACCGCTGCCGAGCGGAACCTTCTTGCCAGGCACAATCTCGATGTGCGAGGCCTCGGCGCCAAATGGGAGCAGGATCTGTGCCCCCTTCGCCGGCAACGCCGGCTCCCCGATGTTGCCGCAATTCGGCACCCCGGGCATGGCAACCCTGTCATAAGCCTCTCCCCCAATGTTGACCTCCGAAAGCGCCGGCCGGTCAAACGAGTAGCTCACCGTGAGCGGTTCTTCCGCCACCGCCGCAAGGGCAAAACACGCCCACGCAACAATGCCCACACCTGCCATCTTGAGTTTCATTACTCAGCTCCCTTTCCAGTCAGAGTTCGATCGGCTCGCCGCCCAAAGCCACGTCCTCCGCCCCGGGACCGTCGCTAGCCAGGACATGCCCATCATGCGGGGAGGTGAGCGTCGTGATCACCTCAAACCCGGATGCGCTCTGCGACCGAGGTTCCGTCGTTTAGCGGACGCTAACTCCTATCATACCCAGACGGGCCTCCCCATTACAAGCCGTCATGGACACACTCTTACCGAAGGGGTCCATGACAGTCACGGCGGCTCGCGAATGAGCGGCGTGGCGTCCAGTTTCGCCCAGGATAAGCACTCGATCCGAGCCCCGAGCGCGAGCGAGTGGGTTTGAAAGCCAACGGTCCGCCCACGAAGACCCCGCGCTCGGGGCTCGGTTCTACCCCGCCTGAACTGTCATGGCCCCTTACCGAAGGGTCCGTGACGCCTCCGGCAGCATTCGATTCTGGGTGCCACGGGCGGCTTGCCCACCCGTGCGATCTCCGCGGCCGCGGTGGGGCATGTACATTGGCGGCTTGTCCGAGTGCGTGTTCTGCTCAGCAATCGCACGGCAGAGCCGGTGGTATGAGAAAGGCCCATCAAAGGGGCCCGTGATCAGGCCCGCCCCGAATGGGGCGGAGGCGACAGGTGTCACGGCGGTGACACTTCCACCGCCCCTTCTATGAAGCCGGGCCAGTCAAGGACGAAGTTGGAATGGGCTCAGCCTTCTATTCGGGTTTTGGACCGCTGCAGGGCGG
>JAFGQA010000501.1 GCA_016935885.1 Phycisphaerae bacterium | reverse complement strand
GTAGGCGCGAGCTCCAGCTCGCGCCATGGTTCGAGCTGGAGCTCGAACCTACGGAGAACCAAGACGTTCGTCGTGCAAGGTTACTTCTGGGACACCACACTAGGCCGCCGGAACAGCCACCGTGCGACGCGCGTTTCTTGGACAATGGAGGGCGAACCTCGCGTGAGCCGGAAACAGTCCCGGCGCCGGGCGTATTCACGGCTCGGGCAAGTCTCGCCCTCCAAGGTGTGGCGGCGCTTGTGCTTCGAATTTCTAGTTTCACATTTCCGATTTCCGGGATGAATCGCGCGTCAACGCGAGACATCCGCTACGGATTCCGCCTCGCATTCACGACCGACGGCGTATGCAGGGTCGGCTCGAATTCAGGCCCGCCCCCGTTCAACAACCGCTCCACGCACTCGTAGCCCTGGGCAAAGCAGTGATCCTGGTTGGAAACCTCGTATTTCCAGGCGCCGAAGCGTCCCCGACTGTAGATTCCCCAATCCTCCAATCTTCGAATCATCGAATCAACCACGCCGTTTCTTCCGAGAAACGGTGTTGGATACGCCTGCGGTATGTGTCGAGTCACGACGGTGCAGATGGCCTTCGGGTCCGGCAGGAGCCCGTCCTGCTCCAGCGCCCGGATCGTGCAGTCCGCCAGCCCCTTGTGATCAACCGGCTTCTGCGGACTCTCCGACACCTCCGCCATCAGCGACCACTGTTCGCCCGGCCGCGCCGCGTTGTTCGGACTGTAGTTCGTGAAAACGGTGACGCGGTAGTACGGGCTGTTGTTCTCAGGGAAGTACATCCAGCACTTGGTCTTAAGGTGTTCGGGCGTCTGCCCATTCATCCCGATGCCGATGACATTGGTGGCGGAGAAGACGAGCCGCTCTGCCTCCGAATCATCGAATCCTCGAATACATCGAATCATCTGATCCAGCGGCATTGTGGAAATGAGGTGCTTGTAGCGAAATGTCTCACCCATATTCGTTCGTGCTTCCTTCTTCGCCGGATCGATTTCAACGACTTTAACGTTCAACCTGTAACGTTCGCTCGGCAGCCTTGCGCCGAGCGAACTCCACACCGCCCCGGTTCCGCCATGCCGCGGGAACCTGAACGTCCGATTCGGACCCCAGGAAACCTGGTCCTCGCCCGTTGCGATCGCGGACATCACTTCGTCCAGGTCCGGCACCGCGACCCGTTCGCCGATCCAGTGATAGTCGAGCACCTCCGGCGGATAGGCCCAGACCTTGAAGTTGTAGGGCAGAAGAAAGATGTCGGCGATGCCCTGGCCAAAGGTGGCAAGAATCCATTCCTTGAAATTGGAAATTGGAAATTGGAAATTGGCGGAGCTAGCCTGGCTTTTCCTACCCTCGACCCTCGACCCTCGACCCTTCTGCGCCGCTTCGCGCAGGCCGTTGACGCACCTGTCTCTGTCCGGCGGATCGAGGCGATGAAGATTGTGTTGAAAGGGATATGGAACGAACCGATTGCGGACCCAGACCCAGCTTTCGCGCTCGTGGTAGAGCCAGCCGTCCCGCCCCAGCGCGAGGTCCATGTAGCGGTCGAAGGTGTCGTAGTGGGAAAACTGGACATGGCCGCCCAGGTCCCACGTAAAGCCTGCCTCGTCCTTGAAAGACGCCGCCAGCCCGCCAAAATGGTCACTGGCTTCCAGGAGGCACCAGTCACGCGACTTCTCGTCCAGTCTCAGAGCCGCACCGAGCCCGGTCGGGCCGCCGCCGATGATGAGAAACTCACTTTCCATAACTGCAGTGTTTCCTTTATATGAGGCCTGTCGAATACTCAGATTGCCTGGCTGACCGAGGGAAATGGATATGACCGATCGTCGCGTCCGGGTTGTGCGCCTTAATCTCTCTCGAGGCTACGGAGGCATCGAGAGGACTTCCGAGGGGTACGCTGCGGCGCTGGATCACGCTCGTTTCGAGCAGAATTACGTACTCACACCGTTCTCCGATTGCGACGCTCACATTGATTTCATGCGGTCGTGCGAGGTCAATACGATTTCGATTGAAGACCTGCGCCCTGAAGAAGACGCCGTGCCGAGCCCTCCGTCTCCCGGTCTCGAACCCCGCCCGGCCGCCGCACCGGCCTGCAAAAATCTCCTACCCGAGCGACTTGATTTCCTGTTGTATCACGCGCGCAAGACCTGGTCCCTGCGGAGGCGGATTACCGACGTGCTCGCGCATTCCCTGCCCCCGCAGGACATCTGCCACCTTCACGCCGGCTACTATGACTGGCTGGCGGCGGGTGCCTGGGCATGTCGCACAGTCTTTCCTGCATCCAGAATCGTCATCCACCTGCACAATTCGACCGTGTTCTTTCTTCCCACGCTGTTTGAGAAGCGGATGTTTGCCCGGGCGGATGCCGGCGTGTTCAACTCGAACTTCACAAGATCCGCCTGGGAGTCCGCGCTCGGATTTTCTGTTAGAAGGGCATGCGTGCTTCCCAACCCCGTGATCATGGACGACATTTGTTCCTCCGCGCGGCCGAGCCGCGAGCCCGGCCGGCCCTTCACGTTTGCGACGTTCGGCCGCCTGAGCCCGATCAAGGGGAATGACGTTGCGATCCAGGCCTTTCACCTGTTGCGCGATGACCTCCCGAACACCCGCCTGTGGATCGTGGGAGACGGGCCCGATCGCGCGCGCCTGGCCGGCCTGATCGAATCCCTGGGTCTGAGCGAGCGTGTTCATCTGCGCGACTTCGAGCGGGACCGGAAGACTGTGTTCTCTGAAATGGACGTGCTGATTCAACCCACCACCACTGTTGAAGCACTCGGCCTCAGCGTTATTGAGGGCATGGCGGCAGGAATGGCCGTAGTCGCGACCGCTGTCGGGGGTCTGCCCGAGACTGTCAAGGACGGCGAAACGGGCCTTCTGGTACCACCGGGCGATGTCCGTGCTCTTGCCGCCGCGATGAAGACACTCACGCGGGATTCCTCTCTGCGGAACCGGCTGGGACGGAATGCTTCTCTTCTTGCTCATGATCGCTACGAGGCTTCGCGGGCGGTCAAGGAAACGGAGCGACTGTACGACGCTCTCATGGCGCGCTAGAAACACTCGCGCACATTCCTAGGGCACAGCGGCAGGATTCCCGCCCCGCAGATTGAACAGCACCAGGTACCCCAGTGGTTCGCCAGCGCGTCCTTCGAGGGCAAAGTCGCGACGCGGATAGGTCTTGAACAATGCGTACTGCTCGGAGTCCGCCGGGACTTCCCGGCTGAGCAGTAACGCCGCGTGCGAAGCTCCTCCCTGTATAAAGGCAGCCAGTCTCTCCGCATTCATATCATCGAGATTCCTCCCCCATCCGCGCCGCTTGGCGTGGTAGAGAACTTCGGGGTCTGTCTCGCCCATGGAACGGTGCTTACTGGTTACGAAGACAACGTCGTCCTTCTCTGTGTGGGCGGCAATCACCTCACCCGCCCGGATGCGCTGCCAATCGACGTGGAAGAACGGAACGCCATAGATGTGGGAACCGCGTCTCAGGCCCTGGGCCACGCCGAGGGTGAGCAGGATCAAGGTGACGGCTAAGCGCGCCACACCGGCCCCGCTGTATTCGGCCTTGCCAAAACTGGTCGCCAGCGATTCCAGGGAGATGCCGATCAGGATGGCCGCCGGCACCAGGAGCGGCAGACTGTAATAGGAGTGCGTCGCGACCATGTAGAAGACCAGCAGGACATAGCATCCCACACCCGCGGTAAGCGCCAGAACGAAACCGGCGCCGAAGCGCTTCTCGGCGGGCCACGGACGGAACGGCGCAAGCGCGGCAGCAAACAGGCCGAACGGGGTCAGCACAAGGTAGAGCGCGCGCAGGATGATCCCCTTCCAGAGGTTCGTGCGAAGCCGCATGGCCAGATCGCCGAAGAACCAGGAGATGCTCGACGTGTGCGTCCATGTTTGTGGCTGAAGGATGCCTTGCTGGCCTGACCGTTCCACCGCGATGCGGTATTCGTTGAATCCCCATGCCGACGCCAGCGGCAGAACGAACAACCCGCCAAGGAGAAGAAGCGTTCGGAGGGTGCGGTTCTCGCGCGGGTACAGCGCGAAGACCGCCAGGGGCAATCCGAAGTAGAAGGCATAGGGCGCCTTCATCAGGAAGGCCATCGTGCCCATGAGTGTTGATACAATGAAGAACACGGCACGGCGGGTGTCAAAGAATCGCATCGCGTACCAGCAGAACGCATGCGAGAAGAACACCAGGCAGATGTCATAGTGGACAGCGCGCGAATAGACGATGCCCAGCGGCAAAAGGAAATAGACCGCGGTCGTCAGCAGGGCCGTCCGCCGGTCGAGAACCCGCTCGACGATTCGAAACAGATACCAAGCCGCGCCCAGGTAGAACAGGAGCGAGACCGTCCTGGCCGCCGGGAGACTCTCCTCCACTCCCATCGCCTTGTATGCGAGCGCCACAAGGAAAGAGTAGATCGGGAACTCCGATATTCGCACGTCTTGCGGGCCGCGATAGACCACCTTGGGATGAAACAGCTCCGGGGGTGATTCGGCGGCCATGCGATAGGCCATGTAGGCCGTCGTTGCTTGTCGCCACTCGGGGCTGTCGAGCGGACCCGTTAGTTTCGTCAGCCGAAAGGCCAGACTGCCCAGGATGAAGACGGCCAGTACGCACTGCTCGCATGTTCGCCACCGCTTCACGGCTCAAGCCTCCTGTTTTGAGTCACCCGGCGGTAGACCTCGCGATACTCCTCCGCCAGGCGATGCCAATCGAACCGCTCCGCCCAGACACGCACACGCGCCCGCCGCGCAAACAGGTCCTCGCGGTTCCTCGAAAGAGATACGATCAAATCAACCCACTCATCCACCTTTTTCCCCTCCATGATGTAGGATGAGTCGGCCGAAACGTATTCCGGCACGCCGCCCACGCGATTCGTGAGCACCGGGGTTCCGCACGCCATCGCTTCAAGGAAAGCATTGTTGGCGGCCGCGTTGACCATGGGCAGGGAGAGCAAATCGGCATTTCGATACGCCTCGCGCAGGTCCTCTTCCGGGAGCCAGTCGAACATACGCACACCCGAAAGGCTCCTGTAGTGTTCTCTCTGCGCCCCGCGGACGAGAACCGCAAGCTGAAAGACCTCCGGGGGCGTCCTCTGCACCACGGATGCCATGAAAGCGTGATCCCGATCGGTTCCGCCGACAATGATTCCGCGCAACGGACCCTCCCCATGCGGCGCCCGCCCCTCCCCAGGGGTAAAGAACTGCGTGTCGACACCGTGCAGGATCGGGGTGACACGCTCGGCGGGCATGCCCCGCTCGATGAAGAACGGGACTACCGTCTTCGTCATGGTGGTGATCCAGTCGTATTTCGAGAAATCGCGAATGCGCCCGAGGATCTGCTCGACGTTGCCCGGTGTGGAGTGGAACGTGCAGACGACGCGCGCGCCTTTCCGCCGGAAGTACCCCGGCCAGCGCGGCGCCGCGTACTCACCCCAGATGAAGTGGGCAACCGATCCGGGCCCCGCGCGACGCGCGAATCTGAACTCGTCCCATACGGGCGTCACCGCATTGTATGCACTGCCGGAATAGGCCTGGCCAACTCTCTGAATCCACCGCCCCGCCCGCCAGCCGATCCGCTCCACGCGCGCCTGAAACCGCACCCATTCCCGCTCGTAGATCACGGGCGTCGCGCCAAGCGCCTCCACCAGCGGATACATGCCGCAGTGCGGAGTGAACATCCGCGGCAGGTGAAGGAAGGCAACGACCGGCGGCTGTGAAGACTGATGATCCTGCAGGGCGTTCATGCGCAGTTCCGGCGGCGCTTCTTCAGGCACGACGCTCGCCGTCTGTGAACCTCACGACACGAGCTTGTAACGCGCGAGGTAGATTGATGCGAAGGCCCCCAGTGCGCGCGGGCAGTGGCGGCTGATCCAATCCGAACTCCCGACATAGAAAGCGGGGAATCGATACTCGAAGGTGTAAGGAAAGACCCGGAAATGGCTGTAAATCCAAGTCTCCTTCTCAAAACCGTACGGCGCCAGAAGTGCGTCCAATTGCCGCCGACCGTACTGCCTGTGCTCAACACCACCCGGCCGCACCCCGTGTACCCTCTGCCATATCTCGCGGGTCCAGGCGTTGAAACTCTTCTTGTAGCTTTGCATGACGAGCAGTCCGCCGACAGTCAGAACGCGGCGTATTTCACGGAGCAGGGCATCGGGATGGTCGAAATACTCAATGAGCCCGATGGCCAGCACCAGGTCGAAGGTCTTGTCCGAATAGGGCAGATTCTCCACGTCTCCAATGCGCAGGTCCGCCTTGATCCCCAGGGCATCCGCCCGTTCCCGCGCCGACTGAATCATGTTTGCCGAAAAATCGATGCCTGAATACGCCACCGGGCGCCCGGCCAGGACATCGAGATAATCGCCACTGCCGCAACCCAGATCGAGAACGCGTTGAACGACGACATCGCGCAGAAGCTCCGTGACGGCCGCGCGCCGGGTAAGGTAAACGTACCTCTCCCACATGGGTTTGTCGCGGTAGCGTGATTGCCATTCGCCCGTGGCCATGGTTTCGAAATGCCGTTGGACCTTCTCCTTCTCCTGCGTCATCATCCGCCCTCTTTATCCTTGCGTGCCCTCGCGACACTTCAGCCAACGATCCAATCGGGCAAGGTACCCGGGGAGGCCGGATATCTCGAACACGAAGGAGAGGAAATCGGGAGAAGCAGTAATCCGGTTGAGCAGATAGGGATCGTCGCCCGGCCGAACGAATCCAATCCGGGTCGTCACCGCCGTTCTGAAACCCGCCTCCCGCAGGATGGCGACCGTTGTTTCGTCGTGCATACCGTATGGATAGGAGAAGTGCCGGGTCGCCCCCTCCGGGAACGTGGCAAGGGAGTCCTCGATCTCGCGACGACGCTTCTCGGGGGTCTCACGGGGCAACATGGCGTGATGCTCCGCATGAAGACCCACGGTATGTCCGGCTTCGCGCAGGTCGCCCAGCATCTCCCGCCGCATACATCGGCACATTGAGACGTAGTCAGCGTCTTTCCGCGGGTCGACCCCGGAAAGCGCCCGCAAGCGATCCAGCGTTGCCCCTTGTTCGTCGACATTCAGGCGTGCAAAGTGGTCGCGGGAGAACCGCCGGCAGGACGCCCTGCGCTCGTCCTCGGTCCGCAAGGTCGCCTCGAAGCGCGCCTGCCCCACCGGCATGTCCAAGCGCTCACAGCGAGTGTGTTGGAAGATGTACGTCAGTTCATCCCACCAGAACAGCCGATCGGTGCCGAGAAATGCCGGACAGACGTAGAAAACCGCCGGCAGGCCGTTCGCGCGAAGGGCAGGCAGGGCATTCTCAGATTGATTCATGTATCCGTCGTCGAAGGTCACCACCGCGGAGAATGGAGGCAGGGGTTTACCGTGTTCCACGGCCTCCGCGAGCGCATCCATTTCGATAACATTGTAATGGCGGTGGAGAAACTTCATCTGCCGCGCCAACACGGCCGCATCCACTGCTGGCCCACCGATCCAGTCACAAACAGGAACCGCCGCAGGCACGACCTTGTGGTAACAGAGAATCACAGCCCGGCGCCGCAGGGGGAGTCGCAGAAGACGGAACAGGCCCAGCCGGTATACACACCACAACAGCGGACGCCATAGACGCAGGCGGTTAAGCAGGGACTGGATCATCTCAGCCCGGGATCTTTCCCTTCCGCAGAATCTGGCGAATGTCGATGTCACCCCGCAACAGCCGCCAAATGCCGATCAGGGTGACCACGACATAAAGAAGCGTCAGGTAGGTGAGAGAAATAGCCAGCGTACGGGCCGGCGTTTCACCCCAAGATGTGAATACTGCGATCAAGATGAAGTCCCTCACTCCGATACCACTGATGGAAATCGGAAGGAGGGCGCCGAGCGAGGCCAGCGCAATGCCCCAGCAGAGGATCCCGAACGAGAGCGTTGATCCCATCGCCCTGGACAGGCACAGGAAATGAAGAAAGAACAGGATGTACGCGCCAGCTGTCCACCCCACCACCGGGAGAGCCTGCGCGCCTTTCCCCAACTTCAAAACGCCATAGAAATCGCCCGCGCTCGCGCCGATCTTCTGGCGGACCAGCCCCCTGACTCGCTCTCCGAATGTTGAGTAATACAGGCGACGCCAGACCAGGAGGCTCCCGGTAAACCCGATCGCCAGGAGCACCATGATCGCCACTTCCCCCACAATACGATACTGACCCGGCAGTCCCACCCAGACCACACCCCACAACGCTACAAGCGCGAAGGCGCCCAGATCGACTAGACGGTCAAGGACGACGGTGCCTAGCGCAGTACCCCAGCTCGTCTCGGCGCTCCAGTTGCGGATATAGGCCGCCTTCGCAAACTCGCCGACCCGCCCCGGCGTAACAATGCCCAGCAACGCGCCGGCGCAGTAAACGCCAAGCGTCTCACGCTGCGAGACGGCCACGGCGCTTCGACGGAGTATGTAATTCCAGCGCACGGCCTTGAGGCCGAAATGGACAGCGCACAGGACAGCGGCGAGCAGTACAAGAGACCAGTTTGCGGTTCTCAGCTCTGCCCACAACGCCTGACGACCGACCCGCAGAACGATCAGCACCAGAGCCGCAACGCCGATCAGCCTGAGGAGCCACTTGGTCCAGCGCCGCCGTCCGGCCCCAGCTGTTATGTCTGAAACGCGCTGCGTTGCTAAACAGGGATGTTGTGTCATTGGTCCCAGTTTCCAGTTCCCAATTCCACGTTTCCCGCACGAACCTGACCACCGCGTGGGAAATGCGCGCTATAGGTCATGCCCATGATCCAAACACCATCGAATCGATCGGCGCATGCCCTCTTCCAGGGCGATCTTCGGATCGTAACCGAGTTCCTTCTCCGCCCTCGCAACGGAGCATGCGATGTTCTTGTTCATCTCGGAAAGGACGTGGATCTTCTGCTGGTAGAAGCCGGCCTTCTGGATCAGCCAGTCACACAACCACGCGACTTCGCCGGCGAAATGAGGCAGACGCATGCGCTTGTGGGCGACCTGCATGCCGAACTCCTCTTCCAGGAGCCGCTCGATGGTGTCTACAATCTCATTCATTGTATACGGACTGCGGTCCGCGATCCAGTAGGTGCGCCCGTTGGCTTCCTTCACGGCCTCGCACAGGAGAAGGCCCTGGCAGATGTTGTCTATGTAGGCCATCGACCGGCGGTTGTCCCCGTCGCCCACGATCGGGGCCTTCCCTTCCTTGATCATCCTGAAGAAAAGCGTCTGCCGCGGCGGCTGATCCGGCCCGTAGAACCACGGGGGCCTGATGATGACCGTCTCCAGTTTCCCGCGCGCCTGGATCTCGGCGACCGCCTTCTCCATGAGCACCTTGGAACGGCCATAGGTCATATAGGGCCTATAGGACGAATGTTCATCGAAGAGGTGGTCACGCGTCGGGTTCGTCCCGATCGGAGAGTTCGAGGAGACGACGACGGCTCGACGCACGCCGGCCGCTTCAGCCGCTTCGAGCAGGTGTTTCGTGCCCTCGAAGTTGACCTCCACACACTCCGCGGCCCGACGCGCCGGGTGAATAACCCCCGCGCAGTGAAACAGCGTCGCGCCCTCCGCACCCCGACAGAACGTCCGAACATCCTCGTCGCGGCGCAGGTCACCCTCAACGAGTGAGATGCCGACCCCTATCGCCTTGAGTCCTTTCGTGTCTGAGTTGGGGAGAATAAGACAACGCACATCAAGATCGCGCGCGGGTTCGGCGAGGGCCGGAACATCGGGAAGCCCGTTGAGGAGCACGCGGACGAGCCGTGTGCCCAGCCAGCCGGGAGCGCCAGTGACGAGTTTCAGGGACATCTGATCCTCCGATTTGAGATTTGAAGGGTGAAGGAGACTTGAAACTGGAAACTTGAAACTCGAGACAATAGAGCAAACTCAGACCTGCTATCCGCCGACGGCTCTAGTCGCCGGTTCAGTCTTCAGATCGAACAACAGTAAGTTGCCAATGGCCTTTCCTGCCGGATTCGTAAGCGGGAACATCGTGTAGGGGTATGAGGCAAAGACCGTCATATTCGCGGTCGTAGCCTGGTGCGCCGGCGTGATCAAAAGCGCGCCCCACCTCGCATCGGCGCCCCGATAGAGATTGAAGCGTTCGGGCGTCAAGTCATCGAAATACGTCATAAAACCACGGCGCTTGGCGGCATGGAGAAGCACCGGATTGGTGCCGCCAGTACGCCGGCCCTTCGCCGTCACAAGTATGACATCCCCGGGCGCTGTGTTTTCGCGAATTACACGGCCGGCTTCCAGGTACTGCCAATCCCTCCAGAAACAGCCCCCCTCCATCAGAAAGGGTCCCTTCTGCATGCCCTGTATCACTCCGATTCCGATCGCCGCCAGGTACAGGCCCGTCCGCACCAGGCTCAACACGTTGAACCCACCCCTGTCCGCCCTCGCCAGGCGCTCGAGGAAGAGGGCAATCGTCACGGCCGCAGGCGCCACATAGGGAAGGGAGTAGTAGTTGTGCGGCGACGCCACCAGCGGAAACACCAGCAGGGTGAAGGTCAGCATGCCGAACCACCACGCGAGCACCGTCAGGAGGCCGGCCATGCGCTCGCGCCGCCACGAGATCAGCAGGGCCAGGACGGCCGCGAGAGCGCCTGCGGGCGTGAATACGGAGAAGAACCACCGCCCGACGGCCATCTTCCACAGCGCCGGATCCATACGCCCATCACGTCCGAAGAACCAGTTCAAGCTCGATGCATGTGTCCATTTCTGGATCTTCACCGCCGACTCGGGTGCTTGTCCCTCGGTGAAAATGCGGTACTCGTTGAAGCCGCAGGCCGCCGCGAGCGGCAGAAGGAACATCGCGCCCAGCCAGAACAGGTCACTCATCCGCCGCCCCGGGCGCCGCGACACCACATGTGCAGCCAGGGGAAAACCGAAGTAGTACGCATAGGGCGCCTTCATCATGAACGCCACCGTACACATCAGCGTGCCCAGCATGAAATGCCGCCGGCTCCGACCCTCGATGAACTGCAACGCGTGGTAGAAGAATCCGTGAGAGAAGAAGATCAGCGAAATGTCGTAGTGGACCGATCTCGCATAGAACAGCCCCAGCGGCAGGATTGAAAACAGCTGTAACGCGTACCATGCCGTGCGCGCCCCCAGAATGATGCGGACGGCCAGAAAGAGGTAGATCGCGGCGCCCACATAGAAGGCCAGCGTCACCAGGCGCGCCGCCGCCAGCGATTCGTCAACACCCATCGCCTTGTACACGAGCGCCACTGCAAACGAGTACAGGGGGAACTCCGAGACGCGAACTTCGTCGGCCCCGCGGTAAACCACTTTTGGATGCAGGATGTCCGGCGGCGACTCCTGCGCCATCCGGTAGGCCATGTAGGCCGTGGTCGCTTGCCGCCAGGCCGGCCCATCCAGCGGCCCTCTCAGGTGAGTCATGGCAAACACCAACGCCGCGACAATGCCGCCAAGTATCAGCATTCGTTCAACGCTATGCAGTTCACGCATGCTGCTTCTAATGTCTAAGCCGAAACGATTCAGTCGGATGAACAACACCGAGGTGGTCCGCAACCTTCTGCCGTCGTTCCGCTCAGCGGGACTGCGGCGGAACCAACGGCTCGCCCTGCCAGCCGGTTCGTAACGCGACTCCATTCAAACGGAGCCAAAAAGACGCCTTGTGTTACGTAATGCGAGCGCCATCACAGTCCCCTGCGGATTCACGCCCGGCGCGTCGGGGATCAGGCTGGCGTCACCGATGTGCAGATTCTTGAATCCGTGCACCTTGCCGAAGGAGTCCGTGGCGCACTGCGACTTGTCCTCGCCCATGCGGCAGGTGCCCATGACGTGAAGCACGCTCAGGCTCAGCGCCTTCAGCGGAACGGGCTTCTCGGTGAATCTGCGGCACTCCTGCGCGTCGGCAATGACCGCCGGCTCTCGGGCGCCCAGGTAAATCCTGCGCGCCCCACCCCTGAAGAGCAGTTCGCACAGGCGGGCCAGCCCCGTATTGAGCAGGCGCCGGTCCTCGTCCGCAAACCGATACCACATGACCGCCTGCCCCGTGCCCGGAAACGCGCGGACATACCCGCGCCCCTTGCCCCGCGAGGTCGCGTAGTACAAGGCCATGTGCCGCCAGTGCTCCATGGCGGCCTCGTTCTGGATCCAGTTGTCCGAGAGGGTCAGCGCCAGGAATCCCGGCGTGAAGACGGCTCCTCCGAGCGTGATCTCGGGCGCGAATTCCTTCACCTGGAAGACAGGCAGTGAAGAACGGTGGCTGTCCATCTGCTCTTCAAATTCCGCGGCCACTTTG
The DNA here is from genome assembly GCA_016935885.1 of Phycisphaerae bacterium. Next base: position 21,889 of record JAFGQA010000501.1, on the reverse strand, counting down.
ACCATGGGATGAATCTGCAGGTGGTTGCCCACCTGGCCCCGAATGCCGCTTGACCGGAGCAGGACCGGCGTCTGTATCGCCCCGCCGCAGACGACCGCGGTCTCCACCCCGATCTCAAATCGCTCGCCGGTATCCGTTCGCCGAACCGTCGCGGAAGTGACCCGCCCCCCTGCGTGCTGGAGGCGCACCGCACGGCAGGAAGACATGAGCTTCGCGCCGGCCTTCAGGGCGCGCGGCAGGTACGTCCGCGTCATGGATTGCTTGGCGCCGGCGTCGTAGGCGCTCCCCGTCAGGTTCGAAGCCTGAGCGCGCAGGACCTCAACGATCTCCCAACCCATGGCCTCCGCGCCCTGCTTGAACACAACGGAATTCGGGGGCAGATCGCCGGACCCGAGGCGTGTTACCTGCAGTTCTCGCTCCAGTTCCTCGAACAACGGTTCAAGGGTCTTCGACGACAGGTCAGCAATCTGGAAACGGCTTTGCCAGTCGGCCAGGGCTTTCTCCGGGGTGCGGTGCCAGAAGGCGCTGTTGATCTCGGTACTGCCGCCGACACAACGCCCCTCGACGAAGGCCGACGTCGGGTTGCCGAGAATGGGGCTCAGGCCGCCGTGGCGGTACAGCAAGCGCATGGCCTCCGGCGTATCCGTCGCCATCTGCGACGTATCAACGTCCAGCCCCTCTTCGAGGATCAGCACCTCGCGGCCCGCCTCCGCCAGCGTCGCCGCCGTAACGGCGCCGCCGGCGCCGGAACCGATCACGAGCACTTGTGTTTTGATACCGTCCACGGAAAGTTCCTATGCACTCTTGGAGTGCGGCGGCTTGACGCCGCTTTCCTTGACGCCACCCAACGGCACGAACTCGTCCATCACTTGCACACGGTCAGTCTTGAATTGCTCCACCATCCGCCTGAAGGCCGGTCGGCTCTGTCGCTCAAACCACGCCGCCGAGCACCACGGGTAGTTCACGGCCGCGTTCACCACCCCGTGGTGCACCGCGTTCTGATGCACGTACTTCAACCTCGCATAGTACGAACTCTGAAACGTGATGCGGGAATCGAAGTACTGGAACCACACCTTGCGCCCGGGCTTCGAATCCCATGCATTCAGTTGCTTGGCCGACAACGTGTGCAGCTTCGACACAAACCGTCTCAGGCTTTCCGGGTGGTCCGGCGAGTTGCCGAGCCAGTGGTAGTGGTTGGAGAGGATGGCCCACGCTTGGAGTTCCCACCCGAACTCCTCCGCACAACGGAAGAGCAGGTCTCGAAAGAAGCTGAGCCTTTCGGGCGAATTCAGATGGTGTTGCTTGAGATACGTCCCGCAGGTCACCATGTAGGCGCCTTGCTCGCACATGCGATGCAGAGGAGCGTGAGGCCAGTCCGTCACAATATGCTCCTGACAAAGGGAAGAGCGGCGTCAAGCCGCCGCACTCCAAAACATCGGATCATGACGCTTTCTCCAATCGCCCCGTCCCATCGCGCGCCCACTCTTCCAATGCGGCGGCCACCAGGGGATGATCATAGTAAGAGAGGAGCGCGCAACTGCGGATCAGCTTGATGAAGTCGCGCTTCACGCTGATGAGGCTGTGGATCCACACGGCGATGTAGTCGCGCTGCTTCACTTCGTCCAGGCGCAGGTAGGTTCGCGCATATTGCCGCACGGCCATCCAGTTGAATCCGATCATCGCGAACCCGTACGGCAGGCGCAGATAAGACGGCATGTCCCGGATCTGCGCCGCCACAAAATCCACCACGGCATCCTCAACCTGCCGCCTGACGTCCGGCTGGAGCACCGGCTCCACCGGCAACAGCGGGCGAACGATCGCTTCCAGAATCTTGCGATTGTCTTTCATTGCACAGCTCGCCGCCCGCCCGACTGTCCGCCGGGAACAAGACTCCGCAGGGCTTTCACGACACGCGCTTTGTACCCGCGCCCTCTCAGCCATGGCCGACGCGGCGGGGGCGGCGAGGGGGACCGGCCAGAAGGCCAGGACCGAGCCGCCTCAGCCCACGCGCGCTCCGTCAACTCAACGAACCACGGCATGTACGCGTCGTAGGTGTAACACTCGCGCACGGTCTCGAATGCCTGATGCCCCATGGCCGGCAACAAATCCCGGTCCTGTGCCAGCTTCTGCACCGACTCTGCCATAGCCTCAACATCCCCGATGTCCGTGATGAAACCGTTCTCGCCATGGTGAATGATATCCTTCGGACCATTACAGCGGGTCACGACCGGCACACAACCCTCCGCCATGCCTTCGAGCATGGAAAGCCCGGTGCTTTCAAATTGCGAAACCAGCAAGACCACGTCGGCCGATCGCCAGATGTCACGCATTTGATCGTGCGGCACGGGCGGCTCCACGCTCACTACCGCGCGCACCGCCTCCGGCGCCTCTTCCACATCGCGCGACAGGCAATCGCGGTACGGCCCATCGCCAAGAATACGCATCCGGAACGGCACGTCGAGTTCGTTCAAACGCCGGGCCAGCGGGATCAGAAAGCCGGCCCCTTTGTCCCCGTGCGCCACCCGCCCCGCATACACAAGCCGCAGAGGCTGGTCCCCTGCGGCGTAGTCGCGCTCCGGCACGGCAGTCAGGGTGACCGGACAGGGCCGGCAGATCACGTCCCCGCGCCGACGCGGCCACGAAGCACACATGCGCTCCTTCATGGTCTCGTTTACGGCCACGAACGTTGTGATCATGGGTTCGAAGTAGTCGAGCAGGTCAAATGTCTCCTGTGTGTCTCCATGCCCCACGCCGAAGATTCGCACCTGGTCGGCGTCGCGCACCGCCAAACGCGCGCACAAGGCGAACGCCGAGGGCGCGTCCTGCGGAAGCAGACACGTCGGCAGCCATTTCGAAATCTCGTCCCCGCACGAGTCCAGGCTTCCCTCCGCATCGCACCGGACATGGCCCACGCCGTCGGCAAGCTGGGCGCTGACACGATTGCCGGTGTCCGGGCCCGCCAGCTCGATGACAAACGCGCGACGCCCCGCCTCCGCCAGTCGGCGGCACATCTCCACGGCCCAGACCACCGTGCCGCCCAGCGTCAGCCCGCGTCCAAGGACGAACCCAACCGCAGGCGCCTGCATATCCCGACTCCTCACGAAGATTCCTCACACAGTCCGGCGGCGAAACAGCAGGGGCATGAAACGGAATGACATCAATTCGCCGATCAGCCACGGGCGCTTCATCACGAAACGCCGGAACCATTCGGGGCTTTCCGGCCACGCGCGGGAATCCCTCTTGCCGGCCAGGACGTACCAGATCGCATCGATCACCGCCAGGGCGTCCTTGCGGTGCATCTCGTCCTTGCCTGCCAGGTCAACCCGGTTCAGCCATTTCCCGAGATGCCCCCCGCAGAAGACCCGGTGGAACCGCCACCAGCTTGCATGCTTGCGCCAGAAGAGCAGGTTGCTCCGAAGGCCGTGATAGGTTGCCACGGGGCTCGTGGGGGCCTCCCCCGCGGCCGTGCTCCCGAGCTTGTGATACATGCGGGCATCCCGCACGACAGCCGATGAGAACCCCGCCTTCGCCGCGCGCAGACAGAAATCCACGTCCTCGAAGTAGAGGAAGAAGCGCTCATCAATGAGCCCCACTTTCCGAAACACCTCCGCTCGGATGAACATCGCGCAGCCGGAAATGTAGCGCCGCTGTTCCGGCAAGGCCTCGAAGGCCGCTGGATTATCAATCGGGTCCACACTGGCCCGGTCATAGTGGATGCCACCGGCGAAGAGAGAGAGACTGTCGCGTCGCGAGAAGTCGTAGATCAAAGGACCGCAGATGCCCACATCGCGGTGTTCCTCGGCATACTCCACGAGCCTGCCCAAGCAATCGGGCTCCAACTCCACATCATTGTTCAGCAGCCAGATGTAGTCGGCTCCCTCTTCCAGGGCAGCGCGGACGCCGACGTTGTTGCCCCCCGACCAGCCGAGGTTCGCGCCGTTGCGGATCACGCGGACGCGCGGACAGTGTTCCTCGACCCACTCCGGAGAGCCATCCGACGATCCGTTGTCGACCAGCCAGACTTGGACGCGGCGGTAGTGTTGCTTCTCCAGGGTCGCCATGCAGATCTGCGTGTCCGCCATCCCTTTGTAGTTCACCACAACCGCATGCACGGCCGGGATGGCAGGTCCCGTGTTCATGCACGGAGGGTCTTTGTGATTGCCAGCCCTCATGGTTCAGGCAGCTTTCCGCGTTCGGGCGTCGGCTACAGAAGCGAGCGCTTTGAAGATGCTCTCTCCGTACTGGTCCATGCCGAAACGCCCGAGCGCCCGTTCGCGCCCGCGCCGGCCCATGGTCTTCGCCTCGGCCGGATGCTCCATCAGCCACCGCACGTGCCTTGCCATCTGTCCAACATCGCCCGGCGTGTAGAGCAAACCGCACAAGCCATCTTCCACGATCTCGGGTGTGCCCCCGCTGCGCGTGCCGATGACCGGCAGGCCCGCCAGCATCCCCTCCACCGTGACCCGCCCGAACGCTTCCTTCTGTGAACACATCAACAGCACATCGGCGTTAACCAGGTAGGGCGACGCATCATCCACCCTGCCAACCATCGTGATCTTCTCGGAATACGCGCTTTCCGCGACCCGCCTCTGGACCTCGCGGAAGTAGCCCTCGGAGCCCGGCCCCCCGACGATTGTCAGCGTCACATCGAACCTTTCCGCCAGAAGCGTCAAGACAGCTTCCACGGCATCCATCTGCCGCTTACCCTCGTGCACGGCACCGACCATCACGCAGCGGAACGGTCCGGTCGGGTCGCGCGGCGGGATTCCCGCCGGGCAGGCATCCTTCACGCCCTGGTACACGACTTGAATCTTGTCTGCCGGGATGTGGCGCGCGTAGTAGTCTTTGACGGCCTGCGAGTTGGCGATGAATACGTCGGCCATGCCGGCCGCCCATCGGAGCGAACGCTCCTCGCCGAAGAGGAACGACAGGCCATGGTCCTCCCGGCCGAATTCGCGGATGTGCCAGACATGCGGGCGGCCTGCCCATCGTGCCGCCAACGCGCCTACGCAAATGCACATCGTGTTCGTATACACGATATCGGCCTGCCAGCGTCTCACCTGGCGGGCCGCCCGGACTGCGGCAACGAGATGCTCCCAGATGCGCGGTATGCGCTGCCGCCACGGAATCCAGGGCCCAAGCCACGCGCCGTACGGAATGACGCACACGGGAATACTTCTCGCGCGCAGTCGTTCGCACATCTCGCCCTCTCGGGGCACGATGGCGGCACACTCGACCCCCTTCGCCGCCAGCACGTCCATCGTATCCAGGAGCGAACGATCGGACCCGCCGACTTCCGCAGAGTGGGATATGAAGCAAACCTTCAAAGACGAGCCGGACCGTGGTATCTTCGGGTCATGGACGATCCGGGATCAAAGGAGTCAGCCGCGCGTCTCGTTCATTCCATGGTCTGCCACCGGCACGTCAAGCAGGCCTGTATCGGGCTTGGCTCCCTGCTGCGCTTTTCCGCTGAACCGATTCGCCTTCTCGTTCACGACGACGGCACGCTCACCGACGCCGACCGCGCCGCCCTGCTCGAAGGCCTGCCCGGCTCTCGCATTGTGACCCGAACCGAAGCGGACAGTGTCGTCAACGAACAACTGGCTCAATACGCGCTCTCACGGGCTTACCGCGATCGCGAAGTCATGGGTATCAAGCTCTTCGACATCCCCCTGATGTCCGACGATGAGATAGCCCACTGCGACAGCGACATCCGGTTCTTCCGCCCGTTCACCGGCTTATACGCGTGGCCTGCTCCCGACGTGGGTGCGCTGTTCATGCAGGACTGGCGCGACGCCTATGTATTCCGACCATGGCATCTCCTGAAATACAGGAAGCTGAAGTTGCTGAGACAGGTAAACGCCGGGCTCATGCTCATCCGGCAGAAAGCGTATGAACTCGATTTCATTGAGTGGTTGCTGTCGAAGGCACCCGCCGGGTCGCATCTGCCCTGGATCGAACAGACATGCTGGTCAGCGCTGGGTGCGCGCGCGGGCGCACGCCTCTGGGATCCGCGACATATCGCGCTCTACAATCCTGAGCGTCCGCTCCCCGCCGACCTGATCGCGGGCCATTTCACGTCCCAGCGGTTCCTGACCCATTCGGAAACGGTTGCCACCCAGGTGATCCCAGGCCCCGTCTGTCGTATCGCCACCATCCCTGCGGTAGGCTGTGGTCCGCTGCGGCTGGCCATCAACCAGGCCACGCATCCCCAGCCGCCGCGGGAACGGGCCGACCCGCGACGTCGCGCCTCCCCTGCGAAGCTCCCTGCAGAATGAATCTGAGCCTGCGAAGACTCGGTCGGATAGTTCTCGGAAGCGTGCAGTATATCGTCCACACCAATCCCGGCAGGTACGGTTTCTCCGCAACAGCCCAGTCATGGAAGACGGGCATTTCCAGAAGGTGGATGCCGGTTTCCGCCACGTCGAGGTAGTCTAAGGTACTCCACACAAGACTCCTGCCCGCTAGACGCAGACTCCGCAATTGACTTCGGCACGCAGGGACATCCAGGAGGCCTCTCATGAGATGGTCCAATGTCTGAATCATTTCCAGTGTCCACCTTGCCGTGGCACATCGTCCCGAGTCCGACGGCTCGACCGATTCAGACCGCATCGTCTCTATGACCTTTCGGATATTAGCCACGGCGTCGTCGCCGACAGCACAGAGCACGTCGTCCAGGAAACGCCGCCCACGCCCGACGGCCGCCGCGTAATGCGCGGAATCATGCAGGAGTCGTTGGATTCCGCGTTCAAGTTCCTCGACTGAATTCACCGTCATCGCGCCTTCTTGCAGATGACCTCGGTGGCGCTGGAAGACAGCCCCTTCCAGTGAAATCAAGGGGATGTTCATCGCCATGGGTTCCAGGCAGGCCGTCGTCACCATGGTGACCGAGACGGCAAGACGCGCACCTCGCAAGGACTCAGCCATGGTTCCCTGAGAGACCGAGAGATTGGGGACGGCTCTGAACCGGCGACTTGCATACAGGTCGGGGTAGTCGTAACGCGGGTGCGGCTTGATCACGAACGACCAGTCCGGGTGGCGCAAGAAGAAACCAAGAAGCTCGTTCCATAACTGTTCATGTCGAACGGGACTGCAGGCGGTGTAGTACAGGTGCGCAACACGCGCCGTAATCAGCACGATTCTGGGTTTCTCCTCGGCCGGGCTCCCCACTCGCACTTCGGAAGCGGATCGCAGATACTCTGTATCCGGTCTGAGACTTCCAACCGCGACGACCGCACCCCCTTTCACCCGCCGCTTCCGGAGCATGCGCGCTTCCCACTCGCCCCACGCGGTCAGCATGCCCCGGTCTCCCCGATGCCGCTTCCGGACTTCGACCCAGCTCAAACCGGAATGGTTCACACACAGGACCGGCCTCCCCGCGCCTTGAAACGCCTCCACCATCGCCCTTGCACAGCCTGTGGTCGCACAACCCGAGAGCACCACCGAAGGTTGGAGCGCGTCGTTGAGGAACTGTGCGATGGGAAACTGTCGCATGGCCTCGATCAATGACGCGTGGAAGTACTTCCATAGGAAGGCAATGTAAGGATTCCTGGTCAAGGCTTCCGCCCCCGGAACATCCATCCGGTCGATCAACCCGCACAGGTCTGCTTCCCGGACATCACCTTGCGGCGACATCACGGCCGGCTGAAACGGCAAGGCACGCACCACATCGCGCCGTACACGCGGAACATGCCAAGGGGGCGAACGATGCGAGAGTACAACCCACGGCTCCGCGTTCTGCTCCACGGATCGAAGAAGAAGATCCTGTTCATCGAACGCCAGTCCGTCCATGACATCCAACACGGCAGTCTGTTCCGGCAGTGGTGACAAGGCGTGGACTCTCTCCGGAGACTTCGCACGTTCGGGATGCGGAGACTGTATGCGCAACAGATGGGGAGTGAAACCCGCCTGCTCCGCCGCCCAGCGCGCCGCCGCATTGAAAATGTCCGGCGGGGGATCCGGCGGGTCCCAGAAGAACGCATTCGCGTGCTCCTCGAAAACCCCGACACGTTCGGGCCGGTACTTCTCCAGGGCACGCTGGACAACCGTGGCCGTGTTCAACGCGTAGCGAACGGGGTACACCAGATCATCCTGGACAAGTCCGGTCACATCGCAGCCCGCGACAACGAACCGCCCCTTCAATCGCGAGCCGACGGCCTCACAGAAATCCCATGCAAGGTCCTCATTGTCCAGCGCAGCGGTTTCGTCCAGGTAAGACCACAGATTCACAAACGGCGTACCCGCCTCCCGTAATTCCGTGATCAGGTCCGAATCGGCTGTAGCCATTGCGGCATCAAGAAAGCCAGGCTGTTCTCGTGCCGCACGACACTGTTCCGCATTCGCGACAAAGACAATGGAACAACTTCTCACCGGCAGCTAGTCTTGCTCCCGCAAGGACTCCGCAAAAGGCCCCCGGGGATATCTTCTTAACCAGTCCTCGCGGAACAGGGCGCGGTGGATCACATCGATCTCTTGGCCGTTCCACAGGTAGTGACGATGTCGGCACCCGTCCTCAAGCATGCCGACGCGCTGCATGATGGCCAGCATGCCGCGGTTCACGTCGAGCGTCCCAGCGGTTACCTTCCGCACAGCTCGGATTCGCAGCAGGAAGTCGCAAACGCCAAGCCACGCTTCACCTCCAAACCCTTTACCCCATGTATCCTTCTCACCCACGAGGATACCGACGTCAGCCAGGCTGTTTCGCTCATCCACGTAAGCATTGATGTTGCCGATGTGAGCTGGGTCGCCCTGCTTGCGAAGAATGGCCCAGAAGAAGTTCGGGGACCCCTCGAAACTCGTCATATAGGCGCGACAGGTTTCCAGCGTGTGCTTCCTGTGCCTCTGCTCGCTGAACTGTGTGACTTCCGCGTCGTTCAGCCAGTCGACGTAACGGCTGCTTAGAAACGCCCCTGTAAACGAGATGATTCTCAGACGCGGCGTTTCAATCTGCCGGTCCCCTGTCTGCTGCGATGCTTCCGTCATGGCTGGATCTCCCGGGCATTCTCACAGACCTTGGCGAATCCCCGGACCACATCCTCCAGGTCATCCTTGGCCATCCCCGGCCGCATGAATTCGTGTGTGATGAGTTCTTCGAAATGCATCCGTTCGGTAGTCGGGCAGAGTCCCCGTTCATACGACACTTCCCCCGCGTATCGCGGACAGTTGAAGGCACATGGATGCACGCGCTTCTGGTAAAAAGGCTGGAGGTAGAGCGGCCTCACGTAACCGGCCCCAATGAGTGGGACCCTCTCACGCAGATGGGCCGTGGGCAACTCAGCCTTCACGGCCTCGACGAAACGATCCCGCTGAACACCCGTCTGGGCGCGGTCATACTTCACCGGCTGAACGTAGTAGACGTGACGGCATCCGCTCTTTGCCTGCGCCGGGGCCAGGCCCGGCAAGGCTCCGATCCGGGAAGCCAGGTATTCGGCGTTCGCGATGCGTACTTCTATCAGGCGCGGCAGCTTCTTGAGCTGTTCGACAGCGATCGCCGCCTGCAATTCCGTCAGCCGATAGTTCCAGCCGATCAGTCCCGCGAGATCCGTGCGCCCCTTCCCCTCGACGACCGCCTCGGCGTGGTTCCGGATCAGGGACACGCGCTCAGCCAGTTCGTCGTCGTTGGTTGTGACGACTCCGCCTTCTCCGGTGTGAATGTGTTTATGGTAGTTGAGGCTGAACACACCGATGTCGCCCAAGCCGCCGACCAGACGACCCCGGTAGGAAGCCATCGGAGCCTGCGCACAGTCCTCGATCACCCGGATTCCGCGCGGACGCGCCAAGTCCATGATCGGATCCATGTCGGCAGGATGCCCGAAGATGTGAACGACCAGGATTGCCTTGGTTCGCGGGGTGATGCGGGCGGCGATCGTCTTGGCGCTGATGCAGTAATCATCCTCGTCAATATCGGCGAACACGGGCACGGCGCCGCAGACTGCCGCCGCGATAGCTGAGGCCGACATCGTGTAGGGCGACACGATCACTTCGTCGCCCGGGCCCACGTCACATGCCCCCACCGCGGCGTACAGGCCGGACGTGGCGGAGTTGACCGCCAGCGCGTGTTTGACGCCATAGGAATCCGCCCACCGTTCTTCGAGTGCTCTGACTTCGGGACCGCCGTGGAAGTCATCATGCCAGGCGCCGAGATACTGGGACAGGTTGCCCGAATCCATAACCCGGGCCACTGCGCCCTTCTCTTCCTCGCCGATCGAGTTACAGGCCGGGAAGAGCTTCGTCCGCACCGGCGACCCGCCAAGCAACGCCAGTTTCACAATGCCTCCTTTGCGCCGGAGCTCCGCCGCCGGTCAATCACCTGAAACAGTATTTCGGCGGTCTCCCAGTCTTCCGGCGTATCAATGTCCTGAACCAGGTAACGCGGCAGAAGGACGGACATCGCATCCGCCGCGTAGAGCTTCTTTGTTTCAAGGAACCTCGGCACGTGGACCCAGTAGAACTGGCCGGCGTCGTGATACGCCGCGGGCAGGTCCTGCGAGCGCGTCAATTCGTGCTCGGGCCAGAACATGCTGAGCCGGCCGTTCTCATCCTTCCGCAGGGCCCGAAAGATGGGGAACGGAAACGAGGTCACGGAGAACACCGAGCTGGCGCCGTTCCTGCGGAGCGTTTCGAACCCTTCGCGCAGGAACTCGGACCGCACAAACGGGGCCGTGGCGTAGATACAGCAGACGTAGTCCGGAGCGCCGCCATGTTCTCTCAGCCACTCTATGGCATGCTCGATGACCGGCGCTGTGGGCGTGTGATCGTCGCAGAGATTCGCCGGCCGCCGGAACGGCGCTTCGGCGCCGTGTTGCTCCGCAACCCGTGCGATCTCGTCGGAGTCCGTCGAGACAACGATCCGGTCAAACAGTCCCGATTGCGTCGCCGCCTCGATGGAATAGGTTATGATCGGCTTGCCCGCAAAAGGCCGGATGTTCTTGTTCGGAATGCGTTTGCTTCCTCCCCGCGCCGGTATGACCGCCACCACGTTCATCGTCCACCTCGTATTTCGATCAGGTCCACCATCACGCTTGCCAGGGCCTGCGGCGCTTTCGCGTGCAGTGACAGCTCGTCATGATACCCGCGAGTGACTCCGGCCATGACGCGTGCCATCCAGCGGTTCACGGAAGGTGCGATTTCCCGCCGGTCGGTCACGAATTCGTCCACTCCCTTGTGTTCCAGAAAACGCAAAGCCGGAACACGCAGGTCCGGCTGTACGCTGATCACGGGTTTCCCGAGCAGGAGGGCCTCGTAGAGCAGAAGGGAAGCCATGCCGCACACGCCGTCCGCCGCGAACACCGCCTCGCGCCCCGTATCGAGTCTCAGACAGCCGCCATCGAGGCGCCCCCGGCAGTTCTCCCAGTGCGCGCGAAGCGATTCCGCGTCCTCGCGCGGATGCGGCACAAGGCCGACCAGCAGGCGATCGGCAAATGGCTGCAGGGCATCGGCCACGTGTTTGAGTACAGTCCTCTCCGTGTAACCGCGGAAGGCAGGGCTCGACGCATCCTCGCCCTGGTCGTGTGCCGCAGGTTCTGAGATGAAGACCACCAGACGGCGGCCGTCCGATCTCACATCCCGCTGGCCGCAGAACCGCCGCCGGGCCGCGCGGCGATCAAACGATTCGAAGCTGGCCCGCAGGCCCGCCAGGGCGGGATGGCCCGTGACTTTCAGTATCTCCGCCGGGATGCCTTCCGCAACGGCCCGGTCGCGCGCGTAGTCATCCATAACCGCGTACACATCGGGCAGGAAGAAACCGGCGCCGTCTATCTCGAGCCGCGCACGATAGTTCATCCAGTTGTCCAGCACGGCCACTGTCGGCACACCCTCCGAGCGGGCAACCCGCGCAAGCCCCAGCGGCGTGTGGTCCCGAAGGCTGGTGGAGAACGTATACAATGCGGCTGCTCCTGCCTGGGTCTTCAGAACAGCGGCCGCCTCATCGGGACGGAATCGAACCCACTCCGCAGGCGCTTCCCGCGCCAGCACGCCGGAATCCACGATGCGAACTGCCCTCCCAACGTGAGCTGTCGCGAGCAGACCCGGCAACAAGGCCCGCGAGCCGCCGACATCGCCGCCCGCGGCCAGGATGTAACGCTCATCCGGCATCGCGGCGCACCGCTTCAATCACGCGTTGCGTACCCCGCGCCGTCTCGAGATTGCTGCGCGCAGCGCGGCCTTCATCCCCGGCCGCGATCAGATCGGCCAGGGCCTCGTCAAAGCACTGATCCCGGCCGGGTGTGCCCAGGAAGTCGGGGGGAATCTCCCCCAGGCGATAGAAACCCGGGAACAACTTGTTTTCCACGCGGCGCTCGACGCGGACTTCCAACCCGCCGGACAACACCGTCGCGCGGCCGTGTGAGAAGGTGACGATCACGTCGTTGATGTGATAGTCGGCGGCGTGGCCGACAAACCGCGCGACGGGACGATCGGGAATCCTCAGTGTGAAGGTTGGAGATGGTTCCTGTCCCGTGCCGCGCTCCACCTCGACGGCAAACGATTCTGGGTCATCGAGTAGCCATAGAACCAGATCGATGAAATGCGAGCCGTTCAGCTCGAGCCCACGCGAGTAGTGCACTGCGATGTCCAACGGCGCGCCCAGTTCCGAGCCCGACAGAAGATCTTTCAGAACAGCGTACAGCCGGGAATACCGTCGCATGTAGTTGACAAGGACTGTGGCGTCGTGACGACGGGCAGTCTCAATGATCCGATCGAGATCGGCCAGGTTCGTCGCGGGCGGCTTCTCCAGCCAGATCATTCGCACGCCGTGCTCAAGACAGTGCAGCACTTGTTCTGCATGCAGTTCCGTTGGAGAACAGACGCTGACAACGTCAGGCTCCGTCCGCAACAACTCGTCCAGGCTGGCCACAGCGGGTGTCTGCGCGGCCTTCTCGAAATCGGCCCGATCCTTCTCCTCGGGGGAGAACCCGGATATCAACTCACAGCGCGGATTGCGGTGATAGGCGCGCCAGTGCGTCTGGGCCGGCTCGTCGGGGGCTCGTCCGGCATCAAATCGCCACGCGATCCGGCCCAGCCCGATCAATGCGCAACGCAGCTTCTCTGCCTCAGCGTTACTCATGCACCTTGTCCCGGATTCAAGAGACGTCGTCCCAACTCAGCGGAGTGCCTCGCGGCAGGTCGCGCGCGGCGCGCCGGCCGATGATCTCGGTCAGGTGCTTCGGGGGCAGACCATTCCCCGGCCTGATCGAGCGCACATTGCTCTCAGTCAGGATCTCGCCGGCCTTCACATCTTGAACAATGAACAACGATCGCCGAAAGACACGGCTGGCTCGCTCGTGTTCCGTGACTTCGTAGTTCACCCGGCCGAGCGCCTTCTCCACATCGCGGACGGCCTCGACCATGGCTTTGAACTCCTGGGGCTCGAGCGAGAAGGCGCTGTCCGGTCCCGGCTCGGCCCGTGAAAGCGTGAAGTGCTTCTCGATGATGCACGCACCCAGGGCCACAGATGCTACGGGCACAGCAATGCCCAGCGTGTGATCGGACAGGCCGACGGGCACACCGAACCGCTCAGCCATATCCCGGATTGTGCGCAGGTTCATTTCCTCCGGCGGTGCCGGGTACGCGCTTGTACACTTGAGCAGGGCAATCTGCTCATTCCCTTCCCCGCGGATCGCCTGAACGGCCTCCTCGATCTCCGTCAGGGACGCCATGCCCGTCGACATGATGATGGGCTTGCCCGTCCTGGCGATCCGCCGGACCAGCGGCAGGTCTACCAGCTCAAAGGATGCGATCTTGTGGGCCGGCACATTCATCTGCTCCAGGAAGTCGACCGCCGTCGGATCGAACGGCGTCGAGAACAGGACCAGACCAAGCTCGTCGGCCAGCGCCTTCAGCTTCGGCTGCCATCCCCAGGGCGTCGATGCTTCAGCGTAAAGCCGGTAGAGGTTCTTGCCCTCCCAGATCGTGCCCTTCCCGATCCGGAACTCGGGACGGTCGCAATCCAGCGTGAGTGTATCCGGCGTGTAGGTCTGCAGTTTCACGGCATCGGCCCCGGCATTCTTGGCCGCACGCACGATTTCGGCGGCGCGCTCAAAACACTGCCCGTGGTTTCCAGACATCTCCGCGACAAGGAAGACGCGGCGATCCGGACCGATGGAGTGCCCCGCAACGCTAATCGTGCCGCCCATGTGACTCCTTCTGTATGTCATCCTCGGTGAGAAGTTGAAGACGCAGGTAGACCCGCTGACCGTCCACCTCGAAGTACGCGCCCTTATATGGCGGGAACGTCCTTGCGCGCAGGATGTTGATCAATTCCATGGCACTGTACGAAGCGTGCGGGTCGATTCTGTCAATCTTCGCCACGTCGCTCGCCCGATGGGTTGAACCTTCGTCCGGCCTCTGGGCTATTCGTGGTGCCGACCCCGCCTTGATCTGAGGCCAGGCCGTCTTGAAGATATCGACGCACGCCTCTTCCAGTCTCCGATACAGCGTCTCTCCCGTGTCGGTCGTATAGACTGGAACCGGCGTCCTGGCGATAACATCGCCCGAGTCAATACCCTCATCCACGAAGTGTATTGTCACACCTGCCGGCGTTCCTTCTACGATACTCCAGACGTTCGGATGGGCGCCGCGGTTGTACGGCAGGTACGCGGGATGCAGATTCATGACACCCTTTGGGAACAGGCCCAGGACGGCGGGTTTGAGGATGTAGCCAAAGAAGACGGAAAGGCCCACATCCGGATTCAGGGTTGCGAGGGCCTGGATGGTGTCGGGATCGTTCAGATGGGAACCGTCAAAGACAGCGGATCTCGGCACGCTGGCGCTCTCGATGATCTCCCCCTCGTACTTTCGCCTGGCGGGAGGATGAATGACAAGGCCTGCGATGCATTCACCTTGCTGTTTCAGCCAACGCGTGATCTGCCATCCGACCCAGTTGTTCACAAAGAGTACGATTCTCATTTCAGTTTCGTCCGGCTGGCTGAAGCTCAAGCATTTTTCCCACCACCCTGGCGGTTCCCCGTCCATCCACCAGCGCCCGGCCCGCGGCGCTCATGCGGCGGCGGCGCGCCGCATCCGCGGCCAAAGATTGGATATGTCCGGCGATATCTTCCGGGTGCAGGCTCCGCTCCTCGCCCAGGTTGATCCCCGCGCTCTTCTCTTCCAATCCTGCGGCGATGGCTCGCTGGTTCTCGGCCAGGACGGCGACAAGCATCGGCACGCCCCTGAACGCCAGCTCCCAGCATGTACTGCCGCCCGCTGTGACAGCCAGGTCCGCCCAGGCCATGAGACCGGGCATATCCCGGACATCGTGAAGCAGATCAACCCGGACGGCACCGGGCTCCGCCGCCAGGCACTCCAGTTCCACCCGGTGCGGGCTGGCGGGCCCGACCACGATCCGGGCCGTGAGGCCCGGGAAGTCCAGGGACCGGATCGCGCGCAGGACCCGGGCAGTGACATTGGGGTGATCACTGCCGCCCATCGTGACCAGGATGTTTCCAGCCTGCTCCGGTACAACTCTTTCCAAGCTCCGGGCGCTGAGGAACTCCGGCCGCAACAAGGCGTACCGAGGGCCAAGCAGTCTGATAGCCTCCCGGTTCACCGCGTAGATCAGCTTGTCCGCCCCAATGTTCTGATTAAGGAGGATATCTGCCTCGTAGGCCGACAAGTGCGCGTAATCGTCGATTACCATCAAGCGGAAACCCGCAGAGCGGATGGCCCGCTGAAAGACAAGGTCGAAGTGGTATCCGTCCACGACCAGCCAGCGGCTGTCGTGCTGTTTCTGCAAGGCCAGGGTGGACTCGAGATCGGCCGCATCGGGATGAGCGCTTTCCAGTGAAACGAAGCTCACGCCGCTTGCCTCGATGCGCTGGGACAAGCCCTCGGGGCACTTCGCGCTGGCAAGGACAACTCGCCCCCCTCCCGCCTGCCAGGCCTGGGCCAGAGCAAGACAGCGCATGACGTGACCTGTGCCCACGCTTGCGGACGCATCGGCGCGGATGATCAGAACACCTTCACTCATGGCCGCTCAAAACGCTGTCCCCGGAGATGTCGGCGGAACCGTCATGGTTGGGCCGTCTGCGCCACCCCGGGAGACCTTCTTCAGCAGAAACATGGCGTCGACGAGATCGGTGCCCTGGCGGCTGTAGCGTTTCATGTCGGCCAGTTCCAAATCCTGGAATGTCTCCAGGTAGATGCCCGCGAAGTCCGCCTTCCAGAGCAGATCCTTGTGCCCGCGATAGTTGATCTCCGTCACCTCCGGAGACCAGTACTCGAAACCCCAGATGAACCCGCCGGAGCACCTGTGTATTTCCTTCAGAACCTGCTTCAGATCCGCGGGCCTGATGTGAATCAGGACGCCCGACGTGAACACGAGGTCGAAGAAAGCATCTCTGAAAGGGAGGTCGAATGCAGAGCCCTGAATGATATTGATGGCATGCGTCCGTTTCTTGGAGAGTTCGACGGCATACTTCTGCAGTTCGATGCCGTAGAGATTCGCGAACCCCATGGCCTGCAGACAGAGCAATTGGTTGCCGACGTTCGACCCGATCTCAAGAATCCGCGCGCCCCGATCCAGGCTTCCGAGGCACTCGGAGTTCATGGCCGTACGCGAAAGCCCGAAGATGCGCTCATACGTCGCATCCAGTTCCTCGGCCGAGTAGAGGTTGCGGTCGGTGTACTCCCTCCCGAAGTCCCCCTCCCAAGCCGCCATCTGTTCAGTTCTCTGAGTCACCGCGATATCCTGACACGCGCCGGCGGGACGGTCGCAGCGGCTATCGGCAGTAAGCGTTCACAACCTCATGGACGGCGGCAATGACGTCGTCCACATCGTGATCCGACATTCCCGCGAATAGCGGCAGCGTGATCAGCTCCTCGTAAGCTTTTTCGGCAACCGGGCAAAGGCCGGGTTTCGTGCCACACTGCTGACGGTAGAACGGGTGAAGGTGTATGGGGATGTAGTGGACATTGACGCCGATGCCCTTCTTGCGAAGTGCGGCGAAGATCTCTGCGCGGCATGCTGCGGGCACGCGGATGACGTAAAGGTGGCGGCCGGAGATGGTTATTGGTTCCTGGTTATTGGTTATTGGGTGAAGAAGTCGGACCTGAGGCGCCAGTTCAGCGAAGGCGGCGTCATATGTGGCAGCGATTTCGTTGCGGCGGACGATCCAGCCGGGAAGCTTCTTCAACTGGGACAGGCCCAGCGCGCACTGGAAATCCGTGATACGGTAGTTCCAGCCGAGGTCCACCATCTCGTAAAACCAGGAGTTCGCTTCCATGCGCTCCTTGAAATCGACCGTGATCCCGTGACTTCGGAAGAGGCGGAGGCGCCCGGCGTACTCGGGGTTGTCGGTCGTGACGGCTCCACCTTCCCCGGTGGTCATGTTCTTGACGGGGTGAAAGCTGAATGTGCTCAGGTCAGCCAACGAACCCACCGCTCGCCCCTTGTACGAACCACCGAGGGCATGACAGGCATCTGCGATGAGAACCAAGCCGTATCTCCGAGCGATATCCCGAAGCCGATCGTAATCACAGGTCATGCCGGAGTAATCCACCGCGATAATCGCCTTTGCGTTCTTTGCGACCTTCTGTTCAAGGACCCTCTCAATCTGCTCCGGATCTATCAGCAAGTCTTCGTCCCGCACATCCACGAACACCGGCCGGCCGCCCTGATAGACCACGCAGTTCGCACTGGCCGCGAACGACATCGGCGTAACAATCACCTCGTCGCCGGGGCCGATGCCGGCCGCATAAACCGCCGCGTGAAGTGCGGCCGTCCCATTGCTGACAGCCACAGCGTGTTGCGAGCCGGTGAACGCGGCGAAGGCCCGCTCGAACTCCTCGACCTTGGGCCCGGTCGTCAGCCAGTCGGATTTCAGGACCTCGACGACGGCGGCGATGTCGTCGGCGTCAATGAATTGTCTTCCATACGGTATCATAAGAGTTTGAACAGAAGGGCGCAAAGGGGATCAGGATGTCTGCCCCCACATAAACCAACCAACTCGCGTCTTCGCGACCTTTGCGATCTTCTGTTCACTCCCCCTCCGCATCAGCACCAGGCAGGATGCAGTTCCCGCATCATGCATTTCTCGTAGATGGATTCGATCAACCCGGGACCCTTATGCCGATGCACCTCGATGGCCGCACCGATGCACTCATGCGACCACCGATCCGCCTTCTGAATATCCGGATGCACCCTTTCCTCTTCGCTTCCTTCGCGATCTTCTGTTCAAACTCCACGTTCCGCGGCCCATGCCCGTGCCTCAGGCAGGTCGAGCGACGCGATCATCTTCGCAAGCTGGTCGTCTTCGACCCACTCCGTGTTGTTGTCGCTACCATAGTAGAATCCATCCGGGCAAGGCGTGCCGCCCTTCCCCGTATGCCACTGCTGATCCCACCAGGGGAAGGCCGGCTTTATGATGAAGTGGTCTTTGAACTCGAGACTCTGCCGCCCATCGTCTACCGGAATCATGACTTCGTGCAGTTTCTCCCCGGGACGGATGCCGACGATCTCCTGCCGGCACTCCGGGGCGATGACGCGCGCCAGGTCCGCGATCCGCATGCTCGGGATCCGGGGCACCCAGATCTCCCCGCCCTTCATCTCCCTCAGCGCATTCAGAACCAGCGCGGCGCCCTGCTCGAGCGTTATCCAGAACCGCGTCATGCGCGCGTCCGTGATCGGCAGAATGCCCTTCTTCCGCTGGGCCAGGAAAAACGGAATCACACTGCCGCGACTGCCCACGACATTGCCGTAGCGCACCACGGAGAAACGCGTGCCGTGCTGTGGCCCGCTGTAGCTGTTGCCGGCCACGAACATCTTGTCGGAACAGAGCTTCGTGGCGCCATAGAGATTGATCGGATTGGCGGCCTTGTCCGTGCTCAGGGCGACGACCCGCTTGACGTTGCACGTGATGGCGGCATTGATCACGTTCTCCGCGCCCACGATGTTGGTTTTGACGAATTCGAAGGGGTTGTACTCCGCCGCGGGCACCTGCTTCAGCGCGGCCGTATGGATCACATAGTCCACCCGCTCCATGGCCCTGTTCAACCGGTCGGCATCCCGCACGTCCCCGATGAAGAACCGGAGCCGTCGGTTCTCTTCGGGTGTGAACACCTGCTGCATCTGGAACTGCTTGAACTCGTCGCGGCTGTAGATGACGACCTTCGCGCTCTTCGTGCCGTCGAGGATGAAGCGGACGAGCGCCCTGCCCAGTGACCCGGTGCCGCCCGTGATGAGAACTCGAGTGTTATCGAGGTAATCACACGATCGTGGTGTTATCATAACAGACCCTCGCTACTTGTTAATCCTTCCGCAGACACGGGTCGCACCTTGGACCTTGTCACTGTCCTCTTCGCGACACGTCCACAAACACACCCCAGACGGCACAAACAGGCGGCGGCGGCTCCCAGAGCCACACGTTCGCCGGCGGCGTGTCCCACGCATCGTACACGACAAGTAATCTGCCCGGTTCCACTTCAAGTATGTCCACGTAGCCCGTGGTTCGAACATCTGCCGCCGTCAAGGTCATTTCGCGAATCCATGTGCGGCCGCCGTCCAGGCTGAACATCAGACTGTTGCCGGGGCGGCCGAACGCACACACCAGTACGCCGTTGCTCAGCTCCAGGAGCCCCGGCATGACGCCCGGCTTGCTGATTCGCCCGAGTTCCCAGCTCTTGCCTCCGTCCCGGCTGCGCGCGCTCAGCATCGGACTGGAGCGCGCCGTCCATGTCTTGCCCCTGCCGCGTGAGCCCTCTGCCGAACCTGTGCGCATCATGCAGAACAGACTCCCGTCGGAAAGCCGCTCCAAGGTGGGTTCGCAGGGGCCGTTGTTGCCCCAAGGCGCGTCCTCGCACCTCGCCACGACGGACAGGAGCTGGTAAGTCGCCCCGCCATCGTCCGACCGCAGCGCATATGTATCGTACTTGCCCCCTTTCTGCCGAGGGCCGTAAGCCACACACAGCAGGTTGCCGTCGCCGAGTTGGACAGCCCTTGGCGATATCAGAATGTAATCAACGGGGTCGGCCAGCTCATAAATGACCTCACGGGGCCCATGCCATGTCCGCCCGTCATGGCTCCATACCCCTCTCTGGCGAAGGCGCGCCCCGGGTTTCTTCCCGGACGACGCCAACCGTTCGACGGCAATCCTCAAGCCGTTGCTCAACACGACCTGTCCGAAGCAATACCCGTAATGGAAGCTGATGATTTCGCCCTTGGTTGCCGAGGTAACATGGGGGGGCGCCCCATCCGCCCAAGTGATGGGATCACCGAACTGCCAGGTTTTACCGCCGTCTTCGCTGTAAGCGGGCCAGTCCGCCATCGCCCGCCGCGTTCCGCCGCGAAGAACATCACCCACCATGTTGTACGTCACCATGATGCGCTGTTCAGAAAGGGAACAGAGATAGGGATGCGTGAGCACGCCCCAACCGGCAGCCTCGTCCGTCTGAACAATGACAAACGGCTTGCTCCGAACGACAGAAAGCCCTTGAACAATGGAGGACGGATGCATGGTCCCACAGCCTCCGCCCCAGAGCGACAGGAACGCAACCCCAATGGCCAACCATCGGCCGAGACCATTGACTGGCCGCCGAACAGAGGATGCCCCCAGTAGCAGCTTTCTTATCTTCACGAGATCCGGATCATTCAACGACAGCCCTTTCGTTGCCCCCGGAAGGATCCAGATGGGCCCCCTCCTGGACAACCCAGCGGTAAGGAAGGTTCAAGGGAAGCGTGGAATCCTGTTCCAACAGAGGTTCCGATCCGATGCCGTTGAGACACACGGGTTCCCCGGGCGTCACCTCGATCGGTTCCGTTGCGTAGCTTTCGGCCAGCAACGTGTGGCAAGCCCAATCCCTCAATCCCGCGTTGATTCGCCACACCGATCCCGGCGTGAAAGGGAGCGAGTCGAAAACGATATCCACCACGTTCCGCCCCTCCGCCAAGCTCATGGAATGTCCGTCCAGGAACATGTTGGCACCGAGGAGCGGCGCCCCCCTGTCCAAGGCTTCGAAAGTCATCCAAAGCCTGCCGCACGCGATCGCGCGCCGGCAGTGGATATCGATTCTGACCCGCTGTTGTCCCCCGGGGCGCAGGTCATTCACCATGCGGCCCTGTCCGTCCTGCGCTTCGACGCTCATGATGACCGCCGGATGCCCGGCCAGACCCCTCTGGCCCGCCGATGATTCCACGTGCTTCCAGGATGACACCATGTGCATCTTGTAGTTGCGCACCACTTGCTGAGTCGCAGCATCCTCCATCAGTTGCCCATGGCCCAGCCAGAGACATCGCGCGGTTGCAGCCTGAATCCGTATCATGTTGTGGGAAACTAGGAGGATCGTCTTTCCGGACTGGATCAACTGGCGGGAGAAACTCATGCACTTTTCCTGAAAGGATGCGTCGCCCACGGCCAGGACCTCGTCCACCAGCAGGATGTCGGGATCCAGGTGCGCCGCCACACTGAAGCCGAGTCGAACCGTCATGCCCGAGCTGTAGGTCCTGACGGGGGCATCGATGAAATCGCCGAGTTCGGCGAAGTCGAGGATGCGGTCGAGACGCTGGTTCATTTCGGCAGCCGTCATGCCGAGGATGGCCCCATTGATATAGATGTTCTCACGCCCGGTGAGGAGCGGATGGAAGCCCGCGCCGAGGGCGATCAGGGCCTGGAGTCGGCCGCGGATCTCGACGCCTCCCTCGTTGGGCCCATAGATTCCGCTGAGAATGGAGAAGAGCGTGCTCTTGCCGGCACCATTAGCTCCGATGAGTCCGACGCATTCGCCACGCCGGACTTCGAAGGAGACGTCGCGGAGGGCCCAGAACTCCGATGGCCGCAGGCCATCGGAGGGTAAGGGGTAAGGGGTAAGCGGCAAGGAAGAGGACTCGGGGGCAGTACTCCCGCGCGCCCCGTCGCTTTCCTCCTTCCCCTTACCCCTTGCCTCTTGCCCCTTGCCCCTT
>JAFGQA010000056.1 GCA_016935885.1 Phycisphaerae bacterium | reverse complement strand
GTCGGCAAACCGGTCATCCCCGTCGGCCACAGGGGGCCGACGCTGCAACGAAGCGTCAATGGAGCATGCACGCTCAACCCTAAAACGTTCCAGATAGAAGCGCGCTGGTACCTTGGCATGATGTCACATCAGGGCTTCGTCGGTCGGGACTCGATGTACTTGATCAGTTGGCGGCTCCCGGCATTCTGGGCGTGGCGCTTCAACAATGCCCGCGTCTCGGGTGTGTCTTCAAGCTCGATGATCCTGTCGGCAAGGTCACGGGCTTCGTCCATGCGACTCGATCCCGCCAAGGCCTCGACGAGTTCGGCCCCACGGGCAACGGCGAACGCGCGGGTGCCGCGCTCCCGCCGGGCCTCGGGACCTTCGCCTTGTGGGGCGCCACGAAGCCGCGCGAATCGGGCTTCCTCCTCGAATGTCCGCATCGGATCGAGGATCGCCAACACCTCATCGTATCGCTTGTGTTCGACCAATTGGCCGATGACGCGATCGAACAAGACGTAGCGGGCCTTGCTCTTGGGGGGAAGCCGGTCGTACAACCACAAGCTACGCGGCTCGTCGTTCAGACACCGATTTAGTTCGGCGAGGTCGCGGACGAGGTTCACGTCGTCCCGCTCGGTGAGCAAGGTCTGCTCCATTGCCTTTCGACGGTCTGCCAGTGTTCGGCGTGCCTGCGGATACTGCTCGGCCAGCGTCACGAAGCCCTTGAGCAGGAGTCGTCGTCGACTGGCAGCGTAGGGGATGTACTTCCGCAGGCCCACGTCGAGGCACCAAAGGTACGCCTCAAGGGCGTCGGCGAACGCCCCGCGCCGGGTGAGCGCCTCGGCCAGTCGTTCCCGCGCAATCGGGTCTTCGCCGCCACTGCTTTGGACCGCCTTGCGTACGCGGGCGACGGATTCCTCCCCGCTCAAGTCGGCCGCAAGCTCCCGCATCAGTCGCACGGCGGACAGATCACCGGCGAACCGCCGTCGCTCCGTCCCGTCCGGGTTGAGCAGCAGCACGGCGGGAAGCTGCCTCAGATCGTAGCGACGCAGTTCGTCCGCGTTTCGTCGTTGGTCCAACTTCACCGCAACGGTCTCGCGGAGGAGCAGGTCGATGGTCCTCCAGTCGTCCCAGCTCGGCCGCTCCAGGTATGCAGGTGCCCGGCCCTTCGGCTCGGTCACGTAGACGAACGCCACCTTGAACTCGTCCTCGGCGAGCTTGCACGCCTTCGTCAGCGAAGCGGCATGGAACGGACTGCCGAAGTCGTGCCCGCGATGTGCCAACGCCCAATCCGGCGTCCACACAAGGACAAGCAACCCGGCGATGGCGAAGCGGATGACACCCATCTTCCAATGCGCGATAGTCGAAATCCCGATCAATCCACCTTCCCGAATGCCTTTTCGAGCCGGTCTACGTTCGCGTTCATCACGGTCAAGAAGTCTTCGCCCTTCTTGCGTTGTTCGGGATCGAGTGTCTCGCATGGAGAGTAGAAGACGCTCTCAAGGCCGAATTCGTCCTTCATCTGCTTGGCGATCTCCTCCGCGGGCTCCGCCTCCCAAAAGAGGTGCTTCGCGGGGTGGTCCTTCAAGAAGTCCTTCACCTTGTTCAGCTCTTCCTCGCCCGTTGCCTCCTCGGGTTCCAGATAGAAGACCTTCATCTTCCAGCCGTACCGTCGGGCAACGTAGTTGTATGCCGGATGATTGGACAGCAGTTGCTGATCGCCGATCTTCGCTGAGACCGCCTTGATCCGGGCGTCAAGGGCATCCAGGTCCTTGACGAGGGCGGCACAGCCCTTCTCAAACGCGTCCTTATGATCCGGGAACTTCTTCACGAGGGCCTTCTTGATCTCCGTGGCCTGGACCTTCGCATTGCCGGGATCGACCCAGGTGTGCCCGTCGATGCCCTCGTGCGTGTGCTGGCCGCTCGGTCCGTGTGTGTGGGTGGTCCCTCTTTCCAATGTGATGAACTCATCGGCGAACGGCTTGGTCGTATCGACGAGTCTCGCCTGGGGCAGCATGACCTTCTCCAGCCACTTCTCAAACGACGCCCCGTTGACGACGATCATGTCGGCATTCTGATAGGCCTGAATCGTCTTCTCGTCGGGCATCCAGACGGCCGGATCCGCGTCAGCCGGACAAGGGCACACAATGTTGGCCTTGTCCCCGGCGATGCGTTGAACAAAATACGTCGTGGGATAGAACGTTGTGTAGATGCTGGGCAATTTGTCTGCCGCCGGGGCACTGGGCGTCGCCTTCTTGCTCTCACATCCTGATGCCAGCATCAGGCCCGCACCCAGGCATACGAGCACCGGCAGCCCTCGAACACAACCGGGAGTCACTAAGCTGTCCCTTCGAGACATCGGGACCTCCCTTCACAGCAAATGCGCGAAACGTGGTGCCGCCAGCAGCGCAATCAACGAGAGCACGCCCGCCGTCGCCACACTCATCACCAACACGATAACAAGCTCCGCCGCTTGCAGCCAGAATGCCATCATCCGGCTGCACCCGATCTTGTACATGGTCTCCATTTCCCGCTTGCGAATCCGCCGTGAAAGAAGGACAACCAAGACAATGAAAAGAACCGTGGATGCTGTGATCAGCGCGAAGTTCGCGTCGAAGAACCGCTTGATCCGGAACACCAATCCCATCAGCTCGTCCACCACGTCCTCCGGGACGAGCATGCGGTTGGCCTCCGACAGATTGTAGCGGGCCTTCAGCAGCGTGGCCGACTTCGGGTCCGCCGGCACAAAGATGATCGCCGACAGCGGTAACTCGCCCCCGGCGCCGTGCGTGTGGAACGAGGCGATGTTCTCCGGCGTGACCTCGTTGTACTCGATGATCGCGTCGCTCGTCGTGACGGTATCCTCGGTGCGCCGCAGGATCACAGCGTCGTCGGCCGCCTTGACCACATCCTGATGTCCGTGCGTTATCCCCTCGATGATCCAGGCGGTCTTCACGTCCACGAAGACAGCTTGGTCGTCGGGCGACCCACTCTCCTCCAACACGCCCACGACGTGCATCTTCAATGGATACGTCTTCGTGATGTCGTACAGGCTTTCCTGGTCTGAGAACAGATGGTCGCCGGGACCGAGCTGCAACTCGGCGGCAGCCGTAGCCCCCAGGACGGTCTGGCCCAGTTCCAGCGGCAGCGTTCCTCGGGCGGCTCGCAATCCTCGGAATTCGAAGTATTCGAGCGTCGTTCCGACGATCGGGTGCTTCCGAGCCGTAAAACGCAGGTGCAACGGAATCGGCGTCCCGAGCCCGCTCGACCAGATCGCCTCCACTTCGGCCATGTGGATCGGCTCCACGGTCGCCGATCCGAAGTACAACGCCTTCAACACCAGATCAAAGCGGTTGCCCTTGGCCCCGACAACCAGCGGCGTGGCCCGTGCGCGGGACATCAACGCCTCGCCATAGTGGGCGATCAGCAAATGGGCCGTCAGCGGCAGGACGATCGTCAGCGTCAGGCACACGGTCAAGATGGTCGTCTTGGCCTTGTAGTAGACGACGTAGCGCCAGGCCAAGAACAGAATGCGGCTCATGGCATCCACCTCGAAGAGCCACGGATATCAGCGGACAAGCCGCGGGCTTCAGTCCGCGCGGCCTTCCGTCTCTGCGCTCAACTTCGCTCCCCGGGTCAATGGCCGCACAGGCTGAGGCCCGTGGCTCATCTGGGACCCACGTGCGAAGTCCTGGATGTCGATCACGCGATCGAACGAGTCCAGCAGGCTGTGATTGTGCGTGACCATCAGCAGCGTGGCCTCACGGCGCTCGACCTCAGCAAGGAGAATCGCCAGCATCGAGCGGGCGGTCTCGGGATCGAGGTTCCCGGTCGGTTCGTCCGCGATGAGCAGATCGGGTGAAGCGATCAGGGCCCGGCAGATGGCCACGCGCTGCCTTTCGCCGTGCGACAGCGTCCTCGGAAATCGCCTCAGCTTGTCGCCGAGATTCATGGACGAGGCCAGCGACTCGGCGGCCTGGCGAGCCTCCGCCGTGAGCTGCATCGTGGCGTTCAGGTGATACGGCAGGAGGATGTTGTCGCGCACCGTCAGGTATTCGATCAACTCGAATTCTTGAAATACGAAGCCGATGCGCGAGATGCGAAAGTCCCGCAGTTGCCGATCGGCCCGACCGCTCAGCTCGAAGTCCTCGACTCGAATGGAGCCGCGCTGCGGCGTCAGGATGCCGGCGATCAAATAGACGAGCGTAGTCTTTCCGGCTCCGCTTGGCCCGATGAAAGCCAGCTTCTCGCCCCGATCGATGCGGAACTCGGGGACCTCCAGGCAGAATGTGCCTTCGCCGTACCGGAAATAGAGACCACGGATTTCGATCATGCACGCGGCTCCTCGGCTTCTTCCGGCGGCTGCGAGGACGAATCGTCGTCCTCCATATCCACATCCCCCTCGTCCTGCTCTCCCTCCTCAGAATCGTCCTCCTCCCAGTCTTCCTCGCCCTCGTCGTACGCGCCTGCGTCGTCTTCTTCCGGCGAGCCCACATCCTCACCATCCTCGTCCGCGTCGGTCCCGGATGGCTCGTCGCCTTCCTCGACAACACGGTGCTGTTCCAGCACCTCGGCCCCGGTGATCTTCCAAGTGCCGCTGCGCTGGGCAACGGTGTAGACGGCCTCGTACTCGTTCGTGCGCGAGTGGACGTGGCCCCAGTGATAGACCGCGCCGTGGACCCGCCACCGACAACAGACCCGAAATGCGACCTCGCCGGAATCAGGCAGCACTCCCGATGATACCGCTTCGGCCTCCAGGATGTCCACCGACTGAACCCGCGCGACCGCCCCGCCCTGGTCGCGCATGATCAGGCCCTGATACACCTCATTGTAGACCTGGTCGAGCAGGGGGCCGTCGACGCTTCGCGCCAGGACATCATAGATATCGCTCTCCGTCTTGTAATCGAAAGCGCGGTAGATGTTCCGGTGCAAAGACGACAAGATGCTCACCGACTCCCGTTCACCGGGTGGCTTCACCCTCTCGCCCCACGGAGCAGTCACACGGGCAACAAGGACATCGTGGCAAAACAGCACCGCGATGATCGGAATGGCTGACCAGGCCAGCACCCGCCGGCGCATAGACTGCCAACGGCCGGAGAACCGGACCCCAACCAGGCCGAGCGCCCAGGCCACCGCGATGCCCACTGAAACCAGCGGAATCCGGATCCTCGTTGGCTCGGACGCCACGATCACCGGCATAACCCTCTGCTTCACCGGCTTGCCCGGCGCGTGCCAGATCACTTCAGGTTCCTTTCGACTGAAGAAGATGATCCGGTTCTCGTCGTAGGCGTCCAGTTCCGCCGCCACGTCCAACGTCGGGTTCTCCGCGAACCAAGGCTGGCTGAGATCTCGGGCGTACACCTCCCAGACCATCGAGACCTCCTTCGGTCGCCCCTTGCCTGGATAGGTGAGGACGACGCGGAGGTCCGGCGGGAGTTC
Organism: Phycisphaerae bacterium; assembly: GCA_016935885.1. The sequence continues at coordinate 6,428 of JAFGQA010000056.1, read as the reverse complement.
AGGATTGGGCTGACCGAGGTAGGTGTCGATGGCGGGAATGAACTGTATCAGCTTGAGGATCGGCTTGACGACGACGCCGTCTATCGATACCGGGTTGATGTCTTTGAAGAAAGCCTCGAGCGCCTCGCGCTCGCGTTTCTCCTGTTCCGGATCGTCGAAGCGGAACGTGTCACCGTCCAAAGACAACTTGAGCCCGTCGCGTTCAACGGGGATCAGCGTGTTGAGGAAATCGTTCGAGAGGAGCACCTCGTAGGCGACCTCCTCGTCGCTGATCGAGATTTTCAGGCCCAAGTGCTGTCCGGCATGCCCTGAAACCACGGGCGACATGGAGAGAAAGACGCCAATAGTGAGGAAGACCGTGGATAGCAGGCTGTCGTTTCGCGCGGAGCACATTGGAACCCGGTGCAGATTCTACTCGATGGATCGGATTGAGCCCACTGGCCTGACGCTGCTGCGCAGAGTCATGGGCGACCCCGTTCAAGAAGCCCTCGGACTTGGTCGCGGGGTGCTCGTTCGAACGTGTCGGGGTCACGCGCACAGCACAGGTCTTGTCGGTGTGCTCAAGACTCCGCAGCGAGCCAGTCGGCGATTCGTTCCACGCCTTGCAGCACGCGCTCACACCAGCGCCGCGTGAAATCATCAGGCAAATCCTCGGTCAGCGGGATGTTCTCGCTGGCAGCCAGGGCGCGGGCACCGTCGAAGTTGACGTACGCCAGCCGGGCGGTCAATTCCTCCCGCGACTGGGCAAAGGCCGCGCCCGGCAGGATCGCGACGCCGGTTTCCTCCAGCAAACGCGTGCAGAGCGCGGGGCCGTCCTCGATGCCGCGCTGGGCGAGCCGCTCGCGCAGCGGCGAGAAGTCGACGAATAGGTAGAAAGCCCCGGCTGGCAGGTGTACTCGCACGCCCGTGCTCCTGAGGATGTCCGTGCACTGCCGGGCCAGCGCGGCCAGGATTCGCCGGGCGTGCCAAAGGTATCGCTCAATGTATACCCCGCCGCGGAAAGCCTGGACGGCGGCATGTTGGATGGGGGCGCTGACGGACGTATACGTCTCACTGGCCACGGCGGCTACCGCGTCCAGCAGCCAGTAAAGATCAGGCGGGAAACAAAACGTACCCAGTCGCCAGCCACCCGCGCCGCACCACTTCGACAACCCCGAACTCACGATCGTGCCCTCAGGGTAAAACCGCGCGATCGAAACGTGCTCTCCTTTGTGGTGCAGCCCACCATAGATTTCATCGGAGAGGATGATGACGTTGAACCGGCGGGCGACCTCGGTCAGCTCCTTCAACTCGTCCGCGGTATGCGTCTGGCCTGCCGGGTTGCCCGGATAATTCAGCACGAGCAGTCGCGGGCGGTGATCGTCGTGCACAATCTCCAACGACCGCAACAATTGCCCGGCGGAGAGTCGCCACCCCTGCTCGAAGGTCTTCGGGATGATGCTGACCTTGCGGCCGATGGCTTGGGCCTGCGGCACGTACGAGACCCAGCACGGCGACGTGACGATGATCTCACCGTAATAGGCGAGTTGGACCAGGAACATCAACTCCTTGGAGCCAGGGCCGATGATCACACCATCCGCGTGGATCTCGATCAAGTCTCGCTTGCGGTGGAAAGCCGCAACCGCCTCACGCAAAGCTGGCAGCCCCTTTACCGGCAGATAGTCGTTCTCCGGGGCAGCGAGCCTCAGCGCCTCGACCACAGGGAGGGGGACCGGAAACGGGGATTGACCAAGCCCCATGCCGTAGACGGCGCGGCCTTGGGCTCGCAATTCGCGGCATCGCTCATTGATCGCCAGCGTCGCCGAGAGACCCAAACCGCGGACGTTCATACTCAGACTGACTGGTTTCTCTGTATTCATGTTTCGCCAACACCCCATCGTGATGCAGGTAAGCTCCGCCTGCCGTCTATCCCGTGTGCAAGTGTAGCAACTTTTGCGCCCACGCCACGCGGACGCCCGAAGGCCGTTGGCTGGTGCCTCGGCCCGTGGCCCGTGCCTTGGCCCGTGGCCGATGCCTTGGCCCGCTCGGTCAGCCCCCTTGTGTGCGACAGAGGTCTGCGAGGAGATCGCCCGCTACGCGGTCGCCGAGTCCATGAGATACGGCCCCCGCTGCCCTGGTTCCTGCGCTCCCTGATCCGTCCGAATCCCGAATGGGTGTACGCTGTCTCCGTAGGTGAAGACGACGCTGGGCCGAGAATCCCTGGGCCGAGAATCCCTGGGCCGAGAATCCCTGGGCCGAGAATCCCTGGGCCGAGAATCCCTTCTCGGCCCCACACGTAGCAGGATTCCCATCCTGCGATGCTTGCGGGAGGGGATTCCCGCAGGTGTGGGCGCGAGAAAGGATTCTCGCACCAGCGGAGAAAGCGTTCTCGCACCAGCGGTGCTCCCTGATCCGTCCGAATCCCGCTTTCCTGATGGGGGGCTGCTTTGTAGGCTAGGCCTCTCCAGAAACCACCTGGAAAAGTCACGCCGAATGGAGCGGACCGATGGACTACGAAGTGAGACTACGTTGCGCGTCATGCCAAACCAAGGCTTGTTACGACGGAAAGGACTGCTTCGGCGACGCCGACCGGCATCGGGCCCTGTATGACGACCCGCGGCTTGCTCGGCTGCACAAGGCTGCCTCGGCCATCGAGGCCCGTCACTACTGCAAGGAGCCTCGCATCCGCGAGGTGATGCTGTTCGCCGACGAGATGGGGTACCGCAAGCTGGGTTTGGCGTTCTGCATCGGGCTGGCGGCCGAGGCGGAGGTTGTCGCCGAGATCCTGGCCCGCGACTTTGAGGTCGTCTCCGTCTGCTGCAAGCTATGCGGCATCGCCAAGAAGACGCTCGGACTCGAGCAGATCCTGCCAGACAAGGATCCGGAGGTCATGTGCAACCCGGCCGGCCAGGCAATGGTCCTCAACGAGGCGGAGACCGAACTCAATGTCCTCTGTGGCCTGTGCGTGGGCCACGACGCCATCTTCAGCATGGCCTCGGACGCTCCGGTGACGACCCTGATCGCCAAGGACCGCGTCCTGGCCCACAACCCCGCCGGGGCCATCTACAGCCGATACATCCGGCAAACGTTGCTCCCTTAGCAGCCCGTGGCAAAACTGTGGCACCGGCGTCTCGCCGGTGGTTTTCACGGTCAGGAACGGCGTTTGCGAACCGCTGTCTTGCCTTCTACCACGGGCTGTTGGCACCGTGGCATTCAGTCCCAGTGCGAGCAAAGACTCAAACCGTGTGGATCTTTCCGCCCGGCGCGTGGCACATGGCCGATTGGCGGCATCTAGAGCGGCGCCGTATGCGGCGGGCCTGCCGCCGCTGTCGCCCTGGCGTGTATTCGCTCGTAATGCACCGCGACGACCCCGCTCGCGGATCGGCCGTCAGGAGGTATCCAGGCCTGCCTGCACGCGGGAGACGACACGCGGATCTGGCACGCCGCTTGCAAATGACCGTGGCTTCGGTGGCGGGTGCGCCACAAGACGTTCAATCACGGTTCATTCCTCTCTCCGGCCCGAACACTCGTGGTTGGATGGGCGCATCCGTCGCTCTTGCCGGCGATTCCCCAGCAGTTGTGCTAGAAGGTGTAGCCCTTCGCGCCCCAGAAGAAGGTGAGGGCGTTGAAGCCGGCGTGCAAGATGATGGCCAGCATCAAGGCCCCCGTAGCATCGCCGATTTTGGGCATTCGTACCTGACGATCGGCTTCCTGCCACGCAGTGGCGGTGCCTGACGCAGCGATCACCGTACAACCGACGTGCAGGCCGGTCGAGCCGATCCACCTGAAAAGGACCCATCCCAGCGAGCGTGTTGGCGTGAAGCCAACACCGACGGCGCTGCACACGACGGCGAAGAAGACCGCGCTGGCAACGGCGGCCGTCCAGATCTGAAGGCTGCGCTGGATGAGAAACGGCCTGGTCTCCACGAGCGCCATGATCGGCGCGATCTTGACGGCCTCCGCGACGCACGGGCCGATGATCAACACAACGATCGGGATCGGCGGGCTTACCACAAACGCGGCGAACGCGGCGGCCGGCAGCGCCGCATCGGCAACGGGGACTTGCTCGGCATGGGGCTGGTCCCATGTCGTCGACGGCGGCGCTCCGCAAACACGAGTAAATCAAAACATGGATATTCCCCTTGACCCGCCAGGGCCGGACGGGGATAATACCGTCTTGTGTCGGGGTGTGTGGCGCTGCTCTGCGAGCGGCGCGTTTCGACTCCACGCCTGGGCGGTTGGACCAATGCCGGTCGCAGTGGGGACGAAGGCATTCCTGAGGGGCCGTCTGATGATGGCATTTCTGAAAAGGCACGCCATGATAAGAAAAACACTGATAATCGGTCTGTTCACATGCGTGGGTTTGGTCCTGACGGGCGTTACATGGCTGGCACACTACGAAAACCGGTACTACGAAATCCTGCGATTGAAGAGAGAGAGCGAGCGAATTCCCGAAGCCGAGCGCAAGGCAAAGGCCAAGGAACTCGCTGCAAAGGTGTTTCGCAAGTACCAGACCACCGAGAATCTGTCGTTTGACGCGAGGTGTGTCGACTACTGGTGTAACGACGGGACATGGGAGTCGAAATTGCCGATGGAATGGTGGCCGCGCAGGCGCGTCGCTGAGGTCAGCACGGCGATGACGCCGGAGCGCCTCAGCGCACAGGTTCTTGCCGGGGGCAGACCGGTCTATGCGTTCTTCCTGAACAAGGGGATGTTCTCTCAATTCAAGTGGCCCTGGAACGGTGTGCCCGGTATGCGTACGCAGTACGCCGTGGATCCATTGAATTTTCGTTTACGCTTGCGCCGGGGCGTTGATCCCGAACTCGTGTGTCGAATAGGAGGATTCAGGCGTCCGTGGATCGGCTTAAGTGCATACACGCCAGATTGGTTCGAAAGGGGAATTAAGAGCGGCTTGTGGATAGGCTCCGTGAAGGCGCAAGGAGAGCAGTGTGACTTGGTGCTTGTCCAATGGGATGAGGGTATGGAAAGGGAACGATGGGATGCCTTCTATATCAATTCTGACGGGTTCGTCGTGATTTGGGATATATTGCTATACTATCCACACGAACGCTTCAAGACAATAGACTATGTATACGAGAGACGTATCGCGTCCCATTATTATACAAACTTGAAAGCCGATCCAATATCGCCCGACGTCTTCTCTCCATCCAGTGCGCTTGTCGATGAAAGCAGGACATGGCGGACTTTGACTGACGCGGAGTCTTTGGCAGAGTTGGAAGGAAAGCAGTGTGATTAGGTTCGTTTCTATCCATGCGCCAGGCGGCGTGGAAAGGAGGTGCGGAATCAGAATCAGCTCGTAGTCAGAAGCGGGCCGGGCGGACCGCGGCACGGGGCCACGGCCGCGTCGGCCCAACATCACAACACCTTTATCATACGGAGAAGAGCAATGCTACGCAAGATCACTTTGTCGCTGCTGCTGGCAGTCGGCATCACGTGTGCCGCGAGTGCTGACGAGGACACCGTCCCGGATGAAGGTCGGGCGGTCGCGGACACGATCGAGTACTACGAGGAGCACTTGGCGCTGCGTCAGGACCCGGCCGCACACGCCGAGACGGTAATCGACACACTCGCCGCGTTTGACGGCCGCGTCATTATCGAGGGCTTCCTGGACGGCGACTTCTGCGTCATGTTGTGGGACGCCGGGCGTGGAAACGTGGTTGTCACGAGGAACGGCGAGGATGTCCCGCTCGATACATACACAGACCAGGACGGTCGGCCAGCGTTCGAGTCCGGGGATGTGTTCGGCTGGTTGGATCTCCTGGGCGACGAGCTCCACATCGAGGTGTCGGGAGGCGGTCAGACGTATCGTGGGATCGGGAACCTCCCTGCCGAGCCGGCTGGCATCGATCAGGCGGCCGGCATCGACGACTCCGACACCGGCGGCCCGATGGTGGTCATCGTCAGCGAGATGAAGTGCGTGTGCAAGGGAAGCCTGGAAACGGAACACTGCGACGGCCCAAACGATTGCCCCACCAAGCAGCCGTGTACATTGCCGAACGGAACCAACAGTTACTGCGTCTGGGCCCCTGTACCAGAAACGGAGTCCGATCGTCCTTGGTGCGGGGATTCGAGCGCCGGTGGGGCGGTGCTGGTGGCCGGGATGGGGCTCACCACGTTCTGCGGCCCCGTCCGGCGGACGGTGATGCGGCGCGTGCGTCGCAGCCGGTGACGTCGCCAATACGAATGCGCCGTCGGTGCAAACGCGCCGACGGTGCAAACGCGCCGGCGGCGCGAACACGCCGCTTGTCGGAACGCGCCGCCGGCGCAAACGGGACGGGGTGGCATGGGTAAGCGAAGCCGCCAGCGGCGGCGGAGCTTACCCATGGGCACACAACGCTGGCCCGAGAATCCCTTCGCTTGCTGGGCCGAGAATCCCTTCTCGGCCCCACGTGCAGCAGGATTCCTATCCTGCAACGCTTCGAGGAAGG
>JAFGQA010000055.1 GCA_016935885.1 Phycisphaerae bacterium | reverse complement strand
TCGCAGCCGAAGCGGAAATTCCGATCGGACCGTTGCTGCGTTCCCCACTGAAAGACCGTGCCGCGCGCCTGACAGGCCTGCTGGAGGGCCTTGTCCCAGGCCAGGCTCAGGCCCAGCGCCTTCTCCGTATACATGTCCTTGCCGTTGCGGGCGGCCTCCAGCGACACGAGCACATGCCAATGGTCCGGCGTCGCGATGCAGACCGCATCGATGTCGCGGCGCCCGCACACCTCGCGAAAGTCATTGTACGCCGTGCAGTCGGTGTTGCCGTACCGCTGATCGACGGTCTGCTTGGCGCGCTGGCGCTGGCTCGCCCGGACGTCGCAAACGGCCACCACCTGCACATCCTTCTGACCGAGAAACGCCCGCATCAGGCCGCTGCCTTGAATTCCGAGGCCGATGAAGCCCATCGCGATTCGCTCGCTCGGCACCACGGTGCCCGCGGCCCCCATCGACGACGGTGAAATGAAGCAGGGGACTGCTGAGATTCCTGCGATGGCCGCGGCCCCCCTGAGGAACCGACGACGCGAACAGCTTCTTCCATGGGACATGCCCGATCCTCCCGAATTCTCTTCGAAACAGATTGCAGGTTTCATGCCGATCTCCAGGGGTCGATGGTGATGCGCCCTTGCCCGACACGGAGCCTGGTCGCCATTGAAGCCAACGGCCCATGACCACTATAGTACGTGTACGGTGCCGACTCAAGCTCACATGCGGCATTCTGCACACAATCCGTCCGCATCACCGACGAGCGACAAATTGTGGTGCAAAGGAATGGACGAATGCCGCATTCGGTGGCAGAATGGTCAGGGCGAATGATGGTTCGCCCACGCCGCGAACAAAGAAACGCTTCTATTTGGAGGGCCATTATGAAGGTAGACCTTCATTACGGGACGGGCGTTGTTGGCCTCCGTGTGCCGGATCGAAACGTCCAGGAAATCATCCGGCCCTGGCAAGGAGAACACACGGGCGATGCGGCGGCGGGCCTCCAGGGGGCGATGGATGGCCAGGCAAGAGCCTTTCGGGACGAGATCGCTGGCAAACGGGTCTGCGTCCTTGTTGACGATGGCACGCGCGACGAGCCCCTGGGATACGTGCTGCCGCATCTGTGCGACATGCTGCGGCCGGCCGCTTCCGTGCAATTCCTGATCTGCACGGGGACACACACGGCCGGGACGCCGAAGAACGAGCAAATCCGCCGCGAGATCGAAAAGACCAGCCGCGACGCCGGCCTGGCCGTCGTACGAATCCACGCGCATGACTGCCAGGCCGATACGTTCATCGATGTCGGCCGCACGTCGAGAGGGACGCAGGTGTTGGTCAACGCGTTTGCTGAGGAGACGGACGCCTTCCTCGTTGTTGCGGATGTGAAGGTCCATTACTTCGCAGGATATTCGAATCCCGTGAAGAACTTCCTGCCCGGTATCTGTGCCTTTCGCACGGTTGAGCAGAATCACAGCCTGGCGCTTCTCGATGAATCCACGCATGGCGCGCACCCGTGGCATCCCAAGGCCGAGCGGAGAAATAACCCACTGGCGGAGGACATGGTCGAGGGGATGGACCGGATCGCCAAGGGCCGACCGATCTATGCGCTGGTCATGCTCAGCGCAGGCGCGCGGCTGATCTGGGCGCGGTTCGGGCCGGTCCAGGACGTAAGCGCCGAATCCTTTGCCGTCACCGATGAACGGAACATCCAGGCGGTCGCCCCGGCGTCGCACCTGGTCGTCTCACCGGGTGGGCGGAGCAACGATGAGGATCTGTACATCGCCCAACGAGCCCTGGAGCTGAACCGGGCGGCGGTGACTGACGGGGGCGAGATCCTGTTCCTGGCCGCCTGTCCCAACGGCATCGGCGAGCCGCAGACCGTGGCCAACTTCTACGACCGCCTGACCGCCCCGATCGACGAAGTGATCGAATCGATCCGCCAGGACTACGTCCTGTATAGTCACAAGCCGTACAAGTTCGCCGTGCTGATCCGCCGGCTGCGACGCATCTGGATGCACACACAGATTGCCGATCCTCTCGTCGAAGCGGCCCATCTGCATCCCACACATGATCCCCAGGCCGTGGTGGACGGTTGGCTCGCCGAGCAGCCCGACGCCAAAATCATCTTCATCGACGGCGCCAACAAGGTTGCCCTGCGGGCCACCTGACCTTATACCATGGCTACGATCCATACTTGCTGGCAGTATCTGTCGTATCGAGTGGAGCACAGCGTAGAGATCCTCTTGTCCTACGGTTGTGCGGGTTCGTTCACGTGCAAGCGCGTCGGCGTCAGGTCCGTGGGGGATTATGGGTGAATCAAGAAGTTGACCATCTGGCGTTTGGCAGTGGTACTTGGGAGATCCACACCGTGAGAAGTCGGATTGAACACTCAGTTGCAGCGAGGTTGGCGTCCATCGTCTATCTGTTTCTATTTGTGTGCACTCCCTGGATTGGTGCGGCGGAGGCCGGACTTGGCTCCTCGTGGCAGATTGGCACGCCGATTGCCACGTACTGGGCGGGGCCTGCGATCACTGACGCGGTCGCACAGCAGATGGTTGAAGGCGGCTTTAACCTCGTCTGGTGCGGCAGCGAAGCGGAACTCGACGTGGCGCATCGCCACGGGCTGCGCGGGCAGCTCACCAGTGGCCTGTTCACCCCGGCATCGCTCGACGATCCCGACCGCCGCCAGCAGTTGGACGCCCTGATCGCTCGCGTCAGCAAGCACCCGGCGCTGTACTCGTATCACCTGATCGACGAGCCC
>JAFGQA010000500.1 GCA_016935885.1 Phycisphaerae bacterium | reverse complement strand
AGGGAAAACAGTGGTTCGGAAACGCCGTTCCTGACCGTGAAAACCACCGGCGAGACGCCGGTGCCACAGTTTTGCCACGGGCTGCTAAGAGGCTGTTTCAGAACTGTGGCACAGGCCTCTGGCCTGTGGAGACAAGCGAGAGAATGCCCAGTGAATCATCCAATCCACCGGCTTTGGCGCCGGTGCCACAGAGGGTTTTGAAACAGCCTCCAACCACGCACTCGATTCTGGTCGAAGGCTTCTGAGAGCACAATAGGATGACGCATCTGTTGGCCATCATCGTGGCGGCGGCGCCGACCGTCGGATGGTCGGTTGCACCGGACGGGGGATCGGACCGGACGTTGGACGCCTTCGGGGCCCGGCAGGCAGTCCTAGAGCAGGCATTCGCTGATTTCGACCAAGCGGTGGCGATGAAGGACCATGCCGGCCCCGAAAGGCAGCGGTTGTATCGCCGGGCCTTGGCCGGGTTCGAGTCGCTGCTGCAGGGCGGCCTGGAGAACGGCGGCCTGTATTACAACGTCGCGAACACATACTTGCGTTTGGGCAACGTGGGCAAGGCCATCGTCAATTACCGCCGGGCCCTGCGGCTGATGCCTGGCGACGAACGGATTCGCAAGAACCTCCAATCCGCGAGGAACCTCTGCCGGGTCCGAATCCCCGCACCGGCGACGAGTACGTTTGTGAAGACCCTGTTCTTCTGGCACTTCGGCACGTCGCTGACGGCCAGGACCAACGTCGCACTTGTGGGATATGTTCTGTTTTGGGGCCTTCTGCTCGTGCGGCAGATTGCGTTGCGCGGCCTGCCGGGGTTTGCCTGGACGATTCGGGCCGTCGCCGCCGTGACGCTGATCCTCGGGGCGAGCGTGGCGTGGGATATCGCTACGCAGCAGCACCTGATGGAGGGTGTCGTCATCGCTGACGAGGTCGTGCTACGCAAGGGAAACGGCGAATACTACGAGCCGCAACTGGAACAGACCCTCTCGGAGGGCGTGGAGTTTCGCCTCATCGAGACGCGCAACGACGTGGAAGAGACATTATGGTATCAGGTCGAGCTTCGTGACGGCAAGAGAGGATGGCTGCGGGCCGACCAGGCGGATGTCATTTGACGGTGCGAGAGCGAGTGTGGAGATGTGTCGTTCCACCTGTGACACCGCTGCCAGAGGGGGTGTCGTCACGGGTTTTGGCGCCCATGTAACAGAAGCGAACATGTCTTCTCGCGAACGGTCTGGGGGGCTTGACGATTGTAGGCTTCGCGGACTTGCATGACCACGGGTCCGAGGATGGGGAGGGCGGCGGTCAGCCTGCATCCTTGCGTTTTCGAGCCCTCTGACCCTGGCTATTGGACAGGCGTGCCGCGTGCGGTACGATATTGCGGGTGGAGCGATCGGTTGTTCGCGTTTGGTCGCCAGCCGCGCTGTTCGTGTTGAAGGGTGGTAGCCGAAGGCGCGTTAACCGAAAGCCGATAACTTTGAGCCAAGCGCTCAGCGGGGTGAAACCGTGGAACCTGAATCAACCGAACAAGACGCTGCAAACGAGACCACGGGAGGGCAACCGATGTCGACGGAATCTTCTGGTGTGGCCGCAAAGGACCGGCCGCTGGCGGGCTGGCTGGGCATCTTTGTCGTCGTCGTGCTGCTGGGCACGGCCGGGTACTTGACGTATAAGACGCTCACCACGGCCGGACCGCCGACCCCCGAGCCGGTGGAGGCCGTCTTCATGTGTGCCGAGACGGGCAAGACATTCCCATATGCAATGCAGAAGGGCGAGCACTGGCCGGTGATGTCGCCCTACTCCAACAAGCAAACCGGCTATCCCACTGAGCAGTGCTACTGGACCAAGGTCGGTCGCGAGTGGCGGCGGAAGAAGACGCCGACCTACGTCATCTTGAACGAGTACCTTGGCAAGCCTGGCGATACCGTCTGCCCCGATTGTGGCAGGATCGTCGTCGGCCACAATCCATTGCCGCCGCTGGAGGTGCCGCTGGTCGACGAGACGCCGGCCACGGCGCCTGCTCCTTGAAAGGCGGGCCTCGTAACCGGTCCATTCTGAACCGGTGCATTCTGAGCACAGGCCCGACCTCAACGAGTACCTTGGTGCGAACCCGAGGGGACCTCCTCGTACTACCAGGCGTCCGGGTGGTTCTCGGTGGTTGGCTGTTTCACTTAGGCTGAGCCACAGCGGGCCGGATGACCTTGATCCGGTTCTTTCCACCGGCCTTGGCAAGGTACAGCGCTTCATCGGCAAGTGTGACCAACTCCATGGCCTTCGAGGGCCGATCCTCCTCGCGACTTGCTAGCCCAATACTGAGAGACGCGATGCGTGCTTCCGGCATCTCCTCCGTGAGGGCGACGCGGAAGTTCGTCAGCATACGCTCCGCAGACGCCCTGGCCTCCGCGGGAGACGTCCTGGGCAACACCACTACGAACTCGTCCCCGCCAAAGCGGACGGGCACGTCGGACTCGCGGACGGATTCGCGGATCACTCGTGCGGTCAACTGGAGCAACCGGTCTCCCACATGGTGACCGAGCGAATCGTTCACGCGCTTGAAGTTGTCCAGATCCAACATCACGCACGTGATGTCCGTGCCGTAGCGGGCCGCCTCGGCGAAAAGCCGCTCCAGCAGCTCGCTGAAGTGCCGCCGGTTGTACAGACCGGTCAGCGAGTCTCGCACCGCCATCTCGCGCAGTCGATCATTCGCCCTCTCCAGATCCCTCGTGCGCTGCAACACGCGATCTTCCAACTCCGCGTTTAGCTCCACCATCTGACTGTGGGAGCGGGACACTTCGTCGGCCATGGAGTTAAACGCCCCGGTCAGCTCGCCCAGTTCGTCCCGTCTCGTGACGGCAACACGTGTGTCAAGGTTGCCTGCGGCAAAGGACCGGGCCGCACGTGACAGCCGATCGATCGGCCCCACCAAGTGCCGTACCACCTCATAGCCCAGAGGGACCATCAACAACGTGATTCCCACCGCCAGGCCGATGATGTTTCGCATGGCCGCATCGAGCCGCGCCTCGGCGGCTGCGAGGCTGATCCCCAGCCGGACGTAACCGACGGTTGGGGGCGAAATATCGTCAACCGCAACCACGCGCGGTGAAGTGACTGGATACACGATGTCGATCCGTGGGCTGCCTCCACCGCGCACGGACAAACTCGGTTGGTCGATAGGCTCCACAGAGAACAGACGCGTGTCCTCGAGAACCAAGTGCGTCACGTGTCCGGCCCCACGCTGGTAGCTCGCCAGAAGCCCGCCCATCATGTCCGTGAAGACGGCGTACGAGACGTCACTGTTCTGCGCGAGGCTTTCCGCGACCCCCAGCAACGATCGGCGGTCTGCTCGTTCGACGGCATCCCCCGTTGCCGCGGCGAGTGCCTTGGCCATGTCCCGAGCGTGCTGCTTCGTTTCGGCAAGCGAACGCCGTGCGGACATGCGGAAGCACATCATGCCTGTCAGACCGGCCGCAGCCAGGACCACGCAGGTCAACAACAGCGTTGTGCGAAACTGCAGACCAAACCGGCCCCGGCAGAGCTGTCGGAAGACTGCGCCCACGAACGACTCTCCCTGGTGCTGTGCGGCCCCTCCCCTCCCCACGCCATCCGTGCATGTGCCCGAAGGGAGCCACGAGCTAGCTCCTCTCCTCCATATCGATCGGCGAGGTGGGCAACTTGACGGACGGTGAGGAGGCCAAGGCGCCTACTACGACGAAACTGTGGTCCTCCAAGACGGTTTGCGACAATCGTCCTGTCTGCGACGGCGAAACAGGCCCTGACGCCCGTCTCATAAGTGGCGCCAGTCCCCCTCTACGAAGTGGCCCCGGAACTCGAATCTTGAGCCAACTCCCTTGAAGAGGACCACCTTCGCCGATAACCTTACACGCGGCTGTGGCGCAGGTCCCGAAGCATGCGTCGCCAGCGGCTTCCGCGCCGGGGCCAAAGGAATCGTGGGATAGGCGGAGAGGCAACGTACTTTGAGAAGTGCCCTCAGCACGACAGCGCTACACTGCTCGCGGATCCGATTTGCCCCGCGGTTGGCGATCCGTGGGACCGACGGACCGGCATTCCAAGGTGGCTATCGATGCCCTGCGACCGAAGTGGCATTGTCACATTCGCGGTGTTCTCCCCGTGTGGCCCCTCTGGTGGGCCATGGGGGCACACGCTGGCGGGCAGACTGCCGGTGGTACGCGCCTAGACTGTCACGGACCCGGGACGGTCGTGCGGGCAGCGGTAAGTCGCTTTTCACGACGTTGCCGAGAATGCCCGCCTTGGTCGTAGGCTGGCACACGGGTGTGCCACGCAGGAGCGATTACCGGACGCGCGCCCCATGGGCGCGCCCAGTGGTGGATGTAGCTCAGTCGGCAGAGCACTAGGTTGTGGTCCTAGGGGTCGCGGGTTCAAGTCCCGTCATCCACCCGTTCATAAGTCACGCCGAACGCTTGATCCAGCGCACCTGTCCGCGTCAGCGGCGAGTGTGGGCCAGACCCGAAGCCAAAACGGTCGTCACCGTAGTGGTGCGCAACGAAATAAATGAGAACGGCCGCGTAATAAGTGAGAATGGGATTCAGCGCACAAGGCAACGACCGGGCTGGTTGGCCGGT
>JAFGQA010000499.1 GCA_016935885.1 Phycisphaerae bacterium | reverse complement strand
GCTCCAGCTCGAACCATGGCGCGAGCTGGAGCTCGCGCCTACGGCCAACGTCGTGACATAGGACTTCTGGGACACCACACTAGCCCGGATAGTGCACGAGGATCGTGCAATACCCGCCCTTCGGGCTTCGACGCGCCGCGCAGGGCGCGGCTTGCTCAGGGTTTGCCTTTCGGCGCGTCGAAGGGCTAACCTTGAGCAAGCTGCGAAGCAGCGCGCCGAAACCTTGGCGGCAGAAGTATCTGCCGCCGAGGCCCGCCGTAAGGTCATGAACACTGAGGAGGCACACGCATGAGAAGGCATGGATGGATACTTGGCCTGGCCCTTGCAGGTGCACTCGCCGGCGGAGGTTGCGGAGGAACGCCGAACCCGGCCCTCTCGCTTCAGTTCTTCGACCAGGTGTTCGTGAGCATTGACCCCGCGACCTTCCTGTCGCTGAACCAGGCCCTGGCGACGAAGGGCTATGGTAATGTGACCGCGGCCGACATGAGGGTGAAAGGCCTCCATGTCGAGGCCGAGTTCAGTGATGGAGCCGCTCCGGCCCTGGCGCTATACACCGACCAGCGGTTCGTTCCGGCCGGATCGGCCTTCATGACCATGCGGGTCAGGGATGCCTATCAGGCCGCCCTGGACGATCCCGACGTCGCCGGCATCGTGGTGAACCTGGGCGCCGACCGGAGCTACACCATCTCGAACCCCGACCTCGAAGCCGCCCTGCCCCACCTCCCGGAGCAGGAATCCCTGCCAAAGGACATCAGCGTAATGTCCTCAGCGCAGTGAAGGGCGAGCGGCGATTGAAGATTGATGATTTCGGGACTTCTGGTACGTTGGTGTTGCGAGCCGATGGCGACCGCCTCTTCACAATCGCAAATCGGCAATCGCAAATCGAAAATTCCTCTTCGGGGCGTAGCGCAGTCTGGTAGCGCGACAGCTTTGGGAGCTGTAAGTCGTGAGTTCAAATCTCACCGCCCCGACCACTTTAGACGGTCCCGGTTCTTGTCCGCCGAACTGGCGGATTTCGCGATGAGATTCCAAGGCTTGGGATACTCGACGCGGAGGACCGGGATTTCGTTTTCGGCGTACCGAGAGGACGATTCTGGACCGGCCATCGGTGACGAGCGCAAGGGACGGTCGTCGGCGATGGGAGACGGATTTCCTGCGGCACGGTTGCGGATTTCAGATGCGGCGCATTCGCGCGCGGCGGCTTCCGTCTTCGTCAGACTACGACGTGACAAGTCGCCGCCATCAGGATCAGGATTCGTTCCCGCCCGTTCTTTGGAGGGGCGCGTGTGCTCTTCTTCCGCACGCCTCGGTGAAACCGGCGCGTGCAGAAGTAGGTTCGAGCCGATTTTTCGGTGAAAGTCTCTCAGGTCTGAGAGGCTTCCCGAAAAAGCGATCTTCTCGGCCGCATTCGCCGTCCCGATGAATTCCTCGAGAGGTTCGAGCCAGACGCTCCCTTTCCGCCTGACTGCTCCGATCCGCTCCTTGATGTCGGCCATCTGCTGGGCCGCTCGGCCTTCTCTCCCGCCCCCGGCTGGAGGCTTGCTCACGCAAGCCCGTCGCTGCCGCTCGGGATGCGGCACCCATCTATCGAGAAGTAGTCCGTGATTCCGAGGACTGCCACATCCGCGACGACCTCCAAACGATCCAAGTAGGCATGCCATTTCTCATCCGCGTTCACGCCGGCAAATTGATTGTTCAGCGCGCTTGTTGGCGCGTGGATATGAAGGTCCCATTCGCGCCACTGTGATCCTGCTGACATAACGCTCATGGCAGTCCTCCCCAGTCAGCCGGGCTGGAATTGCATGACGGCTGAGTTCTCATGCGGCCACCCCAGCAAACAGATTCCCGGCGGCACTTCGTTGCCATACGTAATCAAACAGTCTCTCGGCCGCGAGTTGGGCGTCCGCGTCTGTGAAAGGTGGCCGGGGGAGCAAGGAGAACAGGCGGTCGAGAATGTGAACCTGGACCTCGGCGCGTGTTGCTTCTTTCTCTGTCCAGTTTTGCATGGGCTCTAAGATTTCACGGAGCGAAGCCAGCAGGTCGCGACTGGCCTGCTTCAAACGCTCCCGATCCTTCTTCGTGATGTCATCACGATAGAGCATGTCGAACAGGGCAAGTTCGTCTTGGCTGAGTCCTTCCTCTGCCGCGCGACGCTGTTCGGCGTCGAGGTCGCTGGCAAGCTTCACAAGCTGCGCGAACGTGTCTTCAACGGTCGCACGGTCTTTCTCGCGGTTGTAGTCGGCAATGATCTCCTGGTAGCGCTTGTAGTAGTCCATCGTTGTCGGATTGCGGGCAAGCATCTGTTCTAGCTTCTCCTCGACAATGTCCCGGATATCCTTGAGCGCAAGGGCCTTGTGGCTGACCTTGTTCGCAAACTCCTCGCGCAGGCCTTCAAAGTCGATTTGGCTAAGATCCACCGTGAGCGCTTCGGCATGGTCTTCACCCGCACCTTGGGTCCGTATGGCTTCGTTCACGATTCGGTGAAGCTCCTTCAGAAGCTCGGTAACGTCGGCGGTGTCCCGGCGCTCCTGGAGTTTCTTGTAGACTGCCTCAATGTTGTCATGCCGCTCCGCGTAGGCGAAGGCGGCAGGTTCTGCGATGACCGCCTTCATCCTGGCAAAGACTTCGCGGGCGATGACCTCAAAGCGACATTTCACTTCGTCCGATGTGTAAAGGGCGTTTGTGGCGTCACGGAGAGCCCTGATACGGTCGAATCCCTTGGCCCCGATGAGCTTAGAGGGCTCAAAGCCGAGGCCGCGAAGGTGGTCTTCCGCCGCCTTTATGGCCTCCTCCAAGGCCGCAATCATGACAGCCAGAGGTTCCACGACATCCTGGCCACCACCTTCTCTCCCCTCACCGCCACCGCCGCCCTCGTCCTCGCCTCCGACAGCATATTCGGCGAGCGCTTCGCGGAGACTCTTGAGTACGCCGTTGTAGTCCACAATGACCCCGCAGGACTTGCCGGGATACACCCGGTTCGCGCGGGCAATTGCCTGCATCAGCGTGTGGGCCTTCATGGGCTTGTCAATGTAGAGCGTGGAAAGGCATTCCACATCGAAGCCCGTCAGCCACATGGCGCAGACAATCGCAACCCGAAACGGATGCCCAGGGTCCTTGAAGGCGTCTTCCACAGAGACCGTCTTGCCGCCATCCAGTTCGAACCCCTTCTTGATGAGAGCCCGATGCGGTCGAACATCTATGCCCCAGCGACGAAAATCACGCACTTCGTTCTGAGATTCACTAACGATGATGTGGATCAGCGTCGTTTCCATCCACGCGACTTGACCGCCCAGGTATTGAGCGCGTTTGCCGAGGCGTTCGCGTTCATCGCTGTCCTTCGACACCTCGAAGGCGCTACGCGCTTCATCCAGTTGTCTTCTGACAGCCTCAAGCTTGGCTTTCCATCGGGGGATAATCCGTTCATGCATCCGGCCGCACGTCACTTTGTCGATGCAGACCAGCATCACCTTGCCGCTTTGCCAGCGGGCCGCGCAATGCTCCACGAAGTCATCGGCCACCTTGTCCAGGCGGTCATCAGCCGTCACGACCTCATAGTCCTTGCCGAGGAGCTTCTCAAGAAGCGCAACCTGATCGGTGTCTAGATCGGCCTGTTCTATCTTCTCCGCGATGCGGTCATTCAGGTCGAGCCGGGTGATCCCGAGTTTCTCTCCGCGGTTCTCGTACACAAGGCGCACGGTAGACCCGTCTTGCTCTGAGCGGCAGAAGTCATAGCGGGAGATATAGGAACCGAAGATTCTTCGAGTGATGTGGTCGTTCTTGAAGATCGGCGTACCCGTGAAGCCGATGAACGCGGCGTTCGGCAGGGCCAGACGCATGTTCCGCGCCAGCTTCCCGGCCTGGGTGCGGTGTGCCTCGTCCGATATGACGATGATATCGTCCCGGAGACTGTACGGCTCCTTCGGAGGCTCCTCCCGCTTGAATTTCTGAATCAGGGTGAAAATGAAACGGTGATCCGCCTTGAGCAACTCCTCCAGGTGCTTGCCCGATGATGCTCGTGGGGTTTTCTCGTCCGCTATCCCACACCCTACAAAGGTGCGGTGAATCTGGTCATCCAGATCGTCCCGGTCAGTCATGAGCACGAAGGTGTGGTTGCCGTGGATGGTCCGGCGCACCTTTTCAGTGAAGAACGCCATCGAGTAGGATTTGCCACTCCCTTGCGTGTGCCAGAAAACCCCGATGCGACCAAGGTCGGGATGGGCTCGCTTGACAAGCGGCAGGGTGTCATCGTCCGACTCGATGATCTCCGTCGGCTGGGCCTTCGCAATGCGAAGCCCTTCGTCCCGCGAGGCCAGACGCTCCTTCTCCTCACCCTCGGCGGCCGCCCGAAGCTCCGCCTTGGAAACCGTGAACCTGATGAGGCGCTCGTCAATCGGGTACCGCGCTTTCAGTTCTTGCTGTTTCCTGACGGCTTGAACCGCATTGTTCACGCCGAGAACCTGCTGATTGCGGGCCACGATCTTGCGCGTGCCACCTGCGCGGCCGTCATCGAACAGAATGAAGTTCTCGAACAGATCGAGCAGTTTGTCTTTGGCCAGCATGCCGTCGAGAAGGGTTTCCGCTTCGAGATTTCCGGAATCCTTCTCGTCGTTCCGCTTCCAGTCGAAGAAGTGCTCCCACTTGCTGGTAATCGAACCGTACTTCGCGCGGTCCCCGTTGCTCACAATCAGCAAGCCATTGTGGTGGAATGCGTGGGGAATGGTGTCCCGGTAGTCCGACAGGTTGTTGTCGAAACCGGCCCGGATATTGACATAGACGGCCTTCAATTCAATGAAGACAACCGGCAGGCCGTTCACAAAGCACACCAGATCCGCCCGGCGGTTGTAATGCGGCGAGCGGAGGCCCTGGATCTTCAGTTCGCGAACACAGGTGAACCGATTGTTCAGCGGCTTTCGAAAATCAATGACCTTGACCTTCTCGTCGCGGTGAAGCACGCCGTCCGCGTCGCGATACGTGACCGGCACGCCCTCCCGCATGTACTTGTAGAACTCCCGGTTATGCTGGAGCAACGACCGCGCCGCGTCGTAACGCGTCAGCTTCTGATAGGCATCCTGCAGAGCGGCTTCCGGTAACCCCACGTTCAGACTGCGAAGGGCATATTGCAGCTCATGCGGCAGGACGACATCGCGTTCACTGGCCCGGCCGAAGGTTCCGTCCGGCCCGAAGGTCTCCTCGTTCCAGGC
This sequence comes from Phycisphaerae bacterium, assembly GCA_016935885.1. Next base: position 14,937 of record JAFGQA010000499.1, on the reverse strand, counting down.
ATAGACGCTGTCCCACCCGTGCGCTTGGCGCAGGTGATCGGCGACGGTCTTCTGAACCAGACGATCCTCGTTGTTGATGCCGGTGATCATCGGTTCCTGCCGGGTTCGTCCTTCCCGCTCGTGGAGGCGAGCACGCTCTTCCCCTTCTGGGTCAGCCGATACTTCTGTTTGCTGCTGCGAGGCTTGTCGGGAATAGTCATTTCGATCAAACCCTGCTCAACGGCCGGTTGCTGATAGTACTCCCGGAAATGCTTTTCATCAGTCAGTCCCAGCTTGGCCTGAATATCCTTGCGGCCCATCTCGCCTTGAATCTTCGCCAGCATTCTCAGGACTTCGGGGGTCACTTCGGGGGTCACTTCGGGGGTCACTTCGGGGGTCACTTCGGGGGTGACTTGTGTGCTGCCTGTCCACTGCTTGCGTCGGATGGTGGTTACGAACCCATCGGACAACGAAAAGACCGGCTCGGGCAGCCCTGCCGCCTTACACCGTCTGATCATGTCGCCCGTACCGGTACCCATTCGCTCAATGTACTTGGTCAGGTAGAGCGGTTCCGCCAGCAGTGGATTGTGCGGCACGGAGCCGTGCGGATGGCGTAGCTTCTCCAAGGTCAAAGAGGGCGGCAGGCCACCCGGATTCCAGACCTCCAGCCGGTCAGCAAACAGCATCACCTGCACACTGCCGTTGCTGGTGTAGTCCCGGTGAGCCACGGCGTTGACGATGGCTTCCGCAACCACTTCCCGGGGAATCTCGTATTCCGTGGGGGCCTGGGCGCTTTCCGCGCGTGTGCCGACCCAGAGGTTGATCTTGGACATCACGAAATCAACCGCCTGATCCACCAGCTCAAATACGGTTCCCTTGTAGACCTGGTGGGAGGGGATGGGCTTGGCAACCTGTGTTCCGTGGAAGTGGGCGCATTTCACCTCCGAGCTGATCAGAAACTGCTGGGGTTTCTTGCCGAACAAGAGGATCGCCGCATGAGTCGGGCGTCCCTTGTCGAGCAGGTTCAAATGGGTCAACACATCGCCCGGCTTCGCATCTTCCGCAAGGGGCAACCCGCGGGCACGCCGGGCAATGCTCACGAACCGGCTGATACGGTCTTCATCGAGATCGCCCAGGGTGGCGTTGCGGCAAAACGTGGCATCGAACGGACCCGTTCGGATGAGCTCGCGATCCTCCAACACCTGGACCAGGCTGGCATACACCGCCGCGATCAGTTCGGCCTTGACCGTAAACCGCCGCCGGATCAACTGCTCGCCCGCCTTGCGCACCAGCGCCAGCATCTTCGGGTCGCGCTTCGCGTCGTCGGCTCCCTTGACGAAGATCAGCCGCGTCTTGCCATGATCCGTCGCCCGGTCGAACTCCCGCTCCGTCGGCGAGATGCCCTCCCTATCTGTGTGCCCGTACTGATCTCCGAACAGGCCGAGATAGATCGCACTGCGCTCCACCTCGTCCAGGTACACCTCATCCGCCCGCCGGTCCGTCGCGGGCAAATCCTCGAACAAAAACACCTCGAAGAACCGCCGCAGGAGCGCATCGCCTTCGATATAATCCTTCAGCGCCCGCCGCTCCTCCGCGAGTTCCTTCTGCACACTACTGATGAAGATCTGTTCCATGATCCTATGCCGCAAGCTCCCCGCTCATGAGTTTGGGAAGGAGAAGGTCCCGCGCCTGTCTGAGCCTGCTACTCTGCGCACGTAAGGTATGAGCTTGCTCAAAGGTCGGAGCCACGAAGTCATCAAGCGCTCGGAGTAATGAATCTTCGGGCCGCACGAGCGGCGCGTCTTCGAAGTCCTTGGCCAGGACAGCAGGATATGCTGCGCCGCGTGCACGGTTCGACAGGTAACCGACGAATGCATCCGTTGTCGTGCAGAGGTACAGATACGATGTGGGTACATGTTCCGGCGTCAGTATAGCAAACCCTGTTGACGCCAACATGTTCTCCGGGGGGTGCATAATCACAGCATGACTCCGCCTGTTGGGCCGGACACAAGACCAAATCACATCGCCATGCTGAACCCTTCGCCGCGCTCTGCTGGGGGCTTCGCGGAAGTCCATGATGCTGGTTTCGTCGATTGACCCAGGTGAAACGGCTGAAATGTCAACGTACTCGATTTCGCCTTGATGATTCTTGCCCACCGACTCTCGATTTACGTTCGCGATCTCAGAGAGGGTGCATGTTGACCATCCCTCCGGCACGCCGTTGATGATGCGGGTGTGTTCATGACCGGGGAAGCGGAGGCGGACGAACCATTCGCGATACAACAGCCGCGCCGATTCTTCCAGCAACTTGATCCGCCGCAGATTGTTCTCAATCAGATCGTCGTAGGCGGAGAGGATGGAAGCAATGCGAACCTGTTCTTTGGCGTCAGGAACGGTGACTCGCACATTCTCAATTCGGCCGGGTGCCGTATGCCGCACTTTTGTGCCTGTGGCGGACGCCTGGATTTGCCCACGGACAGAATGTGTATTGAAGAGGTAGTAGACAAATCTCTTGTCCGCTTGGGTCTCATCCAATTCATTGACGAGACCAAGTCTCTGGTTATGCAGGAACTTCCCAGATTCGGGGATCCATGCTGAACTTCCAAGCAGCCCTTCGGCTTGTTCAGTCATAGCCACCACCACATCACCTTCCTGAAGCAGGTAGCCCTCTGGCACATCACCCGTGTAGTACTTCTCCTTCTCGGGACGCAGGCGAAATCCTCCGTCTTCAAAGAAATTCCCGGGCGTTAGAACGATCAGCTCACCCTCGTCGTCGAAAAAGCGACTCTTGAAAGCATATCCGTGCTTGATTCGCAGAAAGTCCCCCATCCGTCTTTTCCGCCACTTCATACCCCCAACTCCTCGAAGTTCGTCTGAATCTGCTTTGCCAGGTCCACGGCCTCCTTGTTCAGGTCGGCCAGTTCGACGTGGATCTCGCGCAAGGTCTCTTCGAAATCGAAGTCCTCGTCTTCTTCCTGCGGGGCGACGCCGACGTAGCGGCCGGGGGTGAGGCTCCAGTCGTTGGCTTCAATCCGTTTCTGATCCACCCGCTTGCAAAGCCCCTCGACATCGGCGAATTCGGCATTCGGGAACCGGCTCTGCAGCCAATGGACCTGCCTATGAAAGTAGGCCGCTCGTTTGAGCTGCTCGACCCCCTCCTTGCGCTGTGCATCCAGCACCTTTAACCTGCGTTTGGCTTCCTTCAGGGAGGGCCCGCGGCCCCGCGGGCCGTTATCCCCATTCTCGGACGCCGGGGCCGGCGTCCCTCCCAGCGCATCCACCATGCGAGCCGCCAGTTTGACAACCAGGTCCACCTGCCTGACCAGTCCCCGGCACTCTTCCGCAATGGGGGCAAACGCCTCCTGCGCTTCGATCTGTTTGGCATTTCCAAGGCTTGGAAACTTCTTCCACGCCTTGTTCCAAGCCTTGGAAGACTTCAGCAGGTTGTCACGGTCCGCCTCGTACCCATTCCGCGCATCGAGGTACTCGTCAGGAATCTCGGACGACGGGGCCGGCGTCCCTCCCGAATCGCCAGCCTCACGAGCCGTGTTCACCACATCGCTCAGCTCACCCAATGCTTCATCAAAGAGCGCCAGCACACCGGGCAGTTTCTCCGCCTCATCGGCGATGGATTGCAGGTATTCGGCCGTCAGCTTCAGATAGCGCTTGTCCTGCCCACGATACAGCCACACGATGGCGGCGATATTCTTCAACTGCTCCGGCGCAAAATCGTAAATCTTGCGCGTGACTTTGCGGTAGATGTGCCGCGCATCGATCATCAGCACCTTGTCCCGGCGGTCCTTCGGCTTCCCCTTGTCGAAGTGCCACAACTCGCAGGGAACCGACCGCGTGTAGAAGAAGTTCGACCTGATCGCGATCATCACGTCCACATCGCCGGTCTCGACAATCTTGCGGCGCACCTCCTTCTCGCCGTGTCCGGCGCTGGACGCCTGTGACGACATGACGAACCCGGCGCGCCCCTTCTCGTTCAGGTAGCTGTGGAAGTAGGAAATCCAGAGGTAGTTGCCGTTGGACACGCGGTTCTGCTGGTTGACTCCGGGGAGGCCAAAGGGCAGGCGCACGTCGCCCTTGACCCGTTTCGCGTCCACCTTGTCGACGTTGAACGGGGGATTAGCCATGACGAAGTCGCACTTCCCGACCAGGGTGTGAACGTCTTCGTAAAACGTGTTGGCCTCCTGGATGGCCCCCTCCAATGCATGCACGGCCAGATTCATCTTCGCCAGGGGGATGGTGCCTCTCGTCTTCTCCTGCCCGTAGAAGGTCACGGCGTGCGTCGTGTCCTGACCCTGGTTTTCCACGAAGTGGCTGGTCTGGACAAACATACCGCCGGACCCCGTCGCGGGATCGAACACAATCCCATGGTCCGGCTCGATGACATTGACGATGGTCTGCACAATCGAAGGGGGCGTGAAGAACTCGCCGTTGTCATAGGCCTTCTGCATGGAGAACTTCATCAGGAAGTACTCGTAGATGCGCCCGAACACATCCCCGGTGGCTGTCCTGAGCGCGTCGTGATTGAAGTTCTTCAGCAGTTGTTCCAGCACATCGCGCTCAAAGATGCCGTACTCCTTCGGAAGCTGGCCCTTGAGCGGTTCAAAATCCTCCTCGATGGCATTCATGGCCTCAACCAGCTTCGCCCCGAGGTCCTCATCGGACGGCAGATTGAGCAGGTAGTCATAGCGGGCAATCTCCGGCAACCAGAGGGCACGGCGCTTGATATAATCCGCCTTGATCGCCGCGCGCTTGGGCATCCTGCCGGCGACCCGATCTTCCTCAATCTGCCGCGTCGCGTTGTCGAAGCGGTTCTGCGCGTGGCGCAGGAAGATGACACCCATGACCGGGAAGAAGTACTCCCCGGAAGTGAGTTTGGAATTCGCGCGGAGTTCATCCGCCGAATCCCAGAGCTTTGCTTCCAGGTTCGAGAGTTTGTCGTTGTCCCACATACTGTGTACCCTCACCCCGACCCTCTCCCGGGGGGAGAGGGAGGGCCGCTGCTATTCCTCAAAGCCGCTCAAGCAGGTCCGCGCCCTTCTTCCCCATGTCGTGGAGAAGGCGCTCGATACTCTTGAGCGCGAGCGGCGAGGGATTCGCCCGGCCGTTTTCCCACCGGTTGATGGTGGGAAACGAAACGCCGAGCCGGGCCGCGAACTTCTCCTGGCTCAGACCGAGACGCCGCCGCATTTCGGCGATAAGCTTTGCCACGCCGGACTGCTTCATAGTGGTCGGATGATATATCAAGTGATTTGTGAGGGCAATACGCATCTCCGAAGCGCGCGGGACAATGGGGGGCGTCCCGCGCGGAACGGGTGGTCGGGCTGTGAAGCAGAGCGTCGCACGCTTCACGGCGGGGCCGGGGGGATTGTTTTTCCAGACCTTGGAACGTTTTCGGACGATTTTTCCAATGGTTGGAAGTTTTCGCGGCGGTTTTTCCAGACCTTGGAAAACCTGTCCCGCGACTTGAGCTATTGCCCCTGACGTGGATAACTCTGCTCGAAGTAGGATCGAGCTATACGGACTAGGTCCGACCACCCTTTGCTCACTTCGCGAGCTATGGATGGCAAGCCAGTCTTCGTTTGGAGCAAGGGTTGTCCCGTCTTCACTCCCCTGTCATCGGCACGAGCACGGCGTCGTGTTGCTGGATCTCCGCGACCGTGAAGGTGTAGGTCCGGCCCTTGTAGGTCACCGAGACGGTGTCGCCCGCGTGATAGACGTTGTCCCCGATCAGCGCCATACGACCGGACTTCCCCTGCAGGACGCCGGTGACCTGGACCTGCTGGCGCGCGCCGGCCCAGTCTTCGCTCGAACGGGTTGACGCACCCGGCCGCGGCGGCTCCGGCCGCACCGCCGCCGGCGGCGGCGCGGCCGGAGCGGGACGCGCGGCGGAAGCCGCCTGCCCGGACGGTTTCTGCTCTGATGTCCCGATCACCTCTTCTTTCTCTTCTGCCTGCGCCGGTGCCGGAGCCGACGGTTTGGCCGGCCACGGCCGGATCGCATCGAACGGCGGCACATCGGGGGGTGATCTGGCCATGATGCACATGGACGTGTGGCTCGGCTTCGGAAAGGCGTAGACCCACCACTGGTCGTCCGACCAGCGCAGGGCGGCTTCGTAGCTGTCACCGTGAACCCTGACATGCAGTTTGCCGTCTTCCAGGAGGTCGCGCAGGGTCGACATGCTCAACGAGGCCTTCATGGGACCGTAATGGACGATGACGTCGCGTATATCTTTGTTCACTGCCCCTTCCGCGTAGAAGGCCATCTCCATCATGTCCGAGAAGATCACCAGGAGGTCCCGGGCCCGCTCGGCCTCGGGCGGCAGAGCGGAGGCCTCCGGCTTCTTCGCCGGCGACCCGGGCGCGCGCTTCTGTTCCACGGCGCGCGGCTCCTTCGCTTCAGGCGTTCCGTCCGGCCGGAACATCTCCGGGTGCTTGATCATGCCCACCGCCGCGATCGCGATGACCGGCGCGATGTAGAACTTCAGAAACCGACCCGCGAGAGTGATTCGGGAGAAGCCGAGTATCAGCCCGCCGAACAGGAGGGCCATCACCGGCGCGCCCGACAGGAAGATCGTGACAAGGATGAAGACCACGATGTTGCCGCGCAGCATGTTCAGCGAAATGATGAATGCGGGGTACAGAGCGAAGCAGGTCAGCGCCGACGCGAAGGCGATGGCCATGACCTTGTTGACGTCGCCGGAGAAGAAGCTCCCGGCCGTGAACAGGAGTGTAATCAGCACCGCGCCCGGCCAGTAGGCCGGCCACCTGGACGGTTTGACCTCGGATGGAGGCAGAGGCGGAGGCTGTGCCCCGCCCGCGACCTGTTCCTGTTCGGCATCCATGACGGTTCCTCTCCATTACGTCGACACCCGGCATTCTAAGCTGGAGCGGTCCCGGCTGTCCACCGGCTGGAGAGACGGCATGACCTCGACTTCCGAACAGCGCGTTCGGCACCTCGCTCCCATCCCCCCGCAGTTCCATTCTCCTGGTCTTTCGCGCCGTTTGATGAGGGTTCAACATCATGGTGACAACTCGTACTCGTCCTCAGCGAAGCGGTCCTCGTCGTCGTCCTCGTACTCGGGGAATACCACGCAGGGACGCTCATTTTCGAGTACGAGGACGACGACGAGGACGAGCACGACTCGGGTCAAGAGGTGTCACTGTATCTGTGAAAGCTCAATAATGCCTGCCCCGCGCCTTTGCGGGGTATTTCGCGGGCCTCCGCCTCTGAACGGGGAACACCTGCCGCGTGTCGAACCTGAATACACGTCAGCCCTTTGGGGTATTATGTACGTGGGATTCATCAGGAGGACGTACCTATGAAGCGCGCCGTGGTCATTGCCCTGTGCATTCCGTTCGCCTTCGCCGTTACGGCGTCGGCTGTCGTTCTGCTGAGGCAACTCGGCCTGTCCGACGGCCTGATCCTGAGGGGTTCGGCGTCGCGCCTGGACGACTTCATCCGCCTCACGCCGTCGGCCCCGATTCAGAACGGATCCGTCTGGCTGATGGACAAGCAGGACGTCGCCGAAGGTTTCAGCACGATGTTCACGTTCCGCATCACCGACCCGGGCGATGTGTTTCCGGACGAAGTCACCCCGGACACGGGCGGCGACGGGTTCGCGTTCGTGATCCAGAACGCGGGCACGGACGTCGAGGGCGGCGCGGGCGGCGGGATCGGCTACGCGGGCATCCCCAACAGCATCGCGGTGGAGTTCGACACGTGGGACAACGACGAGAGCGGGCACCGGTTCGTCAAGGACGTCAACCACAACCATGTCAGCGTCCACACCATGGGCATCGAGCCCAACTGCGAGTTCGAGTCGTACTCGCTCGGCACGACGCCGAACATCCCCGAGATGACGGACGGCGACGCGCACACCGTGCGCATCGAGTACGTGCCGGGCAACCTGTACGTGTACATGGACGACTTCAAGACGCCGATCCTGGCGGTGGAGCTGTTCTTGGACGAGGTGCTCGAACTCGACGAGGGCAAGGCCTGGGTCGGGTTCACCGCCGCGACATGGGATGCCTTCGAGAACCACGACATCCTGACCTGGGCGTTCACCAGCGCGGCGGAGTGAGACCCGGCTCCTCCACCCCAGCGCAGTTGAAACATCGTTCATTCCGGGAGGGACCGCCTCCCCTTCGGCCTGAGCCGCAGGGCGAAGGCAGGCCGCCGGGCAGATTCGCGGCGCGATGGCCTGCCGCACTACCACGCCCGCCTGCAACGCGGCGCGGACCGCCCGGTGCCGTTGTCCGCCCAATCTCTCCTTGACCCCCTCGCCGGCATGGTGCTACCTTTAGTTAGAAAGGTAACACCATGAAGGCAACAGCGCTCTGTCGGTTCAGTCTCTCGATGCCCGGGGAGCTGGTGACTCAGCTCGACGGTATGGTCAAGGCCAAGGGCTATGCCAGCCGCTCGCACGCGGTGGCGGACATGGTCCGGGCGCACCTGGTCGAACACCACGCCCAGGCCGGCTCGCGCGAGATCGCGGGCACGATCACCCTCGTCTACGACCACCACAAGCGCAACGTCCAGGCCCTGCTGACCGACATCCAGCACGACCACCAGAAGCTCATCATCTCGACCATGCACGTCCACCTCGACCACCACAACTGCATGGAGGTTCTCGCCGTCCGCGGACGGGCCGACGCGGTCAAGCACGTCGCGGACCAGCTCATCGCTGCCCGCGGCGTGAAACACGGGAAGCTGACGGTCACCACAACCGGAAAGGAGTTCGCGAGATGAGGGGCTGGCGATGCTGGGCAGTAGCAGGACTGGTGTGCGCGGGCGGCGCAGTCTGGGCAGGGCGTCCGCTGGAAATCGACGATGCGGACCCGGCGGATCCCGGGCAGTGCGAAGTCGAGGCCGGGGTCGGATATGTCGACGATGCCGATTGCGAACACTGGGATTTTCCCCTGGGCCTGGCGTACGGCCTGGCGCCGAACGTGGAAGTCGGCGTCGGCTTCGGCGGCCAACTCGAGAAGAGGACCGAGCTGCTCGACGATGGCTGTGAGGAGGACGTGGACGAATCCGGCATCGGCGACCTGGAAATCGGCGCGAAATGGCGATTCATCGAGGAATGCCCGCTGGGCGCGCGGCATGCCCTCGCGCCATCAGTGAAGTTCCCGACGGCGGACGACGACAAGGGGCTGGGCAGTGGCGAGACAGACTACGATCTCGCGTGGATCGCCTCCTGGTCCCTTGGCGAAAAGGCCGGCCTGCACCTCAACGCGGGCTATTCCTGGGTCGGCGGCGACGATGACGACGTCGTTCATGGCGGCCTCGCTTTGGATTACCAGTTGAGCGAAGCGGTGCAGTGGGTCGGCGAGGTGTTTGCCGAAGAGGAACAGGCTGACGGCGCGGACACCGTGGTGCAGTACAACACGGGCTTCCGCATGAGTCCGACCGAGACCCTGACCCTGGATATTGCGGGCGGGTCGAAGATCGACGGCGAAGCGCCGGACTTCTTCGCGACTGCCGGTCTGACCTGGGCCTTCGGATTGAGCGGAACCAAGTAGGAGACACAGAAGATGCACATGGCTGATGCGTTGATTTCTCCCGCCGTGGGCGGGACGCTGTGGCTGGCGAGCGCCGGGCTGATCGCCTGGTGCGCGCGCAAGGTGAGGCAGACGGTGACGAACCACCTGGTCCCGATGATGGGTGTGCTCGGCGCGTTCATCTTCGCGGCGCAGATGATCAACTTCTCGATCCCGGGGACGGGATCGAGCGGGCACCTGGGCGGCGGCCTGATCCTGGCGGTCCTGCTGGGGCCGCATGCGGCGTTTCTCGTCATCGCGTCCGTGCTGACCGTGCAGGCGCTGTTCTTCGCCGACGGCGGCCTGCTGGCGCTGGGCTGTAATATCTTCAACATGGGGTTCTTCCCCGCCTTCATCGCCTACCCGCTGATTTACCGGCCCATGACTCAGGACCAGCACGGCACGCCGCGCGCGTGGATCGCCGCAGTGGTTGCCGCCGTCGTGGCGTTACAGCTTGGCGCCTTCGGCGTGGTGCTGGAGACCAGGGCCTCCGGCATCTCCGAGTTGCCGTTTGGCGGGTTCCTCCTGCTGATGCAGCCGATCCACCTCGCGATCGGCGTGGTCGAGGGCCTGGCCACCGCGGCCGTTGTGGCGTTCGTCGCGCATGCGCGGCCGGAGGCCCTGCCGACGGCGCAGACGACCGGCCGGCCGGTTGCCTTGCGGCCGGTCCTGCTCGCGCTGCTGGCGGCGGCCGTGGTCGTGGGCGGCGCCATGAGCTGGTTTGCATCGACATACCCGGACGGCCTGGAGTGGTCCATTGCGCGGGTCGCCGGCAGTGAGGAGTTGTCCGGCACTGAGGGCGGACTGCACGGCGGCCTGGCCGCGCTTCAGGAGAAGACCGCATTCCTGCCGGATTACGGGTTCAAGACTTCGGAGGCTGAAGTCTCTTCCGAGGCAGGCGCCGAGGAAGAGGCAGAAGCGTGGCCGGCGGTGAGCGCGGGCACTTCCGTGTCGGGCCTGGTCGGCGGCCTCCTGACGCTGGTCCTGGCGGGAGTGGCGGGCCTGGCTTTGAAGCCGCGCCGCGCGGCGGCCTGATGTCGTGGCGCGTTCCGGGCGCGGCACGGCCGACGAGAGGAAGAACTCGCGCAGAGACGCTGAGGCGCAGAGGAGGATCGGCCCGGGAATCCGTTTCCCTCTGCGACTCGGCGCCTCTGCGCGAGAAACCCCTTGCAAGAGCACGCCGTGCGGAAAGAATGGCGGCACAAGGCGAATCACATGGGACCGGCTGGATGGACTGAAGTAGGCCGCATGGAGGAGCTGGCGCGGCTGGACACGCCCGTGCATCGCGTGGATGCGCGGGCGCATGCCGTGACCACGCTGGTCTTCATAGTCTTCGTCATGTCGTTCAGTCGCTATGAGGTCTCTGCGCTGACGCCGTTCTTCGTCTTTCCCTTCGTCCTGGTCGCGCTCGGCCGTCTGCCGCCCGGCTTTCTCCTGCGGAAGGTTCTCGTCGCCGCGCCGTTTGCGCTGGTGATCGGGATGTTCAACCCGTTTCTCGATCGTCAACCGGTCGCGGCCGTCGGTTCGTTCGCGCTCGCCGGCGGCTGGCTGTCGTTTGCCTCGATCATGCTGCGCTTTGTCCTGACGGTGAGCGCGGCGCTGGTGCTGGTCGCCTGCACCGGCATGCACCGCCTCTGCGCGGGGCTGGAGCGGATGGGCTTGCCGCGCGTTTTCGCCGCGCAACTGCTCTTCCTGTATCGCTACCTGTTCGTCATCGCCGATGAAGGCGCGCGGATGGTGCGCAGTGTGAGTCTGCGCGCCTCCGGGCCGAGATCCATTGGTCTGCGCGTCTATGCTTCGCTCCTCGGGCACCTGCTCCTCCGCTCCATGGCCCGCGCGGACCGGGTGTATCGGGCCATGGTGGCGCGCGGATTCGACGGCCAGATCCGGGTCCTGCGCCAGAGCCGCCTGCGCTGGGCCGACCTGGGTTTCGTGGCCGGGTGGGCGGTCTTCTTCGTTGTCGCGCGAGTCTGGAACCTGGCCGACCGCCTCGGCCACCTGCTGACGGGGGCCACGCTATGAGTCACCACATCGTCGAAGCACGCGATCTCCACTTCAGCTATCCTGACGGCACGGAGGCTTTGCGGGGCGTGTCCTTACGCATCACGCACGGCGAGGCGGTCGCCCTCATCGGGGCGAACGGCGCGGGCAAATCCACCCTGCTCCTGCACCTGAACGGCTGTCTGTCCCCCACGCGCGGCGAGGTGCGCCTTGGCGACGTGCCGCTCAACCGTGACACCGTCGTCGCGGCACGTCGGGCGGTCGGCATGGTCTTCCAGGATCCGGACGACCAGCTCTTCATGCCGACGGTCTTCGAGGATGTGGCTTTCGGGCCCTTGAACGCGGGCTTGCCGCCGGACGAAGTGCACGGGCGGGTAGCGAACGCGCTGGAGCGGGTCGGCATGAACCACCTGCAGGGCCGCCCGCCCTACCGGCTGTCGGCCGGCGAGAAGCGCGCGGTGGCTATAGCGACCGTGCTGGCGATGCTGCCGGACGTGCTGGTCATGGACGAGCCGTCCTCCCATCTCGATCCGCGCGGCCGCCGCCGCCTCATAGAGTTGCTGAGGTCGTTCGAGCACACCCGCATTATCGCCACGCACGACCTGGAGCTGGTCGTCGAAGCATGTTCCCGCGTGATCGTGCTGGACGGGGGACAGGTTGTGGCCGAGGGCCCGACGGTCGAGATCCTGAACAATGAGGATCTGATGCTGGCGCACGGCCTGGAACGTCCGCACATCCTGCGTCACCGCCACCCGCACTGAGATTTGGCAGGCGTCTGCACCCTGGGCGATTGACTGCCTTGCGGCTTCCCTGTAGAAACCGACAGATGATGCAATTCGCTAAGGGCAGATTCAAGACGGAGTCGCTGGGGTACCGGCCGGGCCGTCAAGCCTCCGGCCTGCGGCCCTTCGAGTACATCGCCTTCTGGCAGTTCCTCATCTTCATCATGCTGTTGTGCCTGGTGTGGGTCAACGAGGTGCTCGACCTGCCCAACCTGATCTACGGCGCACCGCCCGCACCATCCATGAACTGGCTCGGCGCCAGCATCCTGACCGTGTGCGTCATCGTCGTGGGTTTCATCAGCATCGCCTACTCCTACCAGCAGCAGAAGCGGGTGCTCGCGGGCATGATCAAGATCTGTTCCTACTGCAACCGGGTCCAGCTCGACGAGGAGGCCTGGCAGAGGCTGGACCTGTTCGTGTCGGACAAGACGCGCGCCGAATTCTCGCACGGGGTGTGCCCGGAGTGCTTCGCGAAAGTCGTGCAACAGGACCGGGCCAGGCAAGGCGGGACGACGGCTTCACGAATTCTATAGGTCTTATAGGTCCTATAGGGCCTATAGGACCTATTCCCCATTGCCAGAAGGTCCGGCCCTCGTATAGAGTCGGCGCCCGACAAAGGAAGTCACCGTGGCTGAAACACCCTATGGAACCCTGCTGACGGGCGATGAGCCTCTCGTGCGTGAAGCATACGAGAGGTTCGCAAGCCAACCGGTGGACTGGAACCTGACCGACGGCCCCTACCCCGGACCGCCCCGGAACCAGCGCACCATCCGCAAGCCGGTTTCGATCGCCGGGCCCGGCACGTTCTTCGGCAAGGCCGTGCGCCGGCTGACCTTCGAGCCGTTCGACGGCGAGGGCTGGTGGTTTGACCGCACCGACCTGCCCGACTCCCTGCCCACTCGCGTGTCCGTCCGCAACGTGTGGACGACCGGCGCCGTCGTCAGCAACATCGTCCTGCGCAGCGGCGCGCCGAGCAACTACGTCCGCATGGTCGAGCACATGGTGGCTCTGCGCATCGGGCTGGGGATCGACAATCTCATGATCCGCATCGACTCCGGGGACCCCCCGCTGTTCAACCGCGGCAGTCTCGACCTGGTCGAGGCCCTGGAGAAGAGCGGATTCCAGGATGCGGACGCCCCGGCAAAGTACGTGACCGTCAAGGAAACGGTCACCCTGGCCACTCCGCACGGCGGGTTCCTGACCTTCCGGCCCTTGCGATCAAAGCATCCGGAACTCCACATTGACTGTGCGATCGACTTCCCCGACGCCATCGGCCAACAGCGTGTTCGTTTCCCCGTGACGTACGACATCTTCCGTCAGGCCGCCGAGGCCAGGACCAATACCTCCTATGCGAAGAAGCTCTACTGTCAGACCCTCGGCAAGATCTTCGCCGACGTCCGGCACCTCGGCTACACCAACGAGAACATCCTCGTCGCGGGGCGCAAGCGTTACGTCAACGAGCCCAGACTGCTCCACGAAGGCAAGTCGCTCGAGGCCGTCTGGCACCGCGCGGCACTGGACCTGCTGGCCGCCGTCTCGCTGATCGAGGAGGGCCGCTTCGTCGGCGAAGTCGTCTCCTACAAGGCGGGGCACGGGCTGGACGTGAAGATGGTCACGTACCTGTATCTGCACGGGCTGTTGGCGGAATGGAATGATGGAATGATGGAATGATGGGATGGCGGGAAACCCATCATTCCACCATTCCAACATTCCAGTATTCCAATCCCCTACGGCAGGAACTTCCCCTTCTTCAGCTTGGAGGGCAGATACTTCTCGATGACGAAGTTCAGGCCGTGCTTGGCGAAGGCCTGCTGTTCGACGCGGACCCCGAGCTGGAGCATGTGCTCAAGCGCCGCCTGCCATTCCTTGTGGTGCCGCACGAACGGGTCGTTCTTGAGCGCGTCTTTCGCGCGCTTGATGTCAACCGCCTCCAGCGGATGCGTGGCGTCCTCGAGCTTGAACTCCTTGATGTCCCAGGGCGTAACGCCGAGGTAGTGCGCCTGCGGCACGCAGAAGTAGCGGTTGATGTGGGCCGCCTGGCCTGAGCCGACCTTGAGCGTGCGGTAGATGTTGCAGTAGCCGTACGGGTCGCCGTCGGTGAAGGCCAGCACCTGCAGTTTCTGGTCATCCGCGAGCCGCCGGATGAACCGGCGGCAGGCGCGGGTCGGCACGCCGCTCATCGAGATCAGGATGCAGTGGGCGGTTTCATAGTAGCGGTGGTGCACGAGGCGCTGGAAGAGCGAGGCGGTCTCCACCACCAGGATCAGCTTCGCTTTCGTTTGAAAACGCAGGTGCTCGACCCGCGAGGGGATGCTCCATGCGCCGGTCCCCAGCCTGGCACAGTCGATCTTGATGTCCTTCCCGCTGGCGGGGTCCTTGTCGATCACGACCAGCGGGCCGCAGACTTCACCGCCCCTTTCCTCCGGGATGTAGCCGAGCTGTTCGCGGTTGATCGCAAGCATCGCCTCCATGTCGTCGAGCAGGGAATCGCTCTCGGGCTGTTCGTCGAAGCGGCACTCGCCCCAGCTCTTGCTGTTGTAGTAGACCTCGCGCTTGCCGGCGATGTCGTCCTTGTCGAGCAGGTCGTTCTTGGTCGTCGCCAGCAGGCGCATGGACTGGGC